>NZ_NQYC01000001.1:4095000-4327500 GCF_003600835.1 Bacillus sp. PK3_68 | reverse complement strand
CAGTTACAGACCAGAGAGCCGCCTTCGCCACTGGTGTTCCTCCACATCTCTACGCATTTCACCGCTACACGTGGAATTCCGCTCTCCTCTTCTGCACTCAAGCCTCCCAGTTTCCAATGACCCTCCACGGTTGAGCCGTGGGCTTTCACATCAGACTTAAGAAGCCGCCTGCGCGCGCTTTACGCCCAATAATTCCGGACAACGCTTGCCACCTACGTATTACCGCGGCTGCTGGCACGTAGTTAGCCGTGGCTTTCTGGTCAGGTACCGTCAAGGTACCAACAGTTACTTTGGTACTTGTTCTTCCCTGACAACAGAGCTTTACGATCCGAAAACCTTCTTCACTCACGCGGCGTTGCTCCGTCAGACTTTCGTCCATTGCGGAAGATTCCCTACTGCTGCCTCCCGTAGGAGTCTGGGCCGTGTCTCAGTCCCAGTGTGGCCGATCACCCTCTCAGGTCGGCTACGCATCGTCGCCTTGGTGAGCCGTTACCTCACCAACTAGCTAATGCGCCGCGGGTCCATCTGTAAGTGACAGCTAAAAGCCGCCTTTCCATTCTTCTTCATGCGAAGAAAAAGAATATCCGGTATTAGCCCCGGTTTCCCGGAGTTATCCCAGTCTTACAGGCAGGTTACCCACGTGTTACTCACCCGTCCGCCGCTAACTTGAACAGAGCAAGCTCCGTCAAGTCCGCTCGACTTGCATGTATTAGGCACGCCGCCAGCGTTCGTCCTGAGCCAGGATCAAACTCTCCAAAAAGATTGTTTGACTTGCTCATGTTTTAAAAATAAGAATTAACTTACTGGCATGTATTTTGTTCAGTTTTCAAAGATCAATTTCATCTGAGTCGTTTTTAGCGACCTTTTTAATTTAACATTTATCCAACATAATGTCAATGACTTTTAAAAAAATATTTTCTACCAAATCAGCTGCTTTAACAGCAAATAGTAATATACCATTCTCTTAAATACGCAGTCAACAACTTTTTTAAATATCCATATAATAGATTTTTATGGCTGATTTAGAGCAAATGGTAGCAATCATTCCGATAAAGATGGAGCAAAAATCACACAAGCCCTACAAAAAATAGGGCCAATCATTAGTAATATAAAAAGCCCTCCCCCGGTAAATTTATCTTTATAAGCTACTTCGTTTTATTGAAAAAATTCACTATTTATTTTACATGCTTTCATATAAGTAAATGTTGTTCTAATTCCATGCGAAGTGAAGAAGGAATTGCTTCGCTCCGCTGATGTTCTTTATTAAAATTCACATAAACAGTAGAAGAAATTACACACTTTTTCCCTGCCTGCCAAATTTCCTCATACAGCTCCAAGCTAGTATGGCCAACCCTTTTTACCCAACAGCAAACTTCAATATCCACCCCAAAAAAGATTTGCTCCTTGTACTCAATCGTTGTCTTAACAATGATCATTTTCCAATCGTGAAATTTATGATCCGGGTTAAACAAAGCAAAGATTTGATGACGCCCGGCTTCTAGCCAGATTGGAATAGTAGTGTTATTAATATGCCCTACAGCATCTGTTTCAGAAATTCGGGGAGTAAGCGTTGTTGTATACATATTTATCCCTCTTTTATTTATTATTCATTCCTCTACTCGCATTGTCTTACTATGTACCGTTTCATCTTATTGATTTTTAAACTCTGGCTTACGCTTTTTAAAAAATGCTTCCATACCTTCCTGCTTATCTTGAGTAGCAAACAACACCGACTGTGCCAGTTTTTCAATAAGGAGACTATTTTGCAATGCTGCTCGAGATTGAGATTTAATGGCCAATTTTGCAAATTTCGTGGCTACCGGTCCTTTACTTATTATTTTTTAGCTATGTTAAATGTTTCTTTTTCAAGCTCCTGCTGGTTTACTACAGCGCTTACTAAACCCATTTGTTGTGCAGTTGCCGCATCGACCATGTTTCCTGTAAAAATCAAATAAAGTGTGTTTCCGAGTCCTATATGCTGTAATAATCTTTGTGTGCCTCCAGCTCCCGGTATAATGCCAAGATTTAATTCTGGCAACCCGAACTTTGCATTATTTGAAGCGATTCGAATATCACAGGCTAGTGTTAATTCACATCCTCCCCCTAGAGCAAAACCATTTACCATCGCGATAGTCGGTTTTTCAAATGTTTCAAGCTCGTTTAGGAGGTCGTGGATACCTTCATTAGTCATGACGTCAAGATGATCTAAATGTTGAAGTTCTTCTATATCTGCCCCTGCGGCAAATGCTTTGTCTCCGCTACCTTTAATAATGACAACACGCACTTCATCGTCATATTTAAAGGAATAAAGCGCATCACGAATATCGAGAATGCATTCATTATTTAAAGCATTCAAAACCTCCTCTCGATAAATTTCAATAACTCCAATTTGCTCCTGTATGTATACTTGAATGTTTTGATACAAAATAATCCCCCCCTTGATTATTTACTATCGAAATAAAAGTCTTGAGCAGTTTTTCTATCGTAGGATTTCTTTTGCTTTTTAACGGTCTTCTTCGTAATCTGAGTTGTTAGATACAAACCTTTCTTAACCCCTTATTCTAAAATTAACCTTCCAGTATATGCGTTTGTATAAATTTCATAAATATCCTTTTCTGTTAACTTTTTAGGACTTCTTTCTAATAATCGTTCTTGTAAAAGTGCATGTCTTGTTAAATTTTTTAAATCCTTTTCCCTCACTTCATAAGCAGAAAGAGAAAGTGGCAAGCCTGAATCCTTAACCAAATCATATAGCGACTGTACAACTTTTTTGGCATTTTCACGTTCAGATTTCCCAGTTGAATAAGATCCAATTATCTGGCCTACCTCGGCTAACTGCCTCACGCATGACGGCCAAATATTCGCATATACATATGGCAGCAACCCCGCATTCGCTTCTCCATGCGCTACTTTGAACTGTCCTCCTAACGGGTAAGCTAAAGCATGTACTCCTGCTACTCCTGCGTTATAAAAACTTAATCCTGCTTCCAGGCTGCCGAGTGATAATTGTTGACGAGCAAGTCTATCATCCCCATTCCAAACAGCTACTCGGATCCATTGGTAAATCCGCTCTAGCGCATTTTTCGCAAAAGCATTGGATAGCGGATTAGAAAACCTTGAAGTAATGGACTCAATGGCATGAGTAAATGCATCTACAGCACTTGCAGCAGTAGCTTGCTGTG
The DNA here is from genome assembly GCF_003600835.1 of Bacillus sp. PK3_68. Classification (NCBI taxonomy): domain Bacteria; kingdom Bacillati; phylum Bacillota; class Bacilli; order Caryophanales; family Bacillaceae; genus Bacillus; species Bacillus sp. PK3_68. The sequence goes on along the minus strand of NZ_NQYC01000001.1, from coordinate 4,324,318 downwards.
GCAGTGAATATGTTAGTTCGGGATCAACAATTACGTAATCCGCAAGTAAATATTTATGAGTAATAACATCTTTTGTCTCATTCACGCTAAATACCGCAATGTCCGTTACCTCCGCACCCGTTCCAGCGGTAGTAGGAATCAGCACTTTCTTAATGCCTTTTTTTGAAATCTTTCTTTGCTGTGTTAAGTTTAAATACTCCTCTGCCCTTCCTTCGTGAGCAGCCAACACCGCTACCGACTTAGCTAAGTCTAGTGCACTGCCACCGCCTATCCCAATTACAAGGTCATAACGATCTTGGTGTATCTCATCAAGAAATTGTTGCGCTAGTGTTATAGATGGTTCTGGCTCTACTTGATCACAAACTTTTACAGCAATGTTGTTTCTCATAACGATGTCTATTACACTTTTAACAAGCCCTAACTTTAAAACAACAGGATCACAAATTAAAAATACGCTTTTGCTCTTGAGCTCTCGAAAAATCCGTTCGAGCTTTTGTACCGATTTCTCTCCAAAATGGATTTCGATAGGAGAAATAAAGCTATACTGCTTTGGCATAAACTCCCTCACCTCTTTTATCATACGCAACCATTCCAGGATAAAATTTTCTAATAAAGAAACTACAACAAAGCCGTTTCCGTAAGATGGAAGCCACCGACTTTTAGGCTGCCCTTCGCCAATCGCACGAAATCTCCAAGGCAAAGGAGCCACTTTTTATTTCTTCTCTTTTACTAAGCGACTAGCCTATGCACCTTTAATTTAAATACATACGAAAACCGATAACTATTAGCAATATGGATAACATTTGGATAATCATTTTACTTGGCAGTTTCTGGGCTGAAATTACTCCAAGGTGCGCTCCAATGGTCACTCCTATCCCTCCCCAAATAACTATCTCCCAATCTACATGACCATATAAGAATTGAAAGAACCCCCCAACCGAAGAGTATAAACATATAGAAAAGACGGAGGTTGCAGCTGCCTGGTGAGGTGAAATATGAAATAAATAAATTAAGACTGGAACAAGAAGCCAGCCGCCGCCTATTCCCAAATAGCTGGATAATACTCCGATAAAAAACCCCACTGTTAGTAATTGTATAATCATTAAACGAGCGGGGTTTTGCAAGGAAGGCTCCATGCTTTTATTTCGTATAGATAAGTGTTCGGATTTCCCCTTGGAGCTAGCTACTAGAGCTTCTTTTCTGTTGAGTCGAATTGGCACATTTTTAGCTAATAAAAACAAGCCTAATGCAATTAAAATGCTGGCAAAAAGGATATAAAAAAAGTTAGAAGGATAGGATTGCAGGAACCAGACACCCACAATAGAACTAGGCAACGCGCCCATTCCCACAGCAGCCCCTATTCTGTAATGAATCATCTTTTTTTTCGCGTATCCTATTGCTCCGGCTATGGAATTAATACATACCAATACCAAGCCAGAACCTGCTGCAACTGTAGGTTCCATTTGAAAGACAATTAACAGCACGGGAACAAATATAAATCCCCCTCCAGCCCCAACAATTGTTCCATATCCCCCGGCGATGATTCCAATAATGAAAAGCAACAAGCTTGTTGTAGTAACCATATTCTCTCTCCTTAAACAGAGTAAAGATCTAACCAAAACAAAATATTCCGAGAGAGGCAGTCATCATATCGCTTAGTCAAACCTTCTTTTAAGAAACCTCCCCTAGATAGTTAAAATACCTTCTGCAAACATCTTTCTTAATGCCTTTTTATCAATTTTCCCAATCGGTGTTAATGGAAATTTATCAAGAAAATGGACGACTTTAGGTATCATATATTTGGAGGTTCTTTGTTTGCAGAAATCAATTAATTGCTCGCTAGTACAGGTCAATCCTTCTCGCAGTGATACAACTATACATACCGCCTCCCCCAATCTGGGTGGGGAACACCTATACACGCACTTAATGCAATAGAGGGGTGCTGATTCACTACTCGTTCCACTTCTGAAGAATATACGTTCATTCCACCTGTAATGATCATATCTTTCTTCCGATCTACAATATAAAGGTAACCGTTTTCATCCCACCTGCCAATATCTCCGGTGTAGAACCAGCCGTCACGAATGGATTCCTGGGTAAGGTCAGGTCTTTGATAGTAACCCACCATCATCGCTGGTGATTTTACGATAATTTCTCCAAGCTCGAACGGCTTTACGTCGTTTCCTTTATCGTCAATCAGACGAACTTCAGTAAATAGGCATGGCTTCCCACAGCTCTTCAACACCTCTGCATTGTTATGATAAGCCCAAATATGAGCGCTTTTCGATAGTCTTGTAATGACAATATTACATTCTGTCATTCCGTATTGCTGACGCATAATTGGTCCAAATACCTCGAAAGCTTCTTTTAAACGCTTTTGCGAAATTGGTGACGCTCCATAGAAGATGCTGCGCATCGAGCTCATATCATAGTCAATCTTCCTTGCCTGATCGAGAAGCCTATATAACATAGTCGGCACCATAAAGGTGGTCGTAATCTCATGGTCTTTTATGGCTTGTATGAACGTTTCCGCATTAAATGATCGCATCACATAAATATGCACTCCTGACACAAGAGATCTCCAAAGCAACGAACCGGCCGAATGAACAATTGGCGTGCTCAGCAATAATCGGTCCCGGTCATCAAGCGGATCCTCGATAGCAGCGGAAATGATGGCAGCACCCAATCCTTGCTGAGAATGCATTACTCCTTTAGGCGTACCGGTTGTCCCGCCTGTATAGGATAGAAGAGCGATATCTTCTTTCTTAGCAATTGGCAAGTCTACATCTTCGATTTCTTCGGGCCATTGGAACTGTTCAAACCCTTCCGGATAATGATGACCAAATTCAGGAAGGCCAATGATATGAACACCTTCTTCTTTTGCTTCTCCTAAATATTCGAGGAAGGTATCAAAGTGTGTCTGTGCAGCTATTATCACCAGTTTGGGTTTTGTTTCTTTTAAAATAAAATTTATTTCTCGTTTTCCTAGCTTTTCACCTATTGGTATCAAAGTAGCACCACATTGCTGAACAGCCAAACCAAACATCACACTTTCCAAGCTATTTGGAATAATAGTCGCTATGTGAATACCTCTTCCGGCACCTAAGCGAAGTAAGTAAGAAGAAATCCGTTCTATCTTGTTCCATAGCTCTTTATAAGTTATCGTTTCTCCACTCGGTAGCAAAGTAATGGCTGGCAGTTCGCCAAATCGCTTTATTCCTTTATACACCAGTGATTGAAATGTTATCTTATCCCACATTCATTATCCCCTCCATAAAAGAGCTCTTAATTTTTCAATAGTGCCTTAGCAATCGTATTTTTTTGGATTTCTGAGGTTCCACTTAAAATTCGATACATCCGCGCACTTCTATACATTTTTTCTACCGGATGCCCTTTCACTAATCCTTTAGAGCCAAGAATTTGGATAGCTTTATCAGCCACACGACTATTCACCTCTGAAGCAAACAACTTAGCCATAGATGCACCGGCTCTCTCCTCCTCTCCTCTGTCAATTTTTTCAACCACATCATAGACCATACACCTCGCTGCGTAGATCTCCGTTGCCATTTCCGCGAGCATGTGCTGAATTGCTTGAAAATCACTGATAGGCCGTCCGTGTTGCACTCTCGTTTTAGCATGATCAATAGATAAATCGAGAAGACGTTGAGCCATTCCGACAAAACCCGCTGCATGTGAAACGCGATTGGTGTTTATTCTTTTCAATCCGAGCTGCAGCCCTTTTCCTGGTTCTCCGATGATATTAGCGGCAGGTACTCGACATTGCTTGAAAATCAATTCAGCATGTATTCGTTCTCCTGATAGGGGAACTTGAATATCTCCCAGTTCAAACCCTGAATGCTGGGATGTTTTTTTATCTATCAAGAAAGCGGTAATCCTTGCTTTTTCTCCTTCCTGCAATTCTTTGGCTATGACAATAGCAAAGTCAGCATAAGGAGCTGCACTAATAAAGTGCTTCTTCCCATTTACTATATAATCGCCACCGTCCCTGACAGCTGTTGTTTCAATAGCAAAAGCATCCGATCCAGCATTTGGTTCTGTCAGTGCAAAACAGCAGCTAGCTTCTCCAGATACGACGGGCAACACATATTTTTCGATCTGCTCTTTTGTAAAGCTTTCCAACATCTGGCCGATTCTTAGTGGTCCACCAATCTCGCCAATCACTTGCCCCCATAAAACAGCTCCAGAACGCGCCAATTCTTCCTTAAGCATACATAACCCTCTTAAACTAACATTCTGCCCTCCATACTTTTCAGGAAGATTAATGCCGTAAAAGCCCAATTCCCTTGATCGCTTTCTTACCCACTGAATAGCCTCCATCGGAATATCCTCTTCAGCATTTAACCCTTGCTTCTTTTCATATGGAAGCAATTCATTTTGAATAAAATGCTGCAACTTTGTTTGAAGTATCTCTAATTCTTCTTCCCGCGTCGTTAACATAGGCTTCCCCTTTCGATTTTTATTTTGTAGAATCTACCAACTATTTAAAAGTTTTAAATATTATAATAATTAATTTTAAATATAAATTTCATTTAAGTAAAATAACAAAATATGATAAGTACATAAAAAATATTGATGAAAGATAAAAAAATATTAGTTTCCCTTCAACATAGGAAACTAATATTTAAGAGTAGTATAAAATTCGAGACATTTGATAAATTCCTTAGCAGCCTTTGAAAAATATTGCTTCTTCGAGCGAACGTAGCCCAGTTCCATTGAATTGTTTTCTAGATTTATTAAAGGAATAGCTACCAGTTCTCCGCCTAGAAAATAGGGATCACTATTCATTCCAATATCATAAGAAAAGGAAATGGCTAATCCCTCAGCGACTGTTTTTTTGATAATCTCTGTATTATTTGTGAAAAACAAAACATTCATTTCGCCGTAACGAGCAAAAAATTCTTTAATAAACCTTTTCATTTTTGGTCCATTGTAGACGACTAAGTCTTCGTTCAGCAGTTCTTCGGGGCTTATACTTTTTCGGCCTGCTAAAGAAGAGTTCCTGCTGACTGACACAATTACTTTCGCTTCCATTAAAGGTTGAAATTCCAACTCACTTTCCTTTGGTTTAAGCGGTGGAATATTTAATAGGCCGATGTCAATTTTATCATTTAATACATCTTCGATGATTTCTTGTCCCCCTTTTTCTTCAATCATAATTTTTACTTCAGGGTACTTTTTTTTAAATAAGGCTAAGGATTTGGGCAAAATCGTAAGAAATAAACCTTGTGTGGATGATAGACGCAGCTCTTTTTCCATTGTATCCGAGTGCATTTGCGCACTGTCTCTAATTTCCTCCAGCTTGCTCAATACCTCATGAGCTTTTTGGATAATTTCTTTTCCGTCTTCTGTAGGTATGGTTCCTAATCGTGATCGCTTGAAGATTTTGATACCTAATTCATTTTCGAGACTTGTAATAGCCATGCTGATTCCAGACTGAGAAATGTGGAGTTTTTCTGAAGCTGTGGAAATTGAATTTACCTCGGCTACCTTTATAATGTATTCTAATTGTTCAATATTCATGGCTCATTCTCCTTCTATCCTGCTACCAATATCATATCTCTAACGGAAAACCCTTTCAATTTTAGAGAAGAAGATTAGAACAGTTTAAACCATCTACGCTAAATAGGATACTCTTTCTAGTTTTATACTATGGTAGTTGTTTTTTCGTATGGTTTTGCCGGTTGAGTTGGATTGTTTTTGATAGATATGGCCACTGCTGTTCCGAGTAACGCTACGATCATTAAAAACCAAAAAGCTGCATTGTAGGAGTTATTAAATAGATGAATAATTAGGCCAATAGCCAAAGGCGAAACACCACCGGCAATTTGCCCGGCAAAAGTTACAAGTCCAGAGGCAGAACCGGTAACTTCTTTCGGAGCATATTTTATAATAATTGTATAAAGAACGGTTCCAAAGAAAGAGAGCGCTATGGAGTTAAGAGTAAGATAGGTGATGATAAGTGCTATAGATGTGGCGTTAGACATTAAATAGAGAAAAATTGCCGATAATAAGGCGCCTGCAGCAGCAAGATATTTTTCACGATTAGCCATATATTTATCCAGCAGCCACCCGCTGACATTAAACATTAAAAACCCAAAAATATAAGGAATCGCCAACAATCCCCCGGCGGCTACCAACTCGACCCCTTTTTCCTTAACTAAATAGATAGGCATCCATGATATTAGACCATAGTTAATAATATTACATAGAAATTTGAACGTAATGAGTTTCCAAATATTTTCGGTTTTAAACAATAACTTAATAGAAACTTTATTTTGTATTTTATTGAATTGCTTAACCTCTTTTGTGCTTTGAGGCTTGAGAACAAACCAAATACCAAAAGAAATTAAAATCCCTAAAACCCCCGCAATAGTAAACATGCCTCTCCAGCCGAACGCAGCTACCATGGAAGCAGCAAGAGCAGTACCTAATATTCCCCCAATATTTTGAGCAGACAAGAAAAAGGAATTGGCCCGGCCCCGTTCTTCTTCTGGAAAGTTCTCTCTTATCGTGGACATACTGGCTGGATAGAAAGGCCCCTCTCCTAATCCGAACAGAAAACGAACGAATAATAAAGATAGAAATGACCACGCAAACCCTGTCATCATCGTGAATACAGACCAGCTAAATAAAGAGACCGTAATCATCACTCGAGCTCCATATTTATCGGTCATCCACCCACCAAGCAGCTGCATTAGAGAATAACTAACAAAAAATATGCTGATTAGCAAACCCGTTTGAGACGTATTGAGATGGAACTCATCTGTAATAGGAATAATACCGACATTTATGGCCACTCGATCAAAAAAGCTTAAAATCATCCCAATAAATAAGAGACCACTGATAATAAATTTTCGTTTCTTGCTTACATACAACTGCATTCCTCATCCCTCCAGTTTTAAAGACTTCTATCTATATTGGCAACGCGCTGTTTCAAGCCTTCACAGGAAGCGCTTACAATTGCTTTCAAATTGTCAAAGGTTGAATATTTTTTCACCTTATTGATTTTCAATTCTGTTATCAAGCAGGATGATTTAATTAAAGAACGGTGAGTGGATTTATGAAAACAGGGATGGATGGCTGCAGAATTAACGATTAAATTCAAGCCCACGAGGTTAAGAATTAAACTCGCGGGAATCAATAGTGGTCATCCATCCTTTTTACCGAATGTAAGCTATTTTTTATAAATAATCTAAAGCAGCCGCCATCATGGGGTAACGATATTAACTTTAGGGTGAAATTGATCGAGTAAAGACAAGAAATTTTCGAAGCGTTCCTTACTGCCAGAAACAGAAACCTTCTCCGCTTTTTCCATTTCAGACAAATTCTCTCTCCCTAAAGCAATCATGTAGAAGGTTACTCTATCTAACACTAATGTTGTATCAGGTTTGGATGCTGTTTTCTCCTTTTTGAAATTTAACACGGAGTTTTCTAGATTCATTACATAGTTAACTTGTGAATCTGTAAATGTAATGTTAAACGTCATATTTTTATTTTCTGCTTTTGTTCCATTTAATTTAATAGACAAAAATTTAAGAAAATCATCCACTGGCATATTGAGCAGTGTATCCAGATTCATCATTCCACCCGTTCCCTTCGAGTCTGCTACACCATTCCTTAACTCCTCGGCGCCGGTAAGATAGAAATTACGCCAAACAGAGGATTCAGCCATATATCCTAGCTGCTCATAAGCTTTAGCCAATAAATTTTTTGCCTCTATATTATTGGGATTCGCCATGACTACATGCTTTAAGACTTGAGCTACCCAGCGGTATTCTCCTTTTTTATAGTCAAGTTTTGCCTGCTTAAGAACCTTCTTTTCCCCGCCCATATATTGCACATATTTCTCCCCCGATTCCTCTTGAGATAAGGGGTCTAAGTCGGACGGATTACCGTTGAAATATCCTAAATAATAGTTATATACGGCCTTAACATTATGTTTCATCGTTCCATAATAACCTCGATTAGCCCAGGCTTTGTCTAACTTTTCAGGAAGCTTTAGCTTTTCGGCAATTTCATCCGGCGTAAAGCCCAAATTAGCCAATCGGATAGTTTGGTCATGAATATACTTGTATAAATCACGTTGGCTTTTCAACTGTTCTAAAATGCGCTCTTTATTCCATACAGGCCAAGAGTGAGCGGTAACCATAGCCTCTATATCTTTACTTCCGTATAGGTCCACTGTTTTGTCCAATGCTTCTACCCATTTTAAGGCATCTCTCGTTTTAGCCCCTCTTAATGTGTAAATATTGTGTAATGTATGTCCTGTGTTTTCGGCTATCACCAGCGTTTTATAGTCATGAATATAATAATGCATTTCGGATGGAGCTTCTGAGTCCAGAGTCAACAGAAATTCAAACGTTATTCCGTCTATCTCTACCGTTTGAATATCTTTCTTTACTTCCATTGTTGGAGGCAAATAACTAAAAGTTCCGTTACTTAGCCCCGGGCCAATACCGGAAGTAACGAACCCTTTTTCACCAGCAGACAAAAGGTTGCCAAACATATAACCTGCACGCCGAGACATGATATTACCTAAGAGAACATTTTCACTCAGCGCTTCTTCGTTAAATTTTGCTGGGACAATAATAGGCACTTTTGCTGGATTTTCCGCGTATTGGGCAATGCCTTTTATACCGCCAAAGTGATCCGCATGACTATGACTGATAACAATGGCACTTACTGTTTTCTTGGGGCGATGCTCGAAATACAGTTCCATGGCTGCCTTAGCTGTTTCAATTGTAGAAAGCGCATCCAAAACGATTAATCCGGTTTTTCCTTCCACAATGGTAAGCACCGATAAATCCTGTCCCCGAACTTGATAAACGCCATCCACTACTTTAAATAAGCCTGAAATATTTTGTAATTGAGCCTGTCTCCACAAGCTCGGATTTACGGTAGAGCTCGCTGGCTGGTTCTCTTTAATAAATGAATATTGATTGCTGTCCCATACTACGTTACCTTTTGAGTTTTTAATAGGATTCTTATTTAAAGGTGCAATAAATCCTTTATGTGCATTCTTAAAATCTTCCTTATCCGCAAAATCCAACTGTTTATAAACGCCCTTATTTGCTAAAATAGTTGAATGAGTTGCCGGCAGCGGCTGATCAGATGCAGCCTTTATAACGGAAGATCCGGCTAATAAAACCAAAACAATTGGAACGGAAACAATCCCCTTGACAAAAGATTTTCCAAGCATTTTATTCCCCTTTCTTGTTTAATCAACAAGCACCTCTTTGTTCTTTTAAACGCAAAGTTGTTTTTAGACTATTCTAATAATTTTAACTAATTTTATAATTGAATTACCCTTAAGTAAAATTACTATTTTTAATGGTGACTTCAGTTTTACTGATACATGAGCTAAATATATCTGTCAGAACTCATGCTTATTAATGAAGTGAATAGCTGATTGCATCTCCGCTTAAGGTGTCGCCCAAAATAACACTCTCAACAAATTCAGCCTTAAGGTTTGTCCCCCTTAAGGCTTTCATCAAAGTTTTTGCTCTGAACGCATGAATTATGATGATCGCGTTCCTCTTCATTTTGCCTATCTCTTCCTTGCCTTTATCACTTCAACTCACTCCACCACAAGCGCTGGATTAATAGTTTGAGCGAACACATTTATGCTTTTTCTAACCCTTCTTCTTTTTTAGGAGAATAACTGATTCCCACAAATACCAGAATGATTCCAAGCAGCTGGTAAGCATCCGGACGATAGTGTAAAAGGGTTACATCAAGCAAGATGGCAACAACCGGATCTACAAAGACTAAAAGAGCGATGGTTTGAGCCTTTAATTCACGCAAACTACTGAAAAATAAGTAAAACACAAATCCAGTATGAATAAATCCTGTCACAAGGATATAACACCAGTTTATGAAGGTAAGAGGTATAAAACTTGTCCAATCTACTAACGGCATCAACAATAAAACACCTAAACTTGTTTGAATAACCGTTGTTGACACTGGACTAAGTACTTGAATTCCCTTTCCCGTAATGGAAGTAAGGGCGTAGAAAAAAGCCGCTGCAAATGCCCATAAAATACCGGTAGCGAAGAAACCATCAAGAGTAGTATGTTGATGGATTCCTCCAACTAATAATGTGCCAAAAAAGCAAACAAAGAAAAAGAGCAATCCTATTTTAGTTATTTTTTCTTTAAAAATAACAGAGCCTAAAAGGAGCACAATAACCGGTGCTAAATGATAAATGGACACTGCTACAGTAATAGGCATCAATTCTAAAGAACGAAAGAAAAAGACCCAATTTATGATAAGAAATAGCCCGCATAATAAGGCAAGTAGATACTCTCGACGAGGGATAGGCTCTTGCTTTTGTTGTTTTGTTTTTCGTTTGCTAAAAACCCATATTGCTCCTAAAAGAATGCTTGCACAAAGACAACGCACAAAAACTAACTCTATCGAGTGCAGACCAGTTTTTTCTGAAAATAGACCAATTGAACCAAATATAGCCATAGAGCTGGCAAACTTTAATTTTGCATACATCTAATCCGTCCCTTAAGTCGTTATAAGCATAACGACTATTATTTTTGTGATAAAAAAACAGCTTTATGTTAAGCTGTTTTTTCCTGTCATTACATGAATCAAATCCTCTCGCGATTTCCACAGCGCTTCTAGCTTTTCAGGGCCGAACGCATTTGTGACTTCTTCCACCATAATGTCATGCCGAATATATTCGGTAGCTACAAGAACAAGAGCAGGATCTGTCGACTTCACCGCCCACTCTGAACCTTTGTCGCTAAACTTAGCAATGAGAGCTTCCTCTTCATCTCGAATGAGAATAGTTAAATAGCCATTCATGCGTTTACTGACAATGCCTGGAGCCATATAGTTATGGTGATACGTGTGTCCTAATGTCTTATTTTCCGCCCCAAACAAAACCGTAAAAATCGGTATCGTTCCTTCTTTCTCCCGAACAGCCTTTTCAATCTCTTTCACAAGTGGAGCCCAGATGGACAGCCAGATCTCTTTTTCGCTGATTGAATCATCGAAAGCATTTCTTGAACGATATGCTCGTATTGGACAATTCTAGTGACCACATCCATCTTTTGGTCACTCTCTAACACTGCAAGAGAAGACTCTAACCATTCAAACGATGTATTCATCTCTTCTTTCAGACGAGAAAGCAACCGTTTCGGATCAACAGGTTGATAGACAACGGGATCCGAAGGAACTGTTTGAACAGCTCCTTTATCAAGTAATTTCCCCAACACCTCATAAATCATTGACCGCGGAACGCCCGAACGCTTACTTAATTCATAGCCAGTTATCGCAGGTGATTTCAATAAGCCTATATAGGCCTTACACTCATATTTTGAAAATCCGAGCTTTTGCAATTCAACAATCGCTTTTTCTTCCATAAACCCTCCCGTTAGTAGTTAGTCTTAAAACTACTATAAATTCTTTATACAGAAAAGTCTATAGTTTCAGATAGTTAATTGATTCTTTATCCAAAACGGTTGTACTTTCTAATAAGGTTTGATGAAGAAACTATTATGAATATGGATAAAAGAACGCAAGAAAAAAAGCGTATGTTGAAAAAAGCTGGCTCAAAATACGCTTTAGTCCTATATAATTGCTTGATTCTTTTATTAAAAAAGATAAATTATTTCATTTAGTAAAAAATCCATACAGACTTTATTAAACATCATAAGCCATTGGAGAACAGGTTAGAAGAACACATTAAGGCTTCTCTCCAATTTCAGAGAATTTCTTCTCATCAATCCTAGTATTAGGAATAAAAATTCTATCATAGAATTTACAATGACTTGTCTATCAAATGAGAGGGGAAAGCGACTAGATGTTCTCACATACACAAAGAGAAGGAAAAATTTATATATTAATCATTTTTTTATTTCTTTATATAAATGTCTTAGTGACATTTAGTTTTATCTACTTCCTCTTAGATCTCTTGGGTTTAGGATCATTAATCGCCCCCTTTCCATTCAACGATCATAAGAAACTACTCTTGGAAAAATTATTGAACTCCCTGCAATTAAGTGCAACGACCTTATTCTACGGTGTCTATGGAGGCATCGTTCCAATTGGCTGGTCTAGATTGGTCGCTTTTTTTGAGGGGAGCGTTGGATTTTTATTACCGGCACTTATACTGATAAAGTATGTGCCGCTGGAAGATGGTCAGTTGGAACGAAGCAAGTTACCAAAAGCCGAGCGAATGATGCATGCCTTGTTTGTTGCGTTAGGTGCTTTTTTTGTATCTCTCGGATTAAAGATTTTTTTAGTGCCGAATCATATTATTGATGGTGGGATCGTCGGTATTTCAATCATTATATCCTATTTAACAGATTTGAAATTAGAATTGCTTCTATTGATTTTAAACCTTCCTTTTCTATATCTAGGCTATAAAAAAATCGGCAAAAAATTTGTACTAACAACCTTATTAGGGATAGGTATATTATCGTTCGGAACGTTTTTTCTTTACAATGTACCTGTTCCAACTGAAAATCTATTGTTAGCATCGGTTCTGGGAGGAACCTTCCTAGGGATTGGTGTTGGAGTAGTAATCCGGTACGGTGGATCTCTTGATGGGACAGAAATTTTGGGGATTTTGCTTAACCAAAGAATCTCTTTTTCTATTGGCAAGATCATTATGTTTATAAATTTCTTCATTTTTTGCAGTGCAGGTTTTATCTTCAGCTGGGATAGAGCGTTATATTCATTAATAGCCTATTACATTGCATCTAAAATGATGGATGTAATCATTGAAAGGTTTTAATCCACATATGATCACAGGTACGGGCTGCAAGAAATTAAAATTTGAAGTGAAGTCATATTAATATTAAACAGCTATTTAAAAAACCATGCAATCAGGAGATCATTTTTTAAATAACTGTTTGGTATTAACATGATTGTATTAGCTTTAATACACTTCTCTTTAAAATTTGCAATATAAGCCTTTTTCTTCTTTTATGTCCGGTTAATTACACAACCGTTCAGCTAAAAGAGGGAGAAGGATGCACACGCTCTTACTTATGTGTGCTGTTTGTCTGAAAGGAATGATGGGAAAAATTTATTTTAGTCCCATTCTTCTTCTGCAAACTCGTTATTGATGATGACACCCGCTTCATATCCCTGACTAGCAGCGCCAATCAGACTCGTAAATGTGTTTTTGGCATCACCGATAACGAATAGCCCTTTGACATTTGTCTGCCCGTGTTCATCAGTTTCATATTCTCCCTTTTCATTTAGCGGAACACCTAGCGTGGCAGGAATCATAGAAGCTTGCTTTTCCCCAGTCGTTGTCATGAATCCCCTTTTCTTGGGATCGACTCTCCATTTTCCAAAATGACCCGTTCCATTTTTCCATTGCTCGATGTGATTGCTCGGATCGGAGACTCTTTTAATTGGATGTGGTGCTGCACAAGCTGCTGCTTTTCTTCATCACTGATATTGGCCTCTCCATTTGTAAATACAATTAGATCTTTGCTCCAGTTATAAATAATTTTTATAAAAGGCATCAATGCTTTCCCATTGCCGATTACAGCGAGCGATTCATTCTTCCGTTCCCACCCGTCACAATAAGGGCAATGAAATAATGTTTTCCCGTACACTTCCTTTATTCCTGGAATATCTGGCAAATGATCTTTCATCCCCATAGCAGCGATCACCTTTCTGCTCAATACGGTGTTCCCCTTTTTTGTTTTTATGACAAAAACTCCATTGTTTTTATTAATACTTTCAACAACGTCTTTCCATATCTGGACATTAGGATACGCCTTCATTTGTTCATGAGCTGCTTCTCTAATTTCAGAGGGACTTACTCCGTCTCTCGTTAAGAATCCATGTGCTTTAACGGTTACCTGGTTTCTCGGCTTTCCCTCATCGATTACTATTACTTTCTTTAAGGATCTTCCTAATACGAGAGCTGCGCTTAACCCGCCTGGGCCTCCGCCTAAAATGGCTACATCTATCACTCCACTAATCATAATTCCCTCCTGCTGATTCCACTGTTATTTCTTGACATCATTCATTTCCCTTTCATAAAAAGAAGAAACATGCAAATTTTCTCCTCCCATAGAAGGCGAAAGAAATGATAAAACGGCATTCTTTTGATGAATTTTACGAGTGTTTTCAATTTGTTTTTTATTTTCACAGTGAATACAAGCACTAGCGTTTCCTATTTACATGGTTTTTAATAGAAGTATTTTGAAATATTATTTGAATTTTTCACATAAATATTTTTGCCAATATTATTGATTGTTCTGTAATCGCGGAAACTCTTTTGTCTTTAAAAACCACGCGGCAAAGAATAAAAATACCTGTTGAAAGCAAGTATTCTTGTGCTCAATTTTTCCTCTCAATCTCTCCCTTTGACAAAGTAATAAAGGAACCAAACAGCGTGGTTTTGTTCATCTGCTGCTGCTCTGCGAAACGTTTCCTTGATATATTGGCTAGGTGCTTCGTCCGCAATGTCTAAATAAAAATCCACTGTTTCTTGTTCATCTTTTAAAGCGAATTCCAGACCTTTAATATATTTGTTAGGGCAGCGTTCTAAAAGCTGCGGTTGTGGTTGACGCCCGGTTAATTGAATATACATTTGCATGAATTGCTGGAAATGCCTTTTTTCATCTCGACGAATTTCAAGAATTTGTTTTTTTACTCCCTTACTTGGAGCCATTTCCGCCAGCTTTGCATAGCATTGAATGGCCGTATATTCTCCATTGATCGCCTTTTCAACATTGGCAATCAACTGATTAGTTTGCCTGCTTACAACAGAGTAATGATACGCATTATGCATATGCTTCCCCCCTATCCCCTTCACTTTATCTTACGGAAAACAAAACAGAGAGGTGCAACATTTAACGTTCCGCTCGTTTCTTCTATAAATATGAAAACCTCTTGTTTGAATTTAAAACCCCATTTACACTTTCATACCCATATGGGTATAATGGTTTTAACCAGCTCAATAGTTTGTAATAAATAATCTCTATTGCTAAGCATTTATAACCATAGAAAACAGTCTTTCAAAAAAGTGTCCTTATGAAAAAATATCCTTTCCAAGAGGTGAGTAATTTGAATACGATTGGCATAAAGGAAAACCTTCTGCCATTTTCATTATTAATCGTTATTAATTTATTTGTAGGCTCCATGGTCGGCCTTGAAAGAACCATTCTTCCTCTCATAGGGGAAGAGCAATTTGGCATTGCTTCAGCCAGTGCCGCCCTGTCTTTTATTATCAGCTTTGGATTTTCGAAAGCGATTGTTAACTTCTTTGCCGGAAATTTAGCAGACCGGATCGGAAGAAGACAAGTGCTGTTAATAGGCTGGTTTATTGGATTATTCGTTCCATTAATCATTATTTTTGCTCAATTTTGGTGGATGATTGTATTTGCTAACATCCTGTTAGGAATTAATCAAGGACTCACATGGTCCATGACCGTAAATATGAAGATTGATTTGTCAAAAAAGACACAGCGTGGCTTAGCCATCGGATTAAATGAATTTGCCGGTTACATTGGGGTGGCCTTGTTTGCTATGATTTCAGGATACACGGCATCCAACTATTCTTTGCGCCCCGAACCATTTTACATTGGCATCGGTATTGCCGTTTTTGGCTTTTTGCTTTCATTAGTGACAACTGACACAGAAAAACATATTAAAAATTTAAAGATAGACGATGTACAAACAAATAATTTAAAAACTGTGTTTTGGAAAACAACTTGGAAAGATAAGAATTTATCAAGTGCCAGTTTTGCTGGATTGGCAACCAATTTAAAAGATGGTATGGCCTGGGGATTATTTCCGTTATTTTTTTCTTCAAGGGGATTGAGCATCGGACAGATTGGATTAATTACGGCTATTTATCCCGCAGCATGGGGAGTTTTTCAGCTTTTTACAGGGGCCTTGAGTGATCGGATTGGCCGTAAATGGTTAATTACCGTCGGCATGTGGCTGCAGGCTTTTTCTCTTTGGTCACTCCTCTTCATCGATACCTATTCCTTATGGATTATAGGAGCAGCCTTGTTAGGAATTGGAACAGCTATGGTCTATCCAACTTTGATAGCATCCATCAGCGACATTGTCCCTTCAAGCTGGAGAGCTACCTCTACAGGTATTTATCGTTTCTGGCGTGACAGCGGTTATGTCTTTGGCGCACTGATGGCCGGTATCATTTCTGATAGGCTAAATGTAAGCTGGGCGATTGGTTTAGTGGCATGCTTGCCTTTAGCAGCAGGTATGATCACAGCTATGAGGATGAATGAGACATTGAGGAATACCAAAGAAAATTTCTAAACGCCATAGTTAATTATAAATATATTATGTAAAGTTGAACGTTAATAAAAAGGACGCAAATCTGCGTCCTTTTTATTAACCATTGATCTGTCCGTTTTCACGGTCGCTTGCTTCATCTTTAATTTCCGCCCGCATTCCCGCAATACTTTCTCTTCGGCGTGCGTTCTTCTCTTCAATCGCTTCACGCTGTTCCGCTTCAGCATTCATCATTGTTTCTTCTGCTCTTTCCATGTTTCCGATTGTATTTTCTACCATCTCCTGCAATCTTTCCACATTGTTTGATCTGTCATCTGGTTTTGGTCTGTTGTTCATCCCATAATCCTCCTTTTGGTGATTGTACATACAGTAGCTTCTCCTATTTAGAGGATCTTTAATGTGGTAATTTGTGGGCTGTTTGAATTGCACACATCATGACATTTATTTTTATGATGATTCTTTAAAAGATAACTGTTGATATTGATTAAACAAAGCCGGATAAACAAGTCTTGCCAAAATTATGCTGGTTAAAGCTGCTGTTGCTAAAGAAGAAAAGACAATAATTAGCTGAAAACGAACGGCCTGAACCGGATCAGCACCCGCAATAATTTGTCCTGTCATCATCCCTGGCAACTGTACAAGCCCAATGGTTTTTGCGCTGTCAATGCTGGGAATCATGCTGGCACGGACCGCATCTTTTAAAATCATCTGTACCGCTTGTTTAGGTGTGCCTCCGAGCGAAAGAATAACATTTATTTCCGCTTTTCTTGAAATAATTTCGGCTTTCATCCTGTTCAGTAATAAGCTCGCTATGATCATCGAACTCCCGATGATCATCCCGCTAAATGGGATAACGTACCTTGGGGCTGGCGGAATAATCTTCAACCCAATTAAAAACAGCATGGACACTGCCTCAATAACAAACAAAGTCATAACTATTCGCCAGCTGATCCCCGGAATCTCGGCCTTTCGTTTGACAATATTGAGAGTAGCAACGGCAATCATTAAAACAATCATAATAAGCATAAAAACAGGGTTATCTGCAGAAAAGATAAAGGTTAGAACGTAACCGATGGCCATTAACTGAATAGCAGAGCGGGCAGCTGCAATAATGATGTCCTTCTCTAATCCAAGCTTTAATCCGCTTGACAGTAGGACAGCCACCCCAACAAATATAACGGCTAAAGATAGTGTAAACAAACTCATGTTATGCTCTGCCTCCACTTAGTTCGCCCCGTAAAAATCGGCGTGTTAACTCTTCTTTTGGCTGATGGAAAAATGACTCTGTATCTGCCTTTTCAATCAGCTGCCCCTCTACAAGCAGCCACGTGTAGTGTCCAATTCTTCGTGCCTGCTCTAGATCATGAGTCACCCATAAGATCGTTTTGTGCTCATCTTTATGTATTTTCATTATTAATTCTTCTATCTCTCTGGCTGCTGAAGGGTCTAAAGCCGAAGTAATTTCATCGAGCATTAATATAGAAGATTCATTTACAAGCGTTCTTGCAAGTGCCACTCTTTGTTTCTGGCCTCCTGAAATTTCCTCTGCGCTTCTTTGCAGTAAATCTTTTGAAAGACCTACATAACGAAGCAATTCTTCAGGAGAGGAGAGCGCAGTACCATGAATTCGCGCTGCCAGTAGCAAATTGTCATGCACTGTTCCTGGGATCATCGGGGCTGTCTGAAAAGCCAGCGCTGCCTGTTGTCGCAGCTTATTCACATCCCAGTTTCTTACTTCTCTTCCCTGTATCCATACTTCCCCCTCATCCGGAGTCAGCAACAGATTGCAAAGAGACAGAAGCGTGCTTTTCCCTGAACCAGAAGGCCCCACCAGCGTAATAATCGCTCCTTCGGGTACCTCTGCTGTCACATTCTTTAGTACCATGCGTTTTTCTTTGCCATTTACCTGAAACTTTCCAGCCTGTTTGAATTGAATCATCGTCTTTAATTGAACCATATTATTCCTTGTTCCATTCCCTCCTCAGTGATCCTTATATTATATAAGTTCTTTTCCATTATATAGCCTTAGTCTCAAAAAGGCTGTCCAAAAATTGCGATACGCAATTTTTGAGACAGCCTCTCATTGAATCCGTTTTGCTTGTATGACCAGACGATACTTTGATGAATGTTGCGGATGACAAGTTACCAGTGACAGCAGCGACTTTCCCCTTTGCGCCTGCAGTACGTTTACCTCTTCAGGTGCAACAATTTTCTTATCAAATACTTTAAACATCATTTGTCGATCTTCTGTCTCCAGTTTGACTAAGCTGCCGCTCTTCAGTTCCTCTAGTCTGTTAAAAAACTTGCCAAACACAGCGGAGCGGTGCCCTGCAATAGCAAAGCTTCCATCTTGCTTTCCGGGTTCATCTAAACGATAAACATTATTTATTAAAACATACACATTCTTACCTGTTCTCTCTACAAGAGAGAATGAGGCACCATATACTGGTGTAGCTTTTTGATAAATTCCAGGCAAAAATATAGACATATGATTGCTACTATTTATACAATTCCTTATAAATCATCTATAGATGATTTAAATCTTTTTACCCACTTCTAGCCATTTACCAAGCAAGCATCATAGTCATATTTCTTTAATTTGACAAAATATATATTACTTTTTACCTATTTATATATAATTTCAAATACTTATAATAGATATATATATTATTTAGGGAGTTGAATTGAGTGGAAGCTAAGTCCAGTTTAATGAAAAAGCTTTTTCCGCTGTTCGCCTTAATCGCCATCGCTGTAGCAGCGATTTCCTGGTCATTGAAAGACGTTGATAAGGCAGTCACTATTTCCTTCTCGTCAATGGAAAAGATTATACAGGAACAAAAAGGAGCTCCTGTTTCTTTACAAGAAAAGCCTGACGGCGCTCTTTATCTCACTACTAAAGATCACCAATACGTCTCCTATACTTCTCCCGGAAGCACTTCGGTAGACCGATTGGTTGAAACCTATAATATTCGTTATTCTTACTCAAATAAAGGGCCCTATGACAATTTAATAATCGGGGGTGTGCTATTAGTAATCGTCGCTGCTGCTGCTGTTCTTTATAAAAAGGGACGAAGCGGTACCACTTCTTCAACAAAAGCGATGAAAAACAGTTTATCGAAAGCGATCCCCCTTCCTTCCATCACGTTAAATGATGTAGGTGGACTATCAGCAGAAATGAAAGCGGAGATTAAGCAAACCTTGTCTATCCTAAAAAATCCTGAGCGTTCCGCTGAAATTGGCGTCAAAGCTCCAAGAGGCATCTTGTTATACGGGCCTCCTGGAACTGGTAAAACATTGCTCGCTCAAGCGATTGCAAAAGAACTGAATGCCAACTTCTTTTCAGCAAGCGGATCGGCTTTTACCGAGTTATTTGTTGGGGTTGGAGCTTCTCGTGTCCGCAGTTTATTCGAACAAGCAAGAAAACAAAAACCAGCCGTGATTTTCATCGATGAAGTGGATGCTCTAGCCGGCCGCCGCAAGGCTCATGGCGGAGAGGAATCTGAAAAGACGCTAACCGAACTTCTTGTTCAACTCGATGGCGGCCATTCCAATGATGATATCCTGTTTATAGCTGCTACCAACAGAAAAGACATGCTTGATGAAGCCTTCCTTCGTCCCGGACGGATTGATTTCTCTTTCCTCGTTCCATTGCCGGACACAAAAGGCAGACGAGAAATTATCGACATTCACATTAAAGGAAAAAAACTCGCTGAAAATGTGCTCTCCTCACTCGGTGATTTAGCAGAAAGTACGTCTGGGTTTTCAGGTGCGGAGTTAAGTTCACTATTTGAGACGGCTAGCCGAAGTGCGATTCGTAACAACCGCAGCATCATCGAAAAGAGCGATCTTGATTATGCGTTAGATCGTACAATTCTTGGAAGCACTTCACGTACGCTGCAAGACCCTGAAACAAAGCGCCGGGTAGCGATTCATGAAGCAGGCCATGCTTTAGTTGCTGCAGCTACCAAACCGGGGTCGGTAAGAAAAGCCACTATTATTCCAAGAGGACAGGCGCTCGGTTATGTCGCTCCTATCCCAAAAGAATTGCACCTATCCACCGCCAGTGAGCTGCTTGATCAAGTCGCCATGATTCTGTCAGGCGGCACAGCAGAACGAAAATTTCTTGGTGAGCATAGCATCGGAGTCAGTGGTGACGTTCAGCAGGCCAAACAAATCATTGAACAAATGGTAGATATGGGTGTGCTGCAAGATGGCTTTACATTAACCTTTGTTAAAATGGAACGGGAAACAAAAATGCAACAGTTATTTGACAAAGCTCTCTCTATTTCAGAACAATTGATTGCAGAACGCGAAGAACAATTCCATCAATTAGTAGACGCTTTACTAAAGAAAGAAACATTAGAAGGCTGGGAAGTAGAACAAATCGTCAATGGTGTGCCCGCCTCTGATGATAAGGAATTGGTGCTTGCTTAGGTCTTCCTTCTAGAAATAAACAATAAAAACCTGGATCGACAAACGATCCAGGTTTTTATTGTTTAAATTCCGCTTCAGTAGAACAGGCTTGTCCTAGATATCTTTTACTTTTTCCGGATTGGGAATGGGCGATATCATAGTTATTTCTTCTTCTCTGTTCTTCTCCCTTCTTCTTCTTACTACAAAGAAAGAAGAAATAACTATGATGCTAAATAGAGATGTAAAAATAAACTGCGGCCGTTGCGAATCAACAATTGCCATTAAAATGAGCACAAAAATCATTGCAAAGATGGTCGCATAGGTTAAATATGGGAAAAGCCACATTTTCACTTTTAGAACTCCAGGGTTTTCTTTTTCTGCCCTTTTTCTCAGACGCAAATGAGAAATGGCAATGACTAGGTAGACAAGAATTCCGACGCCTCCGGAAGAATTTACCAAAAAGAAAAATATTTTATCTGGGGAGGTATAACTAAATATCGTGCTGATGAAAGCAAATAACGTGCTTCCTACAACAGCAAAAACAGGCACTCCATTTTTACTTATCTTTGCAAATAATTTTGGAGCATCCCCTTTTTGAGCGAGCGAATATAGCATACGGGAGCTCGTGTACAGCCCAGAATTTAAGCAGGAAAGCAAAGCTGTCAAAACCACTATGTTCATAATAAGAGCGGCATAAGGAATTCCCATCATTTCAAGAACAGAAACAAAAGGGCTTTTTAGTAATGTCGCTGAACTCCAAGGCAAGATGGTCACCAATACAGCAATGGAACCAATATAGAAAATCAGGATACGCCATACTACACTATTTAATGCTTTTCTCACAGATTTCACTGGATCAGACGTTTCACCCGCTGCAATAGCTGGGATTTCCACACCTACGAAAGCATGAAAAACAATGGCAATACCAACAATGACCGACTCAATTCCGTTAGGTATGAAACCGCCTATATTTAACAGGTTAGATGTGCCCGGCGGTTTAATATTTGGCACAAACCCAAGAATAACTGCTGCTCCTAAACCTAAAAATAAAATAATGCTTACTATCTTAATGATGGAAAACCAATATTCAAATTCACCAAATGATTTCACAGAGAAAATATTAGTAAGTTTCAATAAAACAATTAAAGCAAGACTTATTAGCCACACCGGCACAGAAGGAAGCCACTCGTGGATAATCGCTGCGCCAGCGACTGCCTCTAAGGCAATAACAATCACCCAGAAGAACCAGTATAACCAACCTGTCGTATAACCTGCCCACTCTCCAATCCCTTCTCTTGCATACACAGCAAACGATCCTGTGCTCGGGTTCACTGTAGCCATTTCTCCTAGCATTCTCATGACTAGAACGACGATGAGACCTGCCAGTGCATAAGATACAATCGCCCCTGGTCCAGTTTTACCAATGATAATGCCGCTCCCCACAAATAATCCGGCACCAATAACTCCACTTAGAGATATCATGGTTAAATGTCTTTGTTTAAGGCCCGCTTTTAATTCTTCTTGTTGATGCTCCAAGTTATCCACCAACTTTCAATATTTTTCCGTGAATGCTTATTAGTAAGCGTTTACAAACAGGTTTAGTAAGTTTTTGACTAAAACCCAGCTTAGCATATTGTTTATTTCCCCTTTTACTAGGTGAATCTGTCTTTTGAAAGACAGCAAGCAACGGTAATAGTTTAAATAACCTTTTTTAAACTAGAGAAAACATTTTTTTAAAAAAAGGGGCTTTTTTCGGAAAAGCCCCTTTTGTTTTTTACCAGTTTTTATGATCAAGATGTGCATACTTTTCAAGGAGACGAGTCGGCATTTGCAATGCATCTTTTCTGAATGGCGGTGCCAACTGTGTACCGTCTACAAGAATATCAATAACTGTTGGCTTCTTGGAAGCTAGCGCTGTTTGAATTGCTTTTTGTAAATCTTCTGGATTATCCACACGGATGCCTTCTGCCCCCATGCTCTTCGCCACTTCAGCAAAGTTCGGGCCTTCGATGTCTGCCCCGACAAACCGATTGTTATAGAAATCCACTTGGTTTTTCTTCTCAGCGCACCAAGCCCCATTATTAAATACACAAGCGATAACAGGTAGGTTCTGTTCTACGGCTGTGCTCACTTCATGAAGACTCATGCCCCAAGCGCCATCACCAACAATACAAAACGCTGGAGAAGATGGATCAGCAAGAACAGCCCCCATAGCAGCCGGATAAGCGAATCCGCAGTTACCGAACGTTAACGCAGCCAAATGCTTGCGCGGCTGATTGAATGTTAAATAGGCATTGGACGTAGACGATGTATTGCCAATATCAGAAGCAACGACTGCATTATCTGGAAGCGCACGGTTAATTTCAAGCAAGGCTCTTCGTGGATTCATTGGATTACCTGGAACCATGGCTAAATCAACAAGCTCTTGCTCCCACTTCTCTTTCTCTGCTGCAATTTTTTGCAGGCGCTCCTTGTTTGGCTCGAAAGAAGCCCCGCTGTTTTCCAAGCGCGTTAAGATTTCTGCTGTTGAATCATAAGCATCACCAAGAATCCCTACTTCGACTGGATGTGTTCTTGCGATATTGCGATGGTTGATATCAATTTGAATAATCTTCGCATTTTTAGGAAAATAATCAATATCATAGCATGGAAGAGTTCCAAATACAGACAATCTTGTACCGATCGCTAACAGCACATCCGCTTCCTGTAAAGATTGCATTGCTGCTTTTGATCCCATATAACCAATCGGTCCAACCGCTTGCGGATGATCAGCTGGGAAGGCATCATTATGCATGTAAGAAACAGCTACCGGTGCACTTAATTTTTCCGCCAAATCTTTTACCAAGTCAACGGCATCTGCATCCACAGCTCCTCTTCCGGAAATGATAACAGGGTTTTTAGCTGTTTTTAATAGTTCCACTGCTCGATCGACTGCTGCAGAATCGCCAAATCCTTTTTTCTCTACACGATACTGGGATGGTTTTAAAATATAGTCTTCTACTTCGCCGTAGAAATAGTCACGCGGAATATGGTAAAGAACTGGGCCGCGTTCTGCATAAGCAAGACGGAAAGCTGTGCGCAAACAATCTGCCACGCGGCTTGGATGTGTTACTTTTACTGTTGCTTTTGTAATTTTGTCGAATACAGAAGCTTCATCACACTCTTGGAAACCATCCCAACCGATTGTTTTCGTACCAGCTGATGGAGCAATCACGATCATTGGTGTATGCGCCATATTAGCAGCTGCTACTGAAGTAACCATGTTCGTAACCCCTGGCCCATTTTGTCCGATGACGACTCCCGCTTTTCCAGTCACCCGTGTAAAGGCATCTGCCATATGAGCCGCACTTTGTTCATGACGTACTGGAATAAATTTGATCCCCGCTGTTGGCAGCAAATCAAGCATATCCATGAAAGCCGACCCTAAAATCCCATACATTTGATCGATGCCTTCAGCAAGCAATGTTTCAACAATTGCCTCACTCGGTGTCATCTTTAATTTTTTTCCTTGCATAACCTCTAATTCTTTTTCTGCTTTAACCATTTACTCCTCATCCTCTCTTTTTTGATTCACTTTTATCGTTAAAATTATTTAGTATCATTAAAAACCTCAAACATGGTATTAACAAGGAAGTGAAGATCTTCCTCTGTAGAAGAAAGCGGTGGTGCTACAATGAGCACATTGTTGAATCCCGGAACTGTATCACCGTTTCGTCCGATAATCAGTCCTTTTGATTTACACTTGGCAATGATGCTGCCGATGATTTCATCAGAAATCGGCTCCTTTGTATCCTTATCTTTTACGAGCTCTAAGCCGTATAAGAACCCTTTTGATCTTACTTCCCCTACGTATGGATGGCTCGCTAGCTCATTTAATTTACCTAAGATTAGTTCTCCAAGCCGGGCCACTCTTTCTACAATGCCTTCTCGCTCAATAATCTCAATATTTTTCAGAGCAACCGCACAACTTGCTGGGTGTCCTCCGTACGTTGAAACGTGGCGAAGGTGGTTGTCTGTTCCTTTTTCCTTGAACTTTTCATAAATGCGGGAATGAACGGCTGTTGCCCCAAGCGGCAAGTATCCACTTGTCAGTCCTTTCGCCATTGTAACGATGTCAGGCTGTACACCTGCTGAATGCATGAAGCCGAACATCTTGCCTGTACGCCCAAAACCGGAAACCACTTCATCGATAATGAGCAATACATCATGCTTCTTGCAAATGTCAGCTACTCGCTGCAAATACTCGCTCGAAGGGACAATCACGCCACCTCCGGAAATAAATGGTTCCATGATCACTGCTGCGACTGATTCGGCTCCCTCCCACGTAATCATCTGGTCAATTTGATCCGCTGCTACCTTATCACAATTTGTTACTTCTTCACCAAACGGGCAACGATAGCTGTACGGAGGTGGAACATGCAGGAAGCCCGGCACGCCCGGATCGTACTTCACTCGTCTGTTTGCTTGCGCCGTTGCACTTAATGCA
Organism: Bacillus sp. PK3_68; assembly: GCF_003600835.1. Lineage (NCBI taxonomy): Bacteria > Bacillati > Bacillota > Bacilli > Caryophanales > Bacillaceae > Bacillus > Bacillus sp. PK3_68. The sequence goes on along the minus strand of NZ_NQYC01000001.1, from coordinate 4,299,153 downwards.
CCGAGAGTTGATCCATGATAGGCCCGGTACCTGGAGATAAATTTATATTTTCCTGGATTTCCGTTTTGTTGATGATATTGTCTCGCAATTTTGAAGGCGGTTTCATTTGCTTCAGAACCGCTATTCGAGAAAAAGGTTTTATAGGAATCTCCCAGTAATTCGCTTATCTTCGCAGATAATTCAATCGCCGGCTGATGGCTTAACGTCAGCGGAAAATAGGAAAGCTTTCTCATTTGTTCTGCAGCAGCTTCTACAATTTCCTCGCGACCGTGCCCTAAATTTAAGCACCAGAGCCCTGAAACTCCGTCCAGATAACGTTTTCCTTCAAGGTCTGTGAACCATGCACCCTCGCCTGATTCAGCAATCATTGGCTGTCCGCCTTCTACATGGCGGCTCATCGCGTGCCACAAGTGGTCGTTATCTTGTTTCACCAGCTTTTGATTATCTTTCACTTCCAATTGAGCCATCCTGTTTGCCCCCTTTAACAAGTATTAATAACTAGCTAATCATCTATTAAACTCAGCTGCTGCCGCAGCGAATTTACAAGAAAAAGCTTTTACTTTCTTTCGTTCTCCTCCTCTGCTCTTCTCTTTGTCATATCATGTCGTCAGGTCGTCCGTACCAGTTTGTGTACCTCTCTGTTGTTATTTATATTAAATCATACGTTTTGAAAATATTCAATCAATTCTAAATATATTATTTATTGCAAATTCTATTTATGCTTATCTGCATTTTTAATAGACAGGGAACGACAGAATACCCATCAAGAAACAGCTCTTCCCCTTATCTAGCCGTCCCCTCTTCAATTGTTCTTTTTACTTAGCTTCATACGAAATGAGTACATATCAGAGCGGAAAGAGGCCACGTAGTATTCAACCAGCCTGCCAGAGTGATCCCAAAGCTTTCGCTCCGTATTTAACACATTGAACAAATCAGGCACATCTAACAATTCAGCATCTTCGGCGCTTAAAAAGCCGCTCGTAAGCAATTGCTCTGCCTCCGCTAACTGAATGCCAAGATTTTCTTCCATTAAATCAAAAAGAGTCCCTTTATCAATATCGAATTCAGCTAATTTACTACCAATATCGACAGGATAATATTGCAGTTCAATAGCGAGTGGAATGTCGTTAGCATACCTAACTCTCTTGATAAAATAAGCGATTTTAAAGCCTGTGGCTTCGATGATATCGGCTGGTGGATTAATTACCCCATGTGTAACGAGCTTAGCTCCCGGCTCCATCCCCATTTTCCGTATCGTTTCTGTCGTACTTGTTAATGAACCGAGCCAATCTTGAATAGCTTTAGAAGAGATAAATGTTCCTTTGCCATGGACTTTTTCAACAAGCCCTTCTCGAACAAGGTGGGCAACCGCTTCTCTCACCGTACTTCTGCTCACTTCATATTCATCCATCAGCTGACGCTCACTCGGAATCTTGCTCTGGTACCTTCCTTCATGAATTAATCCTTCTATCTTGTTCCTTAACTGAATATGAAGCGGCACCGGATCTTTAGGATTTAGCTTCTCCACATGCATACCCCTTTCTCCATCATTTTTAAGCCTTGCCAAAAAGCGGTGATTCTTCCTTCTTCTCATCTTGAGATGATTTTATAAAATTGTAACACATTATTAAAAAACAGGTATCAACAGAATTCAATATAGAATTCTATCGACACCTGTTCTTAATGAATCTTACTAGATTGTGAGAAAACAAGGTCTTTTAATTTTTTGCTTGTCAGCTGTAGAGCCTCTTCAAAATAGACCATGTAGAATTGCCTTGTTAACTTTACACCATCAATCTTTACTTCTTTTAATGTCCCCAGCTGCAGCTCTTTTTTCACGGCTGATTTTGAAATGATTGAGATACCAATATCCGCTTCTACAGCGCTTTTAATAGACTCTGTATGTTCTAACTCCAATACCGTCTTTAACTCGTTGGGGTCTACTTGATTTTTTCTTAAACTGCCTTCAATAACTTGTCTGGTGCCAGAACCTTTCTCCCGAATAATGAATGGAAGGGAAGTGAGCTCTTCTTTCAATATGCTATCGCTAATAATAATTTGTGAAGAGCTGGAAGCAATCAGGATTAATTCGTCTTCCTGAAATGGGATTTGTTTCAAATTAGGATAGGATAGCATAGATTCAATAAATCCGAGGTTTAATTCATGCTTATACAATTTCTCAATAATTTGCTCCGAGTTGCACATTTTTAAATGAACATCGACGAGCGGGTAGCGCTTTTTATAGTTTGCAATTAAAAACGGCAACACATGCTCGCCAATTGTCAGGCTGGCTCCAATGTTTAAACTGCCGGCGACCTCTCCCTTTAATTCTTGCAGTTCATTTTGGATTTCGTTCATTAAAAAAAGCATTTTCTCCGCTTTTTTATATAATATTTGACCTGCCGGTGTTAAATCTACCTTTTTGGTTGTACGTTCAAATAGCTTCGTTTGAAGCATATCTTCTAAATGTTTAATTTGTAGACTGACAGATGACTGGGAGATATGCAGCTCTTTCGCCGTCTGTGAAAAGTTTTTATTGTTTGCTACCGCGTAAAATAACCGTAAGTATTCTAAGTTCATTCGTCTTCTCCCCTCTGTTTCCTCTTTCATTATAAATGAAGCAGAAGGAACTTTTCACTCAAATCATGCGGAAGATGAATAAAACCAGAGGAGAAAGCGCCAACAGACCAGCAAAACCAACAATAGCAACTCCTACTGGCTTCATCCCTTCTCTCGCAAAGTCTTTGTAATTAACATTTAATCCAAGCCCCGCCATCCCCATTGCAAGCAAGTATGTGCTTAACAAAAGCAAATAGGTGACAACACTCTCCGGTATGAAATCAAGGGTGTTAATAAAGCTGGCGAATAAAAAACCAAAAATAAACCATGGAATCGGCAGACTTTTCAATCCTTTCTCCGTCAATTCCTTTCTATTAATGATCAGGCTGATGATTAAAGCGACCGGTATTAATAAAAGCACTCTTCCAAGCTTCACTACGATAGCTGCCTGGCTGCTTTCTGCCCCTCCTGGTACAGCTGCAGCGACAACATGGGCCAGCTCATGCAGTGTCGCTCCTGTCAATACACCATACTCATACTTACTGATTGGTAAATGGGGGAATAAAAAGATATAAAGAAGTGCACCGATCGTTCCCAAAATAGCGATACATGAAACAGCGATGGCTGTGTGCTCTTGTTTATTCTTAATGATGGGCGCTACCGCAATAATAGCAGCAGCCCCACAAATAGCTGTGCCTGCCGCAATCAACATTGATAGGTGTTTGTCTAATTTGAATACCTTTCCTAAAAGCAGAATAAATGTCATTGTAAAAGCGATGACAAGCACATCTGTTGCTAACACAGCATAACCAGCTGCGGCAATATCCAGCAAGTTCAGTCGAAAGCCCAATAAAATAATTCCCGCGCGCAGCAATACCTTGCTGCTGAATTGAATGCCTTCCTGATAGTCAGCCTTAACTTGAGCAGTATTTTTCCAAATCATGCCGATTAAAATAGACAAAATCATAATCCCCATGATTTGAAAAAAAGGAAGTTTGGCAATGAAGCCCGCAATCACTGCAATAAGAAAAGTTAACGCCACTCCTTTTGCCACTCTATGGGGCTTGCTTTGTTTTTTCGGTCTCTCCTGTGCATAGGATTGCATTCTTTGTGCTTCCAACCTGACCACCTCCGTATTAGTTAAATTAAACGTATCACAGTTTTGCCTGATCATTATTTTGATTATGTGATAAGTGTTATTGTATTCTTTCATGGAAAGTAGCCGTTTTAGATGGTTAGCTGCTACTAGTCACCTTACAGGAGTCAATTTGCATTCCTAACCGACACTTTTATCAAACAAAAAAACGACCTGTAAAAGGCCGTTTTGCTAAATACTTATTTCTTATCTCTTCGGTTTTCACTTCTATTTTCTTCTTTGTTTTCTTCCCTGCTTTCCTCTTTTCCAGAAGGCCGTCTTCCCCACCAAAACTCATGAACGCGCCGCATATGTTCTTCACGTTCCATGCGTTCCTCGCGCTCTTCCCCTGCCATTTTATGATCCGGCTTATGGTGCTTGTTTTTCATGTTAAACTCCTTCCGCATGTTATTTTGTCATAACATCTTATGCGCTGTGGAGAAAAAGGTGCAGGGATCAACCCCTTATATAAATAAGTCACCTGTTATCTTTTAGCTGCTCGAAACCCAGCTGCTTCCGCTTCTGCTTTTGTGCAAAACATTTGCTCCGGCTTTGTTATGTCATAGGATTGATTTCCAGGAATGTGGTAGATTTTTTCGCCCGAGCTTGAGATATTGCCTTTAATTTTGCAATCGTCCGCTGGAGCAGTCCTCTTTTCTTGTTTTACTGATTCTGCGTTATATCCGCGATCCGTTACGTAATCCTCCACTGACCAAATGCCCAATCGCTGTTCACGTGCTTTCTGTTGTACTCGTTCAAAGCGATCAACATATTTTGTATTCGGCGGAAAAACCGCCACACGAGCCAGCCCTTTTGCAATCAGCTGTTCATTCACTAACTTGTCGTTGAGCCAAACGTAAGCAAGCACCCGGCCATAGCGGTCACGCTCTTGTACATCCATTTCCAACGATACTTTCTTATCGGTCAATAGCGTCTTAGTATAAGCAGAAGCCTCCGGGCCAAAAGGCTGAACGCCAAGCCGCGGGTGCTTTGTTTCTGGCGTGTCGACCAATGTCATTCGAACCCGTTCTTTCTTTCCATTTGCTAATTGAACATCGAAAGTATCACCATCAACTACATAAACGACAGTACCTGCCAAGCCCTTATCACTGTCGGTCTCATCGTTGCTGTTAAAGGCCGCAGACTTATCTGTTTCTTGCACTTTCCCTGCATTGTCAGACTGCTGATTTTCTGTGCTTCCCTGTTGTTCTTCTATTGCACAGCCACTAACCATTAAAAAAATAGCTGTCAGTAAAATTAATTTAATCTTACTCATAACAAACACCTTTTCTTCGATTCTATTCTTTAGATGTGTATGCATAAAAATAGTGTAGTACATCATCTACATATTGCTCGCTGTGATTATAGGAATAAATAGCTTTTTTCAACTGCCCATCAGCTGCCCCATGGGCTTTTAAATAAGCAGCTGCACTAAAAACAGCGTCTTCAAGATCAAAAGGATCCGCTTTTCCATCTCCATTCGCATCCACTCCGTATCCCCCATATTTCTTTATAATGGCCGGGTTCACTTTGTCTTTACTTGAAATATTTCCTTTTCCAAGATCGCTGCACGTAGGATGACTCCATCCGACAAAGGTGCATGGCATGAATTGCATAGGCCCTTCTGCGCCGGCTGGTGATATCATCGATTCCATTGTTGAAAACTTGGTTTCTACCCGATGATGGGCAGCTAACAGCTGCCAGGGCACGCCGTACTCCTTCTCTGCAGCTTTATATATAGGGACATATTCCTTTGGGATAGACGGTTCAATAACAGTGTCTTTAGGGGCGTTTCCCTGATGGAACGCCACATATACCATTGCAATTATAAATAGTAAAAAAAATAATTTTCGTTTTACCGATTTTTTTAGCTTTCTTTTTTTCATGGTGTTCTCCTCAATTAGAAAGTCGGTTCGCATCTATATTAGATAACTGTAGAAAAATCTGCAAGCAATAACGATGCTCACCTAAAAAGGCCGTCCTGCATTCGGCAGAACGGCCAACCTAAATTATTATTTTCTAGGAGAACGGAACGCCTTCATCATGTCTTTTCTTTCTTTTGCAAGTGACTTATACAAGGATAGCATCATTAATATAATGATTGCCGAAAACGGAAGAGCAGCTATAATAAGAGCATTTTGCAACGCCTGAAGCCCTCCGCTATATAAAAGAATAACTGCAGTCAGTGATTGAGCAATCCCCATGCTAATTTTACACGATTCGGAGGAGTAAGTGAACCGTAGGTTGTTTGCATTCCCAATACAAAAGTGGCTGAATCAGCAGAGGTAATAAAGAATATGCTAACTAAAGCAACAGCTATGACCGAAAGAACAGAAGACCATGGAAGCTCATGAAAAATAGCAAACAGGACTTCTTCTGTTGCATTCTTTGTTAAATCTACGGCTCCTGATATTTGCAAGTCTATTGCTGAAGCTCCAAATACAGCAAACCATAAAAAGCTCACAAGCGCCGGCATAATCAATGTGCCAATTAAAAACTCACGGATCGTCCTTCCTTTAGACACACGGGCGATAAAAATACCGACAAATGGCGACCATGAAATCCACCATGCCCAATAGAAAATAGTCCAACCATTAATCCAGGAACGATGCTCTTCATTTAAGGGAGCAATCCGAAAACTCATCGTCGCCAAGTTTTGAAGGTAGGTGCCAATTGTATCCGTAAATAAATTCATAATAAACAGAGTAGGACCAAGGATAAGCATAAGCACTAGCAACACAATAGCTAAAAGCATATTCGCATTGCTCAATATTTTAATTCCTTTTCCCAGCCCGCTGATAGCAGAAGCCATAAATAAAATGGTTACAACAATAATAATAATCAGTTGCACAGAGAAGTTAATCGGTGTACCAAACAAATAAGAAAGACCACCATTAATTTGGGCCGCCCCAAAGCCCAATGTAGTAGCTACCCCCACTACTGTAGCAAACACAGCCATCACATCAATTACTGTACCGAGTGGCCCTCTTGCCCTTTCTCCTAAAATCGGGACAAGCGTTGCACTGATTAAGCCAGGTTCCTCTTTACGGAACTGATAATAGGCCAGTGCCAATGCCACAACAGCATAAATAGCCCAGGCATGAATGCCCCAGTGGAAAAATGTGTAACGCATGGATTCTTTCACGGCTGCCTCTGAGCCTGCTTTTGCTAAAGGAGGGTCAATCGCAAAGTGGCTCAACGGCTCTGCTGCCCCCCAAAATACTAGGCCTATTCCCATACCTGCACTAAACAGCATAGCGAACCATGAAGGAGTAGAATAGTCTGGCTTCTCTCCAGGCTTTCCTAACCTAATAGATCCTACCGGGCTGAAAATTAACAATAAACAAAATAAGACAATCACCGCGACTATAATTAAATAATACCAGCCAAAGGCTGAGGTAATAAACGTTTGAATGTTATTTGTGACTTGCTCGAATGTTTTTGGTGCCGCTACGCCAAATATAACAGAAGCAAGCACTAATGCGATCGTAATCCAAAATACACTTGAAATTTTTTGCACAAAATTCTCCTTTCTATATTTCACCTGACTAATGCACATGGGAATGGGCAGTATATCCACAGATTTTCTCTGCGCTTATTCGACAACCTATATAACCCTAACAAATAACCGGTATCCAATCAAGTAAAGGGATCTTTCCCTATAATTACTCTTACCATAAATCCCTCTAGTATTCTTGTCATAAAAAAGCTCTGCCGGTATTGAGGAACCGACAGAGTGAAGTGATATCGTTATAGCTCATTCATATATGGAGTGGTTTCTTTTTCCATTTCGCTTTTGTATAATTGCGATAAGCCATATGTCCGCTTTTCTGCATCCGAGATCGCGGTTCTCATTTGCTTTTCTTGTTGCTTTACCTCTGCCAACTTTTCCGTGAATTTTTCAATTTTACGCTGGATCTCTTGCTTATTCAGGTTCAATTGTGCAAGTTCATCATTGGAACGATGGATTTCTTCAATTAGCTGCGGTTCATAGTCATGATATTTTTCCAATACTAAATCGCTGATTTCATTGAACACTTTGTCAATTTTCTTTTCAATCTGGGCTTTTTCCGTCTGATGATAGCTTGATTTAATAAAAGTGGTAACGGACCGAACGATCCCTTTTTTCGCATTTTCCTGTTTAGCCAATTTAGCTTCCACTTTCTTCAACTCCTCTTGCAGCCTGTTATTCTTGACGCTAAGTTCGCCAAAATAGGGCCGTGCCGGGTCTTGCTTTAACATCTGTATCAGTTTTTCTCGCAGTTGTAGATTGTACGCTTCTGTTTGACGAAACACAGCTTCTTCCTCTTTTAGTTCTTCTCTAAGAATGTCCAATCCCTTTTTCCAATCATTTTGCTTTTGCACCATTTCATTTACTGAACGAAGCATCTTGCGGTAATCAACAAACCGCTGGTTCCAGGAATGAGTAATTACTGCAAGGTCCTCCTCTTCCTCCGACGCACCATCCGCTAAATAAGGAAGAATTGTCTCAAACAGAGCCATCGGCAGCAGACCCTTATTAAATAATAAATTTTGATAACGGTAAAGGATACCTCCACCTTTAAAAATGAGTGACAACAGTAAGTCAGGGTTTGTCATCCATGAAAAATAAGCAGCTTCCTGCGGGGCAAAAGCAGCAGCGGGACGCTCCCTTGAGAAGCATTGAAGCAAATATTTGTAAAAGCCAAAACCCGTCTTTTCCACGATGGAGGTAAAAACAGCAAAAGCATCCTCCAATAGCGCTATTTGCAATTCTTCTGCTGTCCATTCTGATAAATGAATCTGCTCCTTAATTTGTTCCTGTTGGTAAGAAGGCAAATGTTCAACAAACATCAGAATTTCGTCTACCCAAATAGCTGTCTCCGTTCCTTTTTCAGGCTTAGACTGCTGGGCATTCATATGCGTATATAATTGCGCCATTTCCCAGTGAACAAGAAACTTCACTTTATTTTTTTCAGGAAAGCGATCAAATGCTTTGGCAAAATCCTTATATTGCTTCTGAAGCTGTAGAAAAGCTTCGTCAATTATTTCTTCACATTGCTTCATAACCTTGTATGGGTCATCAAGCAGACGCATAGGCAGTTTAAGTGTTTTACTTAACTCCAGCAGCAAATCCAGCTGCAGTTCCTGATCTTCTACTACGTTTAGCTTATCAGCTTCCTTTTTAAGCCATTCATAAAAATGAGCAGACTGTTCTTTTGAAACTAAATCTTTTGTTTTAGAAGAAACAAGATCCCAAAAGTTTAAATCATGCAGCATGACATATACAAACCGTAAGTGAGTCCCTTTTAGAGACACAAGCGAATGTGCCAATTGCCGGCCTTCTATCATAAGCAATCCGTCCAATCTATTCAAATTATTTGTATATCATTATATATCAAAATAACAGAAGAAGGTATTTGCGCAAAGAAAATCGCTTTTCTTAATCTAACCGTCGAATTTTGTCTAAAACTAATCAGTCGGTTTTTTTCCAAACCATTGCAAAATAAGGAAATATTTTTTAAAATTGGTATATAATTCTGAAATTTATGTAATTTCAGGAAATTCATTTTAGGAGGATGTTCATGGGAAATCAAAAGCTAAAACCCCCACCGCTTGGAGCAGAAAAAACTACTTATGAAAGCATTGCCGAAAGCCCGAAGTTTAAACAAATGGTGAAAAGTAAAACCAAATTTCTTGTCCCTCTTTCAATCTTCTTTCTGCTATTTTATTTTTCACTGCCACTGCTTACATCCTACTCAACCATTTTAAATAAGCCGGCGATCGGTTCGATTTCATGGGTTTGGATTTTTGCTTTTGCCCAATTTATCATGACTTGGGCGCTAAGTATGATCTATGTAAAAAAAGCTAATCAGTTTGATCAAATGTCTGATGATATCTTAAACGATTTACAAGTAGAGAAAAAAGGAGATCAACCGTTATGAGTGTCATTGGGTTAGCGTTTTTCGTTGGAATAGTCGGACTCACGCTTGTCGTTACGTACTTTGCCGCTAAGCGTACAAATACAGCAAGTGAGTTTTACACAGCGGGTGGCGGGCTGACAGGCTGGCAAAACGGACTGGCTATTGCGGGAGACTACTTGTCGGCAGCCTCATTTCTTGGAATAGCCGGGGCTATCGCCTTAAATGGCTTTGATGGCTTCTTTTTCAGCATCGGCTATCTCGTTGCCTATTTGGTCGTACTTTATCTAGTCGCTGAACCATTGCGCAATCTGGGTAAATATACGCTGGCAGATATGATTAATGCCCGCTTTGACCAGAAGAAGGTAAGAGCTACTGCGGCTCTGAGTACCATTACAATTGTTATTTTTTACATGATTGCCCAACTCGTAGGAGCCGGTGCTCTTATCCAATTGCTGTTGGGGATTGATTATTGGATTGCCGTCTTAATTGTCGGTGTGATGATGACTGTTTATGTATTGTTTGGCGGTATGACAGCAACGAGCTGGGTGCAAATTATTAAAGCTGTTCTGCTTATGATCGGTACTGTTATTATTTCTTTTCTCGTATTAATGAAATTTCATTTTAACATCTTTGAAATGTTCTCTGACATGAAATCCGCCACTTCACACGGGGAAAATTATTTAAATCCTGGTGTGAAATACAAAAATCCTATCGATACGCTTTCTATGACGATGGCTCTCGTATTTGGGACCGCTGGTCTTCCGCATATCCTTATGCGCTTCTTTACTGTAAAAGATGCAAAAACGGCAAGAGGCTCCGTCGTTTATGCTACATGGATTGTTGGTGTTTTTTATATTCTTACCATCTTCCTTGGCTTCGGTGCTGCCGCTTTTGTTGGTTCCGATAAAATTATCTCTGCCAACGCGGCTGGAAACATGGCAGCTCCCTTGCTTGCTCAAGCATTAGGCGGCGACATGCTGATGTCATTTGTATCCGCCGTGGCATTCGCCACGATTCTTGCAGTAGTAGCTGGTCTCGTTTTATCAGGAGCATCCGCCTTCGCCCATGATATTTACGGAGAGATTATTAAAAAAGGAAAGGTGACGGAAAGACAGCAGATGCTCGCTGCGCGCTATGCCTCCATTTCGGTTGCTATTTTTTCTATTTTGCTCGCTCTGTTTGCTCAAAAAATGAACGTAGCTTTTCTCGTTTCTCTCGCCTTTTGCGTAGCGGCCAGTGCAAACCTTCCTGTTATTTTGTACACGATCTATTGGAAGCGCTTTAACACCATCGGCGCCATTTCTGCTATGTTAACTGGATTGCTTTCTGCGTTAATGTTGGTAGCCATCAGCCCGAACGTATTAGGCCCTGAAGGCACAGCCATTTTTGTCGGCAGCCCGCTGTTCCCTCTTACCAATCCAGCAGTTATCTCTATTCCAGCCGGTTTCCTTGCCGGGTATGTCGGTACGGTACTTTCTGCTAAAGCAGATGCCCGTAAATTTGCTGAAGTCTCTGTAAAAGCAAATACTGGATTTAAAGGGTAAGTCTATATGAAACAGCAGCCAGAATCGGCTGCTGTTTTTTGTTTCCCTTTTAGTGCCTTTTCCATCCAGATAAGAGTATAATAGTTTAAAAACAGGAGATAAAGATGAAAAAGATATTTGTATCTACCCTATTCATTTTTTGTGCCGCTTTTTTGTCCCCTTCTTTCTCAACAGCTGCAGAGACTACCTCTTTCGAGAAAAAAGTAGCTGCCCAATTATCAGCTATTACAGACAGCAGCCAGTTTATCGTTGTAGAAGGAAAGACAAATCATTACCAAGCCGTATTAAGAACATACGAAAAAAGAGGCGATACCTGGGTGCAAACGTACAAAACTGCCGCTGTGATTGGTAAGAATGGCCTGTCTCAGTCAAAAAGAGAGGGGGATGGCCGCACCCCTGTTGGTTTATTTCCTATTGGTGAAGGCTTTGGATTTGCTCCAAAACCAGCTAATCTAAACATACGGTATACGCAAACGAATAACTATCATTATTGGATAGACGATCCGTCTTCACCAGACTACAATCAGTGGATATATTATAGAGGCAACCCCAATAAGCGCTGGAAGTCCTACGAACGGCTGAATCACTTTTTGTATAAGTATGCAGTTATCATAAAATATAATGAAAAGCCTATTATTACAGGAAAAGGGAGTGCCATCTTTCTTCACAGATGGCGACAATCGACAAGTCCGACAGCTGGATGCGTAGCGCTTAATGAGAATCACCTGTTAAATGTGATGCGCTGGATCGTGCCGGCCAAGCAGCCTAAAATCGTGATTGGCGATCAATCTTCCATCGTCACTCAGCTTAAAAACTACAAGAATTCTGCCAAGTGACTATGCCATCCATTCAAAAACTCACTGTTTGGTTAAAAGATAGAGGATGAAGGATAGAAAAGGCCGTCCCTCTTTTCTATCCCTCTTGCAGTTGACTTTGTTGAATGTCTCTCCAATCCCTCTAAAAGCTGCTTAATTTTTTAGAGCCTATTAAAAGAATGTATTCCATTCCCCATCAAATATGTATTTGCCCACATTCATGTTGTAGACTTGGAGGCTTGTGTATCCTCCTCTTTCTAGACTCACACAAAAGATTTAAAAAGTTTAAGAAACAAAAAAGCACATCACCGTAATAAATGATGTCCTTTAAAGCTTACTTACATCTGTTCTATTCTATTTTTCACAAGTGCTAAACCATTGTTAAGCTCTTCTCTTAGGACTTGTTCTTTCTTGGCAAAATTAGCTGTTGGCTCCTGCGAACGCAAGGCCAGCTGAATATATTGCTTATAGGTAATATGAGCATCAAGTAAAATAGCGTACACCTCTGTCATTTCTTCTGGCGGTTCCGATAGCTCAAATAACAAGTCGCGGCATTTTTCTGAATCTTGTCTTAATGTCTTCACCATATTGTCATACCGGAAAGAGCTGTTGCTCCCTGCTACTATTCCTTCGCCATAGCGGCTAACCACTCCTTGGTCATTCGCATAGCTAGAAACGATAGACTCCGCCTTATAGGCATTTTTATCCATCAGCTCATAAATCACTTTTATCTGCTTCGCATAAGCCTGTTCGTTTCTATACTCTTTAAAATAATAAAATGATAGGCCCGTAAACAGTAAGGTACCACAAACAATCAATAGGAGAGACTTTGCAAAATAGCTCGTTTTTATGGAGGAGCGTCTAACAACCATTTATTATCACCTGGCCCTTTACTGTTTTACTAAGCTCATTTATTATTTTTAAGCTTGCCTTGCAGAAATTATATCATAGAATCTCCAATAAAAAATGGAAGTTTACAGTATTTAACAGAATTGATATATTTGTAAGTAACCATGAAAAAACCTGTCAAACGATGACAGGTTTTTGACGATTAAATTAATTCCTCTACCGCTTTATATTCATATCCAAGGTCTTTTGCTACCGCTTCATATGTTACATGACCTTTATACGTATTGACTCCAAGCTTTAATGCAGGGTTGTCCTGGATTGCTTGATTAAATCCTTTATTAGCCATTTGTAAAGCATAAGGAATAGTCACATTTGTTAACGCTACCGTAGAAGTGCGTGGAACTGCTCCAGGCATGTTAGCTACAGCATAGTGAACAACGCCATGCTTTTCATACGTTGGATTGTCATGTGTTGTTACATGGTCAACTGTTTCAAAGATACCGCCTTGGTCAACCGCTACGTCTACAATAACAGATCCCGGAGACATCGATTTAACCATTTCTTCTGTTACAAGCTTAGGCGCTTTTGAACCTGGAATTAATACCGCTCCAATGACAAGATCAGATTCCTTCACTGCTTCAGCGATATTGAACGGGCTGGACATCAGTGTTTGTACACTTGATCCGAAAATATCTTCAAGCTGGCGCAGACGATCTGCACTCAAGTCAATAATTGTTACTTCAGCTCCGAGGCCGGAAGCGATTTTTGCTGCATTTGTTCCTACCATGCCGCCACCGATTACTGTTACTTTACTTTTCTTTACTCCTGGTACTCCACCGAGAAGAACACCTTTTCCGCCTTGATTCTTCTCAAGGAATTGTGCACCAATTTGTGCGGCCATGCGGCCTGCTACTTCACTCATTGGGGAAAGCAGAGGAAGGGTACGGTTCACTGATACCGTTTCATAAGCAACGCCTGTTACACCGTTTTCTATAAGCGCTTTTGTTAAAGCCGGCTCTGCTGCAAGGTGTAAGTACGTAAATAACAGTAAGTCTTTACGGAAATATTGGTATTCCGATTCGATTGGCTCTTTGACTTTTAAAACCATCTCAGCTTGATCCCATACATCTTTTGCTGAATCAATCAACTGTGCACCGAGTTCTTGATACTCTTCATTAGTGAAACCGCTTCCAAGCCCTGCATCCTTTTCCACTAACACTTTGTGTCCTGCTCTAACTAAAGTAGTAACGCCAGCTGGAGTGATCGCAACACGGTTTTCGTTGTTTTTAATTTCCTTAGGAATACCAATAATCATTTGAACATCTCCTCTTCTTTTCAATATACGTCTATATTATGCTAATTTCCCGGTCAATTCATCATTGTAAATAAAAAATTCAAAGAGATGTTTTTGTGATTTTTTACAAACTTTCCTCCTCTAATTGTTTAATGAGTAAATCTAGATACAAAGTAATTTTTTGGTTTGCATCTTTTAAATTGATCCCAGCTATTTCAGATATCCTTTTCAGTCGGTAAGCAAGCGTATTGGCATGAATATGTAACGCTTTAGCTGCATCATTCATGTTTCCATCATGATGTAGGAACACAAAAATAGTTTCCTGCAAGTTGGCATGATGATCACGGTCATATTGGCTTAATTTTTCAATGGCCGGATTGGTATAACCAGATTGTTTTCTGATCGCAGCCAAATCTTCGATAAATTGAAACACGCCAAGCCTATCGTAGCTAAAAATAGAAGCGGCAGCTAATGAGAACTGCTGTTTCACCTTCAGTACATAAAGTGCCTCCTGATAGCTTCGGGCAAGCTCCAGCGGATTATTAGTTACGCTTCCTGAAGCGGCAATAATCCCTGTAATTTGCTGACGTTCTTTGATTTTGTTGATGAGATTATTGGTAAAATCACCAATGGCCTGTTCTGTCTCTTTCTCTGGCAGCCTCACTAGCAGAATTAACTGTCCGTTATCAAAGGTCCTTGCTATGATGGGCAGCTGTTGCATGGTTTCTACTAAGTAACTGGTTTGGCGTTCGACTGGCTGGCTAATTGGCTGTAAAAAGTCTAAAATCACGACTGCCAACGCACCCTTCAGCACTAAATTGTAACGTTCATTTACTTGTTCTAAATCTCTAAGCCTTGTAAAGTGACCGGTCAGCAGTTTCCAAAAAAGTTCTTCATAATTCTTTTCAGTTTCCGTTTTCTGTTTTTGGCGCTGAATAAGCTGATTTTTTACCGCTTTTGCTGCTTCCTTTAAAATCATGATTTTCTCTTCATTGAACGGCTTACGCGGATGCGCCCAAATAAAGCCGACAACTTCTTTATTCTTACGCACTGAAATCGCCACGCGCTCCCTGATCCCCACCTGGTCAATCCTAGGAACTGTAACCGGCTCCTCTGTTTCGAACAGCTTTGGTATCGCTCCTACTTTCCACAAGCTATTAATAACATTTTCCGGCACACGCCTGCGCATAATGGTTGCAATCCTGACAGGATCAACTTCATCTTCGTGTCGGCTATAGGCAATGATACGGTGATTGTCATCTTCTATTGTAATCGGACATTCCAGTTCTTCACTAATTAAATCAGCAAGCACTTCAAGGGATTCATATTCCTTGGAGAAGAAATTCCCAGTTACTTTTTCCATATAACCACTTTCTTTCTTTAATTTCATTCTGTACCAACATTATATTATTAGACCGCGTTGCTTGAAAGCTATTTTTAATTTATTGTCCATTAACTGACAGAAAACTGTGCTTAACAATATATTTTCTCCTTTAACAGGAAAACGGAGCTGCCGGGAATTGGCATACTCCGTTTAAAAGGCTGAAATTATAAGATTAGCAGACAATCTACTAAATTGGCAGGCAAATGGGAAATGAATACTAGAAGGCTAGTGATCGGGAGATTATTAATATTTTCGAGAATCGCAGTTTGGGCAAATATACACATCTTCTGCATCAAAAATGGAGCCGCACTTCGTTTGTTCGAGAACAACAAATGCTTTCTTCAAGTCAGCACGGACTCCTTCCCACCCGCATTCGCACTTGATTTGATTGAAAGATCCGAACTTGTAAATACCGTAGTTCATAAAATTCACCCCTTTTTTAAATTTTCAGAAAAACTTCTGTGTAATTATCTTACCCAAAAAAGACCAAAAAATCAATTAAATGATTGTGAATTTTTTGTTAATTTTTTAAAGTCAAGTCTTGTTTTTATTTTATTACTTACTTTTTACCCATTTATCGTTTCACTTACCAACAAATAAAAGGAGTGAGGAAAAACGAAAGGATGCTCTAATCGCTAGAACATCCTTCTTTACCTAAAAGATCTTATTTTTCGTCAACCAGTGTCTTAACATCTTGAACAATTTCTTCAAATGGAACTTCTTCTGCTCCGCTATAATTTTTTACTACTTTTCCTTCTTTATTCACTAAATAAAAGCTTGTACCGTGAGTGACTTGATTGGAATTAGGATCGGGAACGGCCAATGTTTGCAGATTCTTTTCTGCAAAATCACGGATGTATTCTGGATCATACCCCGTCAGCAAGTCCCATTTCTTTTCATCCACCTCAAAATGAGAAATGTATTCTTTTAACTTATCAGGTGTATCAACCTCTGGATCGACGCTAAACGATACGATACGATAGTCCTCTACACCTTCTTTTTTAAGCATCTTTTGCAGATCCGCCATATTCTTTGTCATCGGTTGGCAAACCGTTGTGCAGCTAGTAAAAATTAAGTCAGCGAGCCATACTTTTCCCTTTAAGTCCTCTAAGCTGACTTTTTTATTGTTTTGGTTCGTATGCTCAAAGTCTTGCATTTCGACATCCATGTTGCTTTCAAAATTACTTTTGCCGCAGCCAGCTACGAGCAAAATAACCGAAAGCGCTGCAATCACTAAAAAAGAGCGCGAATAATTCAATTTATTTTCCCTCCTGCAATAGTCTAGTAAATCTAAAATAATGTTATTGTATATATCCAACAAATACAACGGCAGGCGATTGGTTATCTTGAATAATTTATGAACACGCCTGCCTATTTATGCTAGTTATGTGGAGGAGAGCGCTAATTGAAATTGTGTATGACTGCCACTTTGCGATGATATAACTTCGAGCCGGGCATCAATTCTTTCCTTTAGCTCGGGCACATGAGAGATTACACCAACGAGCCGTCCGGAGTCCTGAATCTCCATTAACGCTTCAATCGCCTGGTCTAACGATTCGGGATCAAGCGTACCAAACCCTTCATCAATAAACATTGTTTCCAACGATACCCCACCTGCATATTGCTGGACGATCTCCGCCAAGCCGAGAGCAAGCGCAAGTGCCGCCTTAAAGCTTTCGCCCCCGACAATGTTTTTACGTGCCGTTCCTGGCCAGTATACTGGTCAAAAATTAACAACTCCAAACCGCTTTGAGCATTTCCTTTTGCCCGATCTGTTTTGCGGTGCATCGTGTAACGCCCACCAGTCATTTTTACGAGCCGCTCATTTGCCACAACAAGAATATCATCAAGAAAAGCAGCTAGCACATATCGTTCAAATGTTAATTTATGCACATTTTTGCCGTGCGTGATCTCATAAAGATGACCGATTAAGCTATAGTCTTTCTCCAAATCTTGTAAATGCTCATTCACAGCTGCCACTCTTCCTACGATGCGCTGACAGTTGCTGATTAAATGGTTAAGAGCAAGCCGTTCCTTATCTTTCGCAGCTATCTGCTCCTCAATTTCAGCTTTTTTTGTGATTAATGAGGCAAGATCCGGCTTTTCAATGCCCATTAGGCTTTCTGTAAATTCCTTCAATAGATCGGATACGGAGCGAAAATGCTCGTGAAAGGAATGGATCTCCTGTTGCAATTTCTTTAATTCCGCTTCCGTCCTTTTGCTTGCTGAATAGTGCTTAAAATCAGCAAATCCATTTTGCTCCATCAATTGTTTAAAACGCGCTCGTTCAGCATCTAAGCGTTCTTTTTGCTGAGCAATTGTACTTTGTATCTCCTGTAAGCCTGCTTCAACAGCTGCAAGCGCTGTTTCTGCAGCCTGCTTTCTTTTTAAGGCTGCCGCCAACTGTTCCTCCAAACGCTGCCTCGTTTCTTCAGCTTGCTCGACCGCCTGTTCATACGCTTCTTTTTGCTGAAGCGGCACCGGAATGTTCTTTAACAATTCGTCTACATGTGACTGCTTGCCAGCATATAATTCACGCGCTTCTAGTTCTTCTTGCTGACATGCTGCTAACTCAGCACGCAGCTCTTTCCATTGTACATTCAGACGGTTTCGTTCTTCAGTCCATGCCTTCTTTTGCTGCAGCTTTTCATTCGCTTGCTGAATAGCTCGCTCGGCAGCTGCCTGAATAGAAACCAGCTGTGCTTTTTGGCCGTCTATATTTGACCAATCCACTTTTAAATGAAGCTCTTTCGTTTCCTGCAAGAGCTCGTTTAATACCTCTTCTTCCTTCTGTAAATGAATTTGAATACGAGCCAGCTCACGGGCAGCTTCATGCTGTTCTTTTTCAGCTTGTGCTGACACCTTTTTGGCCGCTTCAATTTCTTCTTTCTCCGGAGCATCAGCATGAGCTTTTGCCGGAGATGGATGATGAGTGGAACCACAAACAGCACATGGCTCTCCAGCAATAAGAGACTGCGCCAACATGCCTGCCTGTTGTTTCTGCCAGCTTTCTTCAAGCTTTTTCACATTCATCGCGGCTGCTTCTAGCCCTTCCTTTTTTTCCTTAGTTAGATGTTGCTGGTTTTGCTCCTGCTCTTTCAAATGTTTGATCCGCTCAGTTATTTTACTAATCTTCTCAATCAGCTTTATTTGGGCTTCAGCCTGATAGCCGTTCTTCTCTTCATCGTAAACAATTTGCTGCCAGCGATCGAGGGAAGACAGCTCCTCTTCCAGCTTTTCTATTCTTGTTTCTATTTGTACGGACTGTGCAGAGAGTGCTTCCCGTTTCTTTTCACATGCTTTCACTTGGACATTCAAGCGGTTTAACATCGCTTTTTCCGCATCCAGGGAATAGACCGATTCTCTAAGCGCAATCAGCTTGTTCAGCCTATCGGCCGCTTCTTTCCGCTCTGCTTCTCTGCCATTTTCCTCTTGCCACTGCTGTTCAGCTTTTTCCAGGGCTCTTTGATGATTGATAAATGTTATGCGTGATTCTTCTGCCCTTTTTACATCTTCATCCAGATGTTTCTTTAACTGCATGCACAAGTCTTCCTGGTGCCCTAAGTTCTTTGCCTTCTCTGCCCGTTCAATTTCTTTTGTTTTTTCGGCGATTTCAGGCGTTCTAGCTTCTAGTCCTTTTTTCTCTTCCTCCAGCTCATCTTTGCGGGCGATTTGCTGGATAATGTGCTTTGTCTGATGAATATTTCGGGTTAATTCATCACGTGCATTTTGTTGTTGTTCAATTTCCTCTTTCATTCCCACTAACTTTTCCGACAGAAAATCAATATCTACTTTTAATTGTGAAAGAATGGCTGCCTCGTTTCGAGGATCTTGCTCAAGCAGTTCGCTCATTTTGTCGGTGGCGGGTTCGATGCTGTCCAATAATTGCGCTCGTTCTTTTTGCCCACTTTCCACTTTCTTCGCTAATTCATCTGCCTGGTGCTTTAACTTGTCTTCTATCAATTTATAAAATTGAGTGTGAAACAAGCGTTGCAGCACTTTCTCCTTCTCTTTGCTGTCGGAAACGAGCAGCTTTCTGAACTCGCCCTGGGGAATCATCAATATTTGTCTAAATTGATTCGCATCAAGCTGGATAATTTCTTTTACCTTTTCGTCCACTTCTCGGACATTTGCTGCAATCAATTTTCTCTCTCCACTGTCATCGATTTCATAGAGTTCTGCTTTTGCAGTAATAGTCCGAAACCCTTCCCCGCGCTCTTTTCTCTTTTCCTGCTGGGGAGAGCGGTAAATCAGATAATTGCGTCCCTTCAAAGAGAATTCGAGCGATACCTCTGTTAACAGGCTGTCTGCGGCAAACTGGCTGCGCAGATCGCTTCCCGTTCTCTCTTCTCCACTTGCCCGGCCGTATATGGCAAAGCTAATCCCATCAAAAATAGTTGTTTTTCCGGAGCCGGTTTTTCCTGAAATGACAAACATGGTCCGATTCTCCAGTTGCCTGAAATCAATCTCTTCCCTCCCCGCATAAGGGCCAAATGCCTGCATGATTAATTTGACTGGCTTCATTTTTGATTCGCCTCCAGCTGTGCCTCATGAATAACTCTCTCTATCACTTTTCTTTTTTCATTTGTGAAACTATCTGTTGTCATCTGACTGTAAAAATCAGCAAAAAGGGCAAGATCAGACTTTTTCTCTTCCCGTTTCATTCCATAGCTTTCTTTTTTGCGCTGATCAATCACATCAATTTGTCTCTCTAAATGAAGAATATTTGGATAAGCTTGCCGAAGCTTGCCCATCGGGTCAATAATTGCTCCACGGTCAAGAAGAGTCACTTTTAAATAATCTTCTGCCGCTTCCTTTTGAACGCGGGCAGGGTCAAGCAGCTCCTCCATCGTTCCCTCCAATGAGCGCATATCTCTCTTTGGACGGAGTGTTTTTTCTTCTATAGAGAGCGCTCCCTTTTCATCAACAGTCACAATCGAAATGCTCTTGCGCTGATTTACCTCGGAAAACGAATATTTCAGCAGAGAGCCCGAATAGCGTACCTTCTCATGTTTTATCGCATCCGGACTATGTAAATGACCGAGCGCCGTATAATGGAAAGGAGCAAACAATCCAGCATCTACACAGCCCGATCCGCCCACCGACAACGTTCTTTCCGACTCTGTTGTCTTTCCACCGAGAACAAAGGCATGGCCGACAAATATGTTCACTTCTCTATAGTCCATCTCTTTTTCCAGCTTGCCTATTAGGCACTTCATGGCATCTTGATGGGTATGAATCGAACTGTCACCAAGCAGCTGCCGGATTGTGCCCGGTTCTGCATAAGGAACACAGTAAAAGTTAACCCCATTAATCCGGACAGGTGAAAATTGATCGTCCACCTTTCCTTTCAAATAAAACTGGCTATTCTGAAACCAGGAGGAACCAAATGAAAGACGTTCTGAACTATCATGGTTCCCAGAAATGGCTACAATCGGTGTCTCCAGCTCCACATTAATTTTGAAAAGCATCTCATTTAACAGCTCTACAGCGCTTGTTGGCGGTACAGATCGATCATATAGGTCACCGGCTATGACAACGGCATCCGGCTTCTCATCTTCTACTATTTTTACAAACTGGTGTAAAACCTCACGCTGCTCTTCTGTCATATAAACTCCATGGACGAGCTTGCCTAAGTGCCAGTCTGCTGTATGTATAAATTTCACTTCTGTCACCTCTAATAAAGTCTCTCTTTTCATAGTATAGGAAATTATAAAGAAAGCAAATTGCTTTTCTTTACAAATAGCTAAATAGTAAATCTTAATTATTATGAAGCCTTTTTACGCTAAAATGATAGGATCATCATTAACTGTTGTATCCATTTTCTCCTTTGTCTATAATTAGTAGCGATAGAAGAAAGACTTGGAGGTTGGCATCATGCTGCAAGGTTGGTTTTCTTATTTCATCCTTTTGTGGGTAATTATTCTGGTCGGCAGTTTCGCGATCGGCGGATTTTTTATGTTTCGCAAGTTTTTAAAACGGCTGCCAAAAGCAGATGGAAAATCAGATATGGACTGGGAAGAATATTATGTTGATCAGACAAGAAGCATGTGGAAGAAGCCGGAAAAAGAACTATTGGAAGAACTCGTCAGTCCCGTTCCTGAACTTTTCCGGGATGTGGCTCGTCAAAAAATCGCTGGAAAAATCGGTGAATTAGCATTAAAAGAAAAAGCGGGAAAGATTACGCAGGATTTAGTAATACGAGGTTATATCATTGCTACTCCAAAGAGGGATCATAAGTTTTTGCGTAAGAAATTAAACGAAATGAAGATGGATTTAACTCCTTACGAACATTTATTTTAAAAAGAGCTTGCGGCATCAAACGCAAGCTCTTTTTTTCATGAAAGCGGATTTCCACCAAGTGAATCTTGATCTAATTTAGTCCGCAAGCTTCGATATTGTCTGTACATAGCAATGCGCCATGGGATGATCATTGAAAAGGCAAGAAGGAAAAACATTCCGCTTAATTGGCCAAGATGAATCGTTGAACTCAGCACAACCTTGCCGACGACCCGAATGATTAGCAGGGTAATTAAAATAATAGGAAACGCTTTTGATCGCTTTAAATAAATATCATCATTACGAATTTCAAAATTTGAAGTTTTAATTAATAAGATCGAAAATAACATCCCTACAACTACGGCTTCCAACAACTCCATAAACGTGACCCGAAACTCCGGTATAATAAACATAAGCGCTCCTGTGCTCATAAAGAGCGGAGGGAGCATAATTTTATTGGCCGATGTCGGTTTCTTAGAGGCCTTCATACGAACAAATATCACTGTAATTCCCATGATTACTGCTAAAACGGATGAAGCAACAAGCATCATCTTCATCATTCCTTATCTTTTACATTTGCTTAGTTATTATAATCAATTTTTTTGGAAAAGACAAAAGCCGCCTCCGTTCAAAACAGCTTAATCTATTAAACGGCGTAATGCCTCATTTACCCGAACCTCATCAAAGGGCTTAGTAACGAAGTCTTTTGCTCCCGCTTCAATCGCTTCCATTACCATCTTTTGCTGCCCCATCGCTGAGCAAATGATAATTTTTGCTTGAGGAAATTCTGATAAGATTCGTTTCGATGCTTTAATACCATTCATAATAGGCATGGTAATGTCCATAATAACGATGTCTGGCCTTAGTTTTCGATATTGTCGTACCGCTTCTTCCCCGTTTTCAGCCTCCCCTAAAACCTGATGGCGCAAATTCGTCAACATATCTATCAGTGTCACTCTCATAAATTTTGTATCGTCTACAACTAATACCCCTGCCACTGGCTTGATGCCCCCTCTTGTCTGGAAAATAATGTAACATATGTCTTTATCCTAAATATACCTGTTTACACAAAAGAAGGCAATCAATAGATAAAGTTAAAATCCAGTAAAGCCGCCAAACAACGGGCTCAAGAAAATAATAATTTTTGTCATCCAATCAAAGAAAAGTACGACTCCCATGACAATCATAATATAACCGCCAACCTTCATAATGATTCCACTGTGGGTGCGAATCCATTTCATGCGGCCGATAAAGAAAGAAAGTATAAAGAACGGAATAGAAAATCCTAGCGTATAGGCAATCATATATAAAAGTCCTGATCCCGGATTGCTTGCCGCAAGAGCAAAAACTGACAATAAAATAGGCCCAGTACACGGTGTCCAACCTGCAGCGAATGCGAGGCCGATTAACAAGGAGCCCAGATAGCCGCTCGGACGATTTTTGAATTCAAGCCGCCGTTCGGTCATCAAAAATTTCGGCTGCAAAATACCCGTCACAACTAAACCGAAAAATACAATAAAGATGGCACCAATCTGTCTAATTAAATCCTGGTACTGAGCCAGTATATTGCCGATAACAGTCGAAGCAAAACCCAATGATATAAATATTAAAGAAAAACCGAGCAGAAAAAACAACGTATGCAGCAAACTTCTTTTTTGCAGCATTTTATTCTCATTTTTTAATTCACTAACGCTCATGCCCGTAATATAAGAAAGAAATGCGGGATAGAGAGGCAAGCAGCATGGTGAAATAAAACTGAGAAACCCTGCTCCAAAAGCTAATAAAAAGTTAAGATCGTTCAATCAAACCTCCTGCCTTTCATTGATATTGTAACAAAGTTTCAAGCAGGAATCGAAAGAAAGAGATATGAATAATTTGTGTCCCCATCCTTCCGAAAAAAGGAAATCCCTCAATTTAAAGTAACTTTGTTTTTGAAAAAAAGTAAAAGATTGGGTATACTAGAGAAACCAACGAACACTGACCTATTATTGCATAGAAAGGACTTTCCGCCGTGCATAAAGACGACTTATTGGATGCTATAGAGAAAAAGCGGTTGGAGCTATTTCACATTGTCACTGTTAAAGGATTAAACTCTCCGCTTGCCGTTAAATGCAGCCAAGAGCTTGATCTTTTGTTAAATGACTACGATCGCAAATACGTTCATTCTTCGGTCCCTCTTTATCAAAAACAAGTACCTAATTAAAAAATGAGCAGAGTCCCAAAAACATCTGCTCATTTTTATGCTTATTTTTACAAAATCTAAAAAATAAAAGCACTCAATAACCGAGCGCCGTTTATTTATTATCAAATTGCTTGTTCATTTGTGCCATCATTTGATTTATTTTTTTCTGCGAAGGCTTTTGGCCCATCTGCATCATCATCATTCGCAGCATTTGTTCATTAATTGGCGGATTCTTTTTTAAATAGTCCATCATGTATTTACGGGCTATAAAAAATCCAAGCGCAACTCCGGCAATCAGAGCCAGAATCCCGACGAGTACATACCACATATACTACTTCCTCCTTCATGTCGTCTACTAAAAGTTTACTAAACCAAAGGATATTATACAACATGAAAGAGAAATTTTCTTTACTTAAATAAATTTTCTTTCCTGATCGGCTCGAGCCAGCCATAATTCTTTCGTTCGAAATCAACAGCGAAGAGACAAGCATTCAACTTTTTTAAGGAATAAAAGAAAACGGTCTCCGCTTCGTAACTTCCCCGTGCCTTCAAGTGAAGGCATTTCGCCTCAGCGGACAAAACGGCTTTCCCCTTCTTTTCTGGAAGTTCAATCGTAAAAAGGTTGTTTTTTTCAACCGCAAAGCTGTCTTTACCCATTAACGCTTCTTTCAAAATAGAGGCGAGGGATCGCATCGAAAATTCTTTTGTAATATATTGAATTTGCTTTTCCACTATATTCTTCTCACTTTTTTGTCCGATAGAGCTTTCAAAAAATAACTGAAAAAAGTTCTGTTCACGCCCGTAAAAATAATGAGCGAATTCTTCTCCGATCCAGTAAATTTGATAGCTTCTCATTTACTTTTACCTCCTGCTTGTCCTTTTCCTTATTATAAGAAAGAACCATCGTCAAGGTTGTTGAATTTTGGAAAAAACGTTCACTAGTTTTGTCGATTGGGTCAGAATGGCACGCGATTCAAATCTATATTCACTTTTCAACACAAAAAAAAGCCGGGGTTGCTTTACAGCTACCCCAGCCTTTCTCATGTATCTTCTTATTTATTGAACAGTTCTTTTGCCCGTGAAACTACATGTTCAACTGTAAAACCATATTCAGTCATCACTTTATTTCCAGGAGCGGAAGCGCCAAATCGGTCAATAGCGATAATCTCGCCTTCATCTCCTGTGTAACGTTCCCATCCAAGGGAAGAGCCCATTTCAATCGCAAGGCGCTTTTTCACTTCTTTTGGAAGAACAGAGCGCTTATATTCCTGACTTTGTTTCTCAAAGCGATCCCATGACGGCATGCTGACAACAGACGCATGGATGCCTTCCTGCTGGAGAGCTTTTTGTGCTTCCACCGCTAAGCTCACTTCCGATCCGGTAGCCAGCAACAGCAAGTCTGCCTGCTCTTTTTCGGCTGCTGAAATAACATAAGCCCCTTTTGACACTCCTTCTGTCGCTGTTTCGGAAGTGCCTCGAATAGTCGGCAAGTTTTGACGAGTCAGCACAAGCACAGTCGGTGTTGATTCCGAAGAAACAGCCAACTTCCAAGCAGCAGCTGTCTCATTCGCATCCGCCGGGCGGACAACCGAAAGATTCGGCATGGAGCGAAGAGCGGATAAATGCTCAATCGGCTCATGCGTCGGTCCGTCTTCTCCCACCGCAATACTATCATGAGTAAACACATAAGTAACAGGCAGCCCCATCAAAGCTGATAGACGGATCGCCGGACGTACGTAATCGGAGAATACGAAGAATGTTCCGCCGAACACTTGCAGACCGCCGTGAAGCGCCATTCCGTTCATCGCCGCTCCCATTGCAAACTCCCGTACGCCAAACCAAATGTTACGGCCTTCATAAGCAACAGGTGAGAAGTCTTTTTCATTTTTTATGGTTGTTTTATTAGAGCCGGCCAAATCAGCAGATCCGCCGATGAAAGTTGGAAGGTTCCTTGCAATCGCATTTAATACTTCTCCTGATGAAGCCCGGCTTGCTAACGATTTACCTTCTTCGTAAGATGGGATATCTTTGTCCCATCCTTCGGCTAACTCTCCGTTTATCGCAGCCTGAAGCTGCTGGCCAAGTTCAGGGAATTGCTTTTTATATTCTTCAAACAGCTGGTTCCAATCCTGCTCAACAGCTTGGCCTTTTTGAACAATCAGTTCTTCAAAACGGCCGTATACTTCCTCAGGCACGTGAAAATCCTGCTCAAATGTCCATTTGTAATACTCTTTTGTCAGCTTCATTTCATCTTCGCCAAGCGGCGCTCCATGTACGTCTGACTTACCGGATTTATTAGGTGAGCCATATCCGATAACTGTTTTTACTTCAATCAGTGTTGGCCGTGATTCGTCTTTTTGCGCTTCTTCAATCGCTCTGGAGATCTCTTCCATGTCATTTCCGTCTTCAACACGGAGATACTGCCATCCATAGGCTTTAAAGCGGTCTTTCACACTTTCAGAGAAGGACTTATCAAGATCGCCATCAAGAGAAATATCATTGGAATCATATAAAGCAATTAAACGGCCGAGCTTTAGATGACCTGCAAGGGAAGCTGCTTCGGAAGCCACACCTTCCATTAAGTCTCCATCACCGCAAAGTGTGTATGTATAATGATTGACTACGTTATATTGGTCCTTATTATAGACGGCAGCTAAGTGTCTCTCTGCCATTGCCATTCCAACTGCCATAGCAATCCCTTGGCCAAGAGGACCGGTCGTTGCTTCTACACCGTCCGTGTGTCCGTATTCTGGATGTCCTGGTGTTTTACTGCCCCATTGGCGGAAATTTTTAATTTCATCCATTGATAAATCATAGCCCGATAAATGCAGAAGGCTATATAACAGCATAGACCCGTGTCCTGCTGACAAAACGAAACGGTCACGGTTAAACCATTTTGAATTTTTCGGGTTGTGGTTCATGTAACGGCTCCACAATGTATAAGCCATTGGAGCAGCTCCCATCGGCAGACCCGGATGCCCAGAATTCGCTTTTTCAATCGCATCTATAGAAAGTGTGCGGATCGTATTCACTGCTAATTGATCAACTGTATCAAACATGGAAAACTCCCTTTCCTTACAAATATTGTTCCTTCTTAATATATAGGTCTTTATCAAAATATACAAGATGTCTGAGAAGATCTATTATTTGTCATTTTCTTTTCCGTTTACTCCATATAAAAAAGCCAGCGTTTGCCGGCTCATTAATGCATTCTTTTACGTTTTTGAATGTCTTTAATTTTTTCAGGTGTCACTTCATTGCCTTCAGGATCAAAAATACGCACCGATTCCACTGTATTTTTCATGGACGAGCGAAAAGCACGTAAGTATTCTTGGCGCAGGCTTGTCTGCTCTGCTTGTTCCTCTGCGGACAGCCCTTCAGTTTTTGATTTCTTGGAAAGCTCATTAATACGAGCTAGTTTATCTTGAGAAAGCATAGATGGGGTTACTGCCAATTCGTTATAAATCAGCAGACTCTCCTTTCTTTTTCTTTAATATATTCTTACCTTTATTTTATTAAAAGGGAAAGGAATAAACAAGAAAGATGCCTATTCAAGATCTTTATCCGCCTGTTCAACATACTCTTTAAATCGTCTGTGAACTGTCGCCTTAGATACCCGATAACCAAAGCCGTTTAAAGTAGCAGCTATTTCTTCGAAAGTAAGGTTATTGCGGCGTAGACGGACAATTTCTTCCATCGGCACTTCCTTCCTCTCTCTTCCGGCTGGGTTTCCTCTATTCTTTAAATTGTCTTCAGGTCGAAAACCGTTTTCTACCGCCCGTTTCATTCCTCGCTTGATTTTTAAATTATGAATCTTCCGCTGGTATTCTTCTACCATGCTAACAATTTGAATAACCATTGAATCTGATTCTGACAGCTGCAGTTCTCCATCATCAGCGATGCTAAATACTTTTACTCCCTCTTTAAACAAGCAGTGCAGCAAAGCAATTTTAGCATTGCCTCGTCCAATTCGTGTTTCATCCTGAATCAGTACAGCATCAATCGATTCCTTTTTCACTAGATCTAGCAAATCAAGTATTCCCGGCCGATCTAATTCATAGCCACTCACTTGCTCTTTAATCACTGCTGCCACTTCACATCCTTTTCGGAAGGCAAGGCTGAGCAGTTCTTCCTCTTGCCGTTGAAGCGACGTTTCCTGTGTTTCTTTTTTTGTGCTTACACGGCAATATATAATAGCTTTCACTTGAAATTACTCTCCTTTAAAAGCGATCTGGCCGCCAGTATGAGATGAATGCGAAGTAATGGGAATAACGAGAGTGTCTCCCGGTAATATTTTAACGGAATGCAGCTTGTTCTCTTTTTGTATCCACATGATAAAGTCCTCTTCTTCCATTTCCTTGCTGTTATTATACTGTCTGGCAATGCTCCAGAGAGAGTCCCCTTCCCGTACGGTGATTTCTTCGTAAGGAAGACGTTTCTCACTCACATTAAAGATCAGCATGCTTCCTGCCATAATTGTAACAGCCATAAATAACAGAACAAAAGAATTCTTTTTAACAAACACTTTCATCATTCAACATCCCCTTCAAGCGAATACTCGTTCGTATATTTATCTTTATTTTAATAGGAACATTTGTTTGAGTCAAGATTTCATTCGAACTTATGTTTGTATCCTAAAAAGTGACATGTTATAATACAGAAAAGAGATAATCTAAGAGGTGCAGACAAATGACAAAATTATCGAAGAGGCAGCAAGATATTTTGGACTTCATCAAGCTTGAAGTTAAAGCAAAAGGCTATCCTCCTTCCGTGCGCGAGATCGGGGAAGCAGTTGGATTGGCATCCAGCTCCACTGTCCATGGCCATCTTTCTCGTCTGGAGAGCAAAGGACTGATCCGCCGCGATCCAACGAAACCACGCGCGATCGAAATATTGGAATTGGAAGAAAGCGTACCGAGACAAAAAGTAGTAAGTGTGCCATTAATCGGGAAAGTAACAGCCGGAATGCCTATTACCGCCATCGAAAATATTGAAGAATATTTTCCTTTACCGGAGCGGCTTGCACCTGCCGATGACAATGTATTTATGCTGGAAATCATGGGCGACAGTATGATTGAAGCCGGCATTCTAAATGGTGATTATGTCGTCGTACGCCAGCAACAGACAGCCAAAAATGGCGAAATAGTTGTAGCGATGACCGAGGAAAACGAAGCCACCGTTAAACGCTTTTTTAAAGAAAAAGACTTTATTCGCCTTCAACCTGAAAATTCATCCATGGAACCAATTATTCTGTCGTCTGCTACTATTCTTGGCAAAGTGATTGGCGTCTACCGGGATATCCATTAACTGCCGGACAAACTCCTTTCTGCTCTATTGTGCGGAAAGGAGTTTTAACTTTTTTGCAAGAGTAATAGAAGCAGTTAACCTATCATATGACGAGCCTAAAGAAGATATGATTGTTTAATGAGAAAAGCCATTCACCGAACAACAATCGAAAGTTCCATTGCTAGATTAAAAGCAAGAGAGTCAGAGTCTCTTCAACCACCAAAAACCCCTGGACCTTTATAGGCCAGAGGCAGAAAAAATTGATGATTGAGTTCCCCACTTACGCAATAATGCCACGTTCATTCTCAAACTGTTTATATTGTTCCTCCTTCATAATCTTCTTTAAAATCTGCACCGCTTTCCACACCTCTTCATACGTGTTATATAAAGGGACTGGAGCAAGCCTGATCCCATGAGGGGCTCGAAAATCTGGAATAACTCCATTCACTTTTAACGCCTTACAAATTCGTGCAGCTTCTTTATGCTCCAAATAAATGTGACCGCCCCGTCTCTTGTCTTCCAAGGGATTCCCTATCTTAAAACCGGCTTCGCTCAGTTCTTCTGAAGTGAGCTCGATCATATAACGCGTCATACATAAAGACTTTTTTCGGAGGTTCTCTATACCCGCCTCTTCAAAGAGTTGGAGTGAACCGATCAATGGAGCAATACTTAATATATGAGGTGTGCCGATCTGATAGGCTCCTGCCGCTTCTGCCGGCGTGAACGTATGCTCCATATCAAATTGTTTCTCTTTGTTGGAACCAAACCATCCGGCAAGACCTGGCAGCTTGCCAAAATGTTTTTTATTTACATATAATCCACCGGCACTGCCCGGACCGCTATTTAAATATTTATAATGGCACCAAACCGCAAAGTCTACTTCCCATTCGTTCAATTGGTGTTCAATTGCTCCAATTGAATGACACAGGTCGAAGCCAATTAAAATGTTGCGTTTATGGGCTTCTTTCGTTATGCGCTTTATGTCAAGAATTTGCCCGCTCCGGTAAAGAATGCTCGGCAAGACGATTAAAGCCACCTCTTCTGTCATTGCTTCAATCACATCTTCTTCTTCAATAAGACGCCCATCGCGGCTTTGTACGCGAATCAAGTGATCCTCTGGATGATAGCCTTTCAGCTGAATCTGGCTTCGTAGCGCATAGATATCAGAAGGAAACGTAAGTTCATCTGCCAGTATTTTTGTTCGTTTGCCTTCCGGCTCATAAAAGGTGGCAATCATCTGATGCAGATTCGTTGTTGTGGAACCAGTCACTATTACCTCCTCAGGCCGTGCCCCAACTAACGATGCCAGCTTCCCACCAAGCCGCTCCGAGAGGTCATACCAAGGATAACCCCCTTTTGTCCACCCATCAATTCCGAACTGTTTCCACGAATCTAGCAACTCTAACAACGATTTTTCTGATCGTCTGGACAGTAATCCTAACGAATTACCATCAAGATAAATGATTCCTTCTTGAATATAAAATTCGTTGCGAAAGGATGCCAGCTCATCCTGTTGATCAAGCTTGCAGGCATATTCCTGAGAAGAATCAAACTGCTTTTTACCCATTTGTCCATCCCCTCTATTCTCTATATTCATTCTTCCAATTTCTACTATAACGATAAATGATTAGCCCGTCACTTATTCTTAAAAACATAAAAACCTTTGTGTATTAAGCAATAAAGAGTAATAAAATAATTTAAAGTTACTCTAAAGTAAGATAGGTTATTTAGGTCATTAGTTGCATAAATTTCCATCCTCATGAGATAATAGAGGTAAAACAGGAGTAAATTTATATATCAATATTAATTTTAGAGTCTTTATTACTAGCTTTCCTTCTTTTAATTTATCCTTTCTTCGACGTTAAATACACAAAACCGTTAAAGGAGAGAAAAGATACCCTTTCGAGAGTAAGATTCTTTAAATTTGCCATTTATTCAGAATGGACGATTGTAGCAGCAATCCTTCTCATGATAGTAATGACAAAAATAACGTTTAAAGATATGGGAATAACCCTTCCGCAGCAACCCCATTCAGAAGCGCTCGGCATGATCTTCGGCTTTCTGGCAGGCCTCTTTATTTTACTATTTGTTCTAATGAAAATACCGGCTTATCAACAACGCTTAAACAAGCAAACAGCAGACATCGACTACTTATTGCCCACAATTAAACAAGAAAGAAGATTATCTATCTTCGTTGCTATAACGGCAGGTGTTTGCGAGGAAATTATTTACAGGGGGTTTGTTATTCATTACCTGTCGAGTCTGCCAATTGACATTCAACCAATGTATATAATCATTATCTCTGCCGTTATTTTTGGATTTGGGCACATTTATCAAGGCTGGAAAGGCTTCTTGCTTACCGGGTTCATTGGTTTTATTTTTGCCCGTACTTATTTAGCTACCGGCTCCCTTTTATTCCCAATCCTTCTTCACATCGTCATCGATATGCGGTCTTTTTTATTTGTTAAGCCCTTGCCTAAAGAAAGCCAAACAACTTTTACAAGAAACATTTAACTGTACAAAAAGCCCTTGATTTTGTCTGTATCAAGGGCTAAAAAGATTAATGTATTTTCAATATATCGGCATTCTTCCTCGGTGAGCTTATCTGTCGTAGATGGCTTAAACTTTGTAAATCTGCTTTTCTTTGCTTTCTTAAATATGCTTTTTGGTCCTCCATGAATAATAGGGCCAGGGCTTTTATTTTTACTATCAACTAATTCGGAAAAATAAGGGCTCCGAGCAAATCTGACATGCCCTTTTTTAATACGCTCATACCTTAAAAGCAGTGTTGCCCTATCTAACGATTCTTCAAATCATTATTTAGGGATTTTTGCCGTCCTTTTTTGTCATTCATCCTTTCCAATTGGATTTTATTCTGCCCCCGACGTTCAGCATCTTTTTTAAATGCTTCCATCGCTTTGATGCAAAGAAGATTCATTCATTACGCCTCCTTTATTTCTATTGAATTTGCTTCTACACCTGGCAGGAATAGACTCCTCAAAAAGTCAGCATAACAAGAGGCCATACTGTCGAAAAGCGTATGGCCACTTCTCGCTAGAGCGCTAAAAATAATAAGAAATGTACGGCAAGATCGAAGAAAAAGGACCAAAAAATTACTCTTCCCACGCTCGGGTAATTCCTCTGAATGATTGCCAAACAGACAGCTAGAAAAAATTAGTGCTCTGTTCCATCCCTCCGATCTTTTTGGTTTATGTTTTCCCTGTTCCTATTCAAAAAAACATAAACTACCACCAACCGTTATTTCTACATTCAGTTTCATCCCCTTGTTTAACCACCCAACCCTCTAGTTCATCAAACGTGCTTACACCTTCTAGTGAACGAACCACTCTACTCTCCTCATTTTTATCGTTAATAGCTATACTCCTACATCAAATTATAATCCTCCAAAAAATAACAATAAAAAGCTGTTTCATAAGCTAATCACTAACTTTTCAAAAAGTTTTATGGGATAATAGATTAACAGCATTTAACAAAACTTACATTCCTAGATAAGAGAGGTGGATGATTTGGCCTTACAATATCAAGAACATGGCGATGAGAGCGCTCCTTTGATGCTATTTTTACATGGTGGTGGGGTAAGTGGTTGGATGTGGGATAAACAAGTTCAATACTTCGCCCATTATCATTGCATTGTTCCAGATTTACCTGAACACGGGCTAAACAATCACAAAATTAATTTCTCCATAAAGACTAGTGCAGTAGAATTGATCCAATTAATCGAGAAAAAAGCAGGGACGAAGAAAGTAATTTTAATTGGGTTTTCTCTGGGTTCTCAAGTTATCATTCAACTATTAAGTATGAAACCAGATTTAATTGATTTTGCCATAATAAATAGTGCTGTTGTCAGACCCATTCCATACGCTAAAAAACTAATTCGACCTACTATCAGATTATCCTTTCCATTAATTAAAAATAGATGGTTTTCACAATTACAAGCAAAACCATTATATATAAGCAAAGACTACTTTGAAAAATATTATGAAGAAAGTTGTCAAATGAAGCCTGACACTCTTGTGAGAGTATTAGAAGAAAACACATCGTTTGGGATACCTGCAGATTTTAAAAAGGCAAATGGAAAAATATTAGTTACTGTAGGCGAGAAGGAAAAAGCCATCATGAAAAAATCCGCAAAGGATATTGTAGATGCTAATTCTCATTGCATAGGTATAGGTATACCTAATATTGGACATGGAGCGCCTTTGGCAATGCCTGACTTCTTTAATCGCATGGTAGAAACATGGATAAATGAGGATGGTTTACCACAGGATTGTATAGTGATAAGCTGATGTTTGTTTGATATTGCCTGTATGATTAGTAAAAAATAAAAGTTCTAATCATTATAAAATCCTGCGTTTTGTGTATTTCAAATAAAAAATCAACCATATTTAATCCATCTAAATAAAAGCCCTCATCCAACTAAGGACAGGGGCTTTATTCTACTATTCTTTTGCTGCCTTTCTCCAGTCGATGATGCCTTGATGATGTGATAGATCAGCGGTTTTTGTCATAAGTCTATCCCCTTTGAATGTTCTTCTCTTTTGTTCCCTAACTTAAATAATTCAACTGCTGAGAGTCTGGATAAGCCACTCGCCCATAAGCGATAACCTAACTCTAAATCAGTAAGGGACGTGGCTGCCAATACTATGACTAGTCTAATGAACAGCGCCAATAATGGAAGAAAATTATTTTTTGATCATACTTGTTCTTTTAAACAAATCTACCAGCGCTAGGATGATCGGTGCAACCAGGTCTCATAACCTATATTCCTTTTTGCATAAAAAAGAGACCTGTAGCCACAAGTCTCAAGCTCTTCTCATAGTCATTTTCATAATTAGCCAAACACCCCCCATAACCATTGATAACAAAGTAAAAAATACTCCCAGATTAATACCTAACCGGAAGAAAAAGTCTGCCTGATAAGTACTTCCTTTATATTCTGCTGTTCCAGAAATCACACCGCAAATTAAGACCTCTAATACTAAGCAGATAATCGAAATCCAAAATGCTCTCGAAACAAATCTCATATGCTCCTCCTATTAACAATGCTTGCTAATAGCGTATCTTATAACCCCTTATTTGGTAAATAGTTACAACGTATTGATTGCGTTTTTGAGACTGGTAGTCATACTAAGTACAATGTACTGTTTTTTTCATTTAAAAACACCCCCATCTTATTAGATGCTTAACGGCTCGGTTATTAAGAAAAAACAAATTCAGTCAGCTACACAAATTTTATTACGCCCCGATTTTTTTGCTTGGTATAATGCTCTGTCCGCCTCTTCAATTAACATGTTTATATTATTGGTAGTATCTCCATAACTTGCAATTCCAACGGAAATTGTCAATGTGATTTTTTGGCCATCATTCAATGAAAACTTGTTTTTCTCTACTGCTTTTCTTATATTTTCAGCTATTTCAATTGCCCTATTCAATTGGCAATCTATTAACACTACTGTAAATTCCTCTCCTCCATTACGACTCACCAAATCA
Organism: Bacillus sp. PK3_68; assembly: GCF_003600835.1. NCBI lineage: Bacteria > Bacillati > Bacillota > Bacilli > Caryophanales > Bacillaceae > Bacillus > Bacillus sp. PK3_68. The sequence goes on along the minus strand of NZ_NQYC01000001.1, from coordinate 4,264,412 downwards.
AAGCTTCTTGTGCCTTTCCGTAGAAGTAAACCTAATTGTTTTAAAACAGCATCCCCTTCGGTGTGTCCATATGTATCATTTATCCTTTTAAAAAAGTCAACGTCAATATAAAGAAGGGATAAAGGTTTGTTATTTGTTTTAGCATCAGTAGTTAGCTTATTAAACACTTCATCGAATCGCCGTACATTGTTCAAACCTGTTAGTCCATCTATTTTGGCCTCCTCTTTATACTTTTCCAGCAGCATCTGACTATCACGTAAAAATTCAAGGATATAAAAAGCAAGATACCCAGCCGCATAGGAGATAGTCCAATACAGTGGGATTAAATATAAAAGAAAAGAAATATCTTCAATTAAATAAATAACAGTAAAAGAAAAAGAGATATTAGAAAAAGTTAACATGTATAATATTTTTGTATTTCTGGTCAACTGAATTTTTGAAATCCATATGGAAAATATCGCAACAGAAACGATAAACATGATAGAAACATAGGATGAAAGGTTAACCCCAATCAAAAACCTACCTATCATCACGAACATTACAGAAATAGCTGTAGGCAATGCTCCACCAGTGGAGGCTAATAAAATAACAGGAATATGCCGTAAATCAATAATCGTTGTTCCAATCTCTATGCTGTATTGCATCAATACATTGCTAGCAAGCCCTCCCGCTGCCCCCACAAGTATCTTTCTTTTAATGGAGGGACTAGAACGAAGAGGAGAACTTTTTGTGAGATGGGCATATATAAATAAAAGAGAAATAATTATAGTCAAATTCGCAAAGAGATCTTTAATAATCATTTTTATCACCTTAAGGAAATTTATCACATTTACTGGAAAGTTAAAACCAGGAACCAATAAAATCAGCTCAATTAATTCTATTTCTTTTATAAAAAATTGAAACAGATGCTATTGAGCGTTTTAAAGAATATACAGCAACTATTATGTCCGGGGCAGAAAAGGGGGCAAGAATCAAAAAGCTGACACTATATGAGGTTTACCTTCAAACAAAAACCCCTTGAAGCCAAGTGGCTCAAGGGGTTTCACTATTAATACATTTGTAAATATTGTTCGCGTTCCCAAGGGTGGACTTGTGTGCGGAACATGTCCCACTCAATCTCTTTTGCTTCAATGAAGTGTTCAAGGATATGTTCGCCGAGGGCTGCTTGAATAACTTCATCTTTTCTTAACATGCGAAGTGCTTCTGCTAATGTACCTGGCAGATCCTCTACACCTTCACGTTCCCTTTCTTCTTCGTTCATTGTGTAGATGTTGCGATCAACGGCAGGCGGCGGTGTCATGCTGTTTTTAATGCCGTCAAGTCCTGCTTGCAGAAGGACAGCCATTGCTAAGTATGGGTTTGCTGCCGGGTCTACACTGCGCACTTCCACACGTGTGCTCATGCCGCGAGCAGATGGAATACGGATCAGCGGACTGCGGTTTTGACCAGACCAAGCAACATAACAAGGCGCTTCATAGCCAGGGACAAGGCGCTTGTAGGAGTTTACAGTAGGATTTGTAATAGCTGTAAATCCTTTCGCGTGCTTGATGGTACCAGCGATAAATTGATAAGCTGTTTCACTTAATTGCAGCTCGCCATTTTCATCATAAAATGCATTTTTGCCATCTTTGAATAATGACATATTGCAGTGCATGCCTGATCCACTTACACCAAATAGCGGCTTCGGCATAAAGGTTGCGTGCAACCCATGTTTTCTCGCAATCGTTTTGACAACCAACTTAAATGTTTGGATTTCATCACAAGCAGTTAAGGCATTGGCATATTTAAAGTCAATTTCATGCTGTCCCGGCGCCACTTCATGGTGGGAAGCTTCGATTTCAAAGCCCATTTCTTCCAGCTCTAGCACGATGTCACGGCGGCAGTTTTCTCCAAGATCTGTCGGTGCCAAGTCGAAGTAGCCACCGTTATCATTAAGCTCTAATGTAGGTTCGCCATTCGCATCCAATTTAAACAAGAAAAACTCTGGCTCAGGCCCTAAGTTGAAATTAGAAAAACCGAGTTCTTCCATTTCCTTCAAAATTCTCTTTAAGTTGCTGCGCGGATCTCCAGCAAAAGGGGTGCCATCTGGCATGTAAATGTCACAAATCAAACGAGCTACTTTTCCTTTTTCCGCTGTCCAAGGGAATACTACCCATGTGTCAAGATCCGGATATAAATTCATATCAGATTCTTCAATACGCACAAATCCCTCGATAGAGGATCCATCAAACATCATTTTGTTATCCAGTGCTTTCGGCAATTGACTCACTGGGATTTCCACATTTTTAATGGTTCCTAAAATATCGGTGAATTGCAGCCGGATAAATTTAACGTTTTCCTCCCTCGCCAAATTCATAATGTCTTCTTTTGTATACTTGCCCATACAAATAATTCCTCCTCAAGATCATACGTTGTGTTTATTTTTAATGAAAATAACGAAAGCGATCTCCGGGCGGAAGATCGTTTCGATAAAAACGACCAGCATTAATAAATTCCTTGCGCAACAATTTCCTTACTTCTTCATCAGTGGAAATCTTTTTCTCTTTGCTCAATTCATTCTTAACTTGATTATGTATGCTCTCATCTTCCTTCAATAAGATTTTTTTCACACCTGCCATATTGACACCTTCATCAAGCAGATCTTTAATTTCGAGCAAACGGTCAATATCATACAAAGAAAAGAGCCGGCGATTGCCTGCAGTCCGTTCTGGACGAATCAATTGATGTTCTTCATAGTAGCGTATCTGCCTGGCGGATAAATCTGTTAGTTTCATCACTGTTCCCATTGGGAATAATGGCATCGAACGCCTGATTTTGCTGCTCATCAATGATCTCTCCTTTCTTTATGTTATTTATTTTATACCCTGTTACTTTATATGTCAAACACATGTTAGGTTTTCTAACATGAAAAAATTTATAAAAAAACAGCTGCAAGAGCATTTGCTACTTGCAGCCATTTTTTATAACATTTTTTTCTCGATTAATTCATTTAATGCGTAGCAGACCGCAATTTTTACGTGGGCGTACGTTAACCCTCCTTGTACATAAGCGGCAAAGGGTGGGCGTAACGGCCCATCTGCAGACAGTTCAATGCTTGCTCCCTGCACAAACGTCCCGGCTGCCATAATCACATCATCTTCATAACCAGGCATGTAACTAGGATAAGGAGTCACATGGGAATTAACCGGAGAAGCACTTTGAATCGCCTGACAGAAAGCGACCATCTTCTCGCGGTCATCAAATTGGACAGCCTGGATGAGATCAGTTCTTTTCTCGTGCCATTTAGGAGTCGTATTCATTCCCATTTTTTCTAGTATCGCTGCTGTAAAGATGGCTCCTTTTAAACTCTCCGCTACCACGTGCGGAGCAAGAAAGAAACCCTGGTACATCTCCTGCAGACTGTACAGACTCGCGCCTGCCTCGGCACCAATCCCTGGTGAAGTCATCCGATAAGAACAGCTTTCCACGTATTCTGCCTTCCCTGCTATGTAACCGCCTGTTTTTGCAAGGCCGCCTCCCGGATTTTTAATTAATGAACCAGCCATTAGGTCAGCTCCCACATGGCAAGGCTCCTGCTCTTCCGTAAATTCCCCGTAACAGTTATCAACGAAGACAACAACATCGCTTTTTACTTTTTTAACAAATTCAATCATTTCTTTAATATCCGTCATGGTAAACGAAGGGCGGACAGCATACCCTTTAGAACGCTGAATGCCAATCATTTTGGTATTTGGCTTAATAGCTGCCCGAATGGCTGAATAGTCCGGCCGTCCCCCTTCAGCAAGCGGAACGCTTTGATAAGAAATACCAAATTCTTTCAGCGATCCATTTCCTTTGCCGGAAATTCCAACAATCTCTCCCAATGTATCATAAGGGTCACCCGTAATATAAAGAAGCTCATCTCCTGGGCGCAATATACCGAACAAAGCGATCGAAATTGCATGCGTCCCAGAAATAATCTGCGGCCGGACAAGCGCTGCCTCTCCTCCGAACACATCAGCATAAATGCTCTCAAGTGTATCACGACCGCTGTCATCATAGCCATATCCGGTGGAAGGAGTAAAGTGAAATTCACTTACCCGGTGCTTTCTAAAGCTTTCAAGCACCCGAAATTGGTTTAATTCCGCCGTTTTTTCAATCCCTCGATGTACATCGGCAATCTGGGCCTCAGCCTCCTCGGCAATCGGCTGAATAGTTTTTCCTTGTGTCAATAATTCAAACATAACTGTTCTCCCTCTGTATTATGTGTATTTTATCATTTCACCGACAATTGGATGATCCCTAAACATAAATCCTTGCACACGATAAAATTGATCGTCTTCGTCAAACGAGATGGAATCTACAATGGTTTCTGTCTTCAACTGGGCGAGCAGCTTGCCGGCAGAGGATGGAATCCGCCCGTTGTATGGCACCATCTGCTCTTTCATCATGCTCTCGATCGTTTCCTTCAATTTCAGGCGGTCTTCTTCATCAAGAGCACTGATGAGTATTGTTTCTGCATCCGAGGAGCGAACAAATTCCTCGTGTTGTTGATCGCTTTTATTATAAACCGTCAATTCTGGCAAATGGTCCATCTCAAGCTGCTCCAGCAGGCTTCTCACAGTCTGTTGGTGCTGGACAAAATCAGGATTTGAACTGTCAACAACATGCAATAATAAATCTGCCTCACTCACTTCCTCAAGGGTAGAACGGAATGCTGCAACGAGCGTTGTCGGCAAATCCTGAATAAAGCCAACGGTGTCGGTGAGAATCGCCTGATAGCCGCTTGGCAAAACTAGTTTCCGAGTTAAAGGATCGAGTGTAGCAAACAGCTGGTTTTCTTCCAGTGACTCAGCAGCAGTCAGCCTGTTGAATAAAGTGGACTTTCCGGCATTCGTGTAGCCAACCAGCGCTATTTGAAATGTTTTGTTCTTTTTTCGGCGACTTCGGTACCGCTCACGGTGATGAACGATCGTCTGAAGCTGCCGCTTGATTTCATCAATGCGCCGACGAATGTGACGACGGTCACTTTCAAGCTTTGTTTCCCCGGGTCCTCTCGTTCCGATTCCGCCGCCAAGACGAGAAAGAGCTGTTCCCTGTCCAGCCAGCCGCGGCAGCAAGTACTGCAGCTGAGCGAGTTCTACTTGCAGTTGTCCCTCTCTCGACCGGGCACGGCGGGCAAAAATATCAAGAATTAATTGTGTCCGGTCAATCACCCTGGCAGATAAATCGGCAGAAAGATTTCTAATTTGACTCGGAGACAGCTCATCATTAAAAATAATGATATCAGGCTCCAGTTCCTCCTCTAATCTTTTTAATTCCTCTACCTTTCCTTTGCCAATATATGTGCCTGGGTGGATTCGCTCTCTTTTTTGTGTGATCATGGCTAAGGACTCACCTTGCGCCGTTTCTGTTAGTGATTTCAACTCTTGCATGGAGTACAGAAACTGTTCCGTATCGTCCGTTAACTGGCAACCAGCCAGAATGACTTTTTCTTTTTCCACATTTGTCAATTAGTTTCCTTCTTTCCTTAGATTTTTCTTCCATCATCTTATCAAAAAGACAGATAAAATACTAATAACTCTGCAACCGCATACGAAACTTAAAAAATTTTTTCTTTATTAAAAGTTAGACTGGTTCTTTAAGCCTTCCGGTACTATAATAGATTGCCGGGAACATTTTAGTAAGAGGTGACATCCATGGAAATCACTTGGGACATTTTTACAGTCATCGGTACAATTGCTTTTGCTATTTCTGGTGCGATTGTGGCGATGGAGGAAGATTATGACGTATTCGGTGTATATATATTAGGAATGATTACCGCTTTTGGCGGCGGAGCGATCCGTAACTTATTGATTGGTGTACCCGTCTCTGCTTTGTGGGAACAAGAGGCTTTTTTTCAAATTGCCCTGCTATCTATCACAGCGACACTTCTTTTCCCTCACAATATGCTAAAGCATTGGCCGGTATGGGGAAATTTCTTTGATGCCATCGGTTTGTCAGCTTTTGCTGTTCAAGGCGCACTGTATGCAGTCGGAATGAATCATCCGATCAGTGCGGTCATTGTGGCTGCTGTTCTAACCGGAAGCGGCGGAGGCCTTGTGCGCGACTTGCTGGCAGGACGGAAACCAGCTCTTTTGCATAATGAAGTGTATGGCTTATGGGCTGCGTTGGCCGGTTTGCTTATTGGGTTGAACATAACAACTACACCTGTCGAATTAATTATCCTTTTTACTGCGATTACAGCCCTTCGTGTAGCATCTTATAAATTAAAATGGAGACTCCCAAAAAGGGCCCTCCATTAACAATATAAAAGCCTTTCAAAGTTTATTTGAAAGGCTTTTATTATATTAAAATGCCTCCAGCTTTACCTCTTCCGAAACAGTCATGTCAGCCTCTGTGCACTCGATAATTTCCTCTACCGAATACCCTTCTGCTACTTCCATAAGCATGAGACCCTTTGATGTAACATCCATGACAGCCCTGTCGGTAATAATGCGTTGGACGACGCCTTTACCGGTTAACGGAAGCTTGCATTCTTTTAAAATTTTTGACTGGCCATGCTTATTTACATGATCCATAATCACAATGGTTTTGCGGGCACCATGGACAAGATCCATTGCCCCACCCATTCCTTTTACCATTTTTCCTGGAATCATCCAATTGGCCAAGTCACCATTCTGGGAGACTTCCATTCCCCGAGAATGGCCACATCAATGTGCCCCCCGCGTATCATAGCAAAAGATTCGGAACTGTCAAAGTAAGCAGAGCCAGGAATAGCTGTAACCGTCTCTTTTCCGGCATTGATCAAATCAGCATCCATTTCCTCTTCGCTTGGGTAGGGACCTATACCAAGCAGACCGTTTTCCGACTGCAGTACGACTTCTTTGTTTTCAGAAATGAAATTGGCAACAAGCGTCGGCATGCCAATGCCTAAATTCACGTAATTGCCGCTTTCAATCTCCTTTTCTGCCCGTCTTGCAATCTTCTCTCTTGTATCCATTAGTATCCCTCCTTCATTGACGAACCGTTTTTCTTTCAATCCGCTTTTCTTGACTTCCCTGGATCAATGCCTGTACGTAAATACCTGGTGTATGAATATAGTTCGGATCGAGATCCCCTATTTCTACAATCTCTTCCGCCTCAGCGATGGTGATTTGACCAGCAGCGGCGATCATTGGGTTAAAATTTCGGGCGGTTTTATTATAGACGAGATTCCCTTTTTTATCTGCTTTCCAGGCCCTTACAAGACTGAAATCAGCTGTTAGGGCTTCCTCAAGTAAATACTCTTTCCCATTAAATTCTCGAATCTCTTTTCCCTTGGCAATGGGAGTACCGACGCCAGCCGGTGTAAAAAACGCCGGAATCCCTGCCCCACCTGCCCGGATTTTTTCAGCCAGCGTTCCTTGTGGAGTTAATTCCACTTCTATTTCACCGGCAAGCATCTGCCGTTCAAATTCTTTATTTTCACCAACATAAGAACCAATGATTTTCTTGATTTGTTTATTTTTTAATAGCAGCCCGAGTCCCCAATCATCGACTCCACAATTATTAGAAATGATCGTTAGCTCTTTTACTCCCGAATCCGCCAGTGCTTTGATTAAGTTTTCAGGTATGCCACACAAACCAAAGCCGCCAACCATGATCGTCATTCCATCTTTAATTCCCGATACGGCCTCTCGGAAATTAGTATAGATTTCTTTCATCCCGTTCCCCTCCTTTTATTAGACAGGATTCACCCCATGTTTACGGTCTGTGAACACCATATATTTAGACATATACACATTGAGCCGGGCAGAGAGTTCTTCACGCAGTCGGTTTGGCTCTACTACATCATCTATAATCAATTCTGACGCCAGACGATAGATGTCAATATCCTGGCGATATTCTTCCCTCTTCTCATTGATAAACGCGGCTTTTTCTTCCTCCGGCAACGCAGCAATTTTATTGGCGTAGACAGCATTGACTGCCGCCTCAGGACCCATAACCGCAATTTGCGCTGTCGGCAGTGCCAGACAGCAATCCGGTTCAAATGCCGGCCCAGCCATAGCATAGAGGCCAGCTCCATAGGCTTTACGCACAACCACTGTCATCTTAGGCACCGTTGCTTCACTCATTGCAAAAATCATTTTTGCCCCGTGACGGATAATGCCAGCTTTTTCTACATTTGTTCCGATCATAAATCCAGGCACATCCGCCAAGAACAAAAGCGGAATATGAAAAGCATCACACAAACTGATAAATTTAGCTGCTTTGTCAGCTGAATCATGAAACAGCACGCCACCTTTTACTCGAGGCTGATTAGCAATAATACCAACCGGCTGTCCATTGATTCGGCCTAGACCAGTAATCAACTCAGCTGCAAATAATTTTTTAATTTCACAGAAGCTGTCTTCATCGATCAAGCGTTCAATCAGCTGATACATGTCAAAGGGTGCGTTTTGGTTTTGAGGGATAAGTTCTTCGATTGACTTTTCAAAGGCTGCAGGTGCTTTCGGCTCTCTTGGAACTGGTTTCTCCGTATAATTATCCGGAAAATACGTTAAATACTTTTTCGCATATGCAATAGCTTCCTCTTCTGTTTTAACAAGCACATCGCCACAACCCGAAACAGAACAGTGCATTTTTGCTCCGCCCATTTGCTCAAGTGTGACTTTTTCGCCAATCACCATTTCTGCCATACGCGGTGATCCAAGGTACATCGAAGCATTTCCTTCCACCATTACAACAATGTCGCAGAAAGCTGGAATGTAGGCACCTCCTGCAGCAGAAGGGCCGAATAACAGGCAAATTTGCGGCACCTTTCCAGATAGCTTCACTTGGTTATAAAAAATACGGCCCGCTCCTCTGCGCCCTGGGAACATTTCAAGCTGATCTGTGATTCGTGCCCCTGCTGAATCAACAAGATAGAGCATCGGGCAGCGCAGTTTTTCGGCTGTTTCTTGAATGCGAATAATCTTCTCTACTGTCCGCTTTCCCCACGAGCCAGCTTTAACCGTTGAATCATTCGCCATCACGCACACTGTGCGTCCGTTCACTTTTCCGATGCCGGTAACCACTCCGTCTGCCGGCAAATCCCCAGCCATCATATTGGCGAATAATCCGTCCTCTGTCTGAAGACCCTCGTCAAAAAGTCGTTCCAGACGATCACGAACGAATAACTTTCCTTGCTCCTTATTTTTTCATGATACTTTTCCTGTCCGCCTTTCAAGATGGCTTCTGTTTTCTGCTGATAGTCTGTTTTTACTCCCGTTTCATTCACTGCTGTCTCCTCACTTTCCTCTGTATGTTGGCGGCCGCTTTTCTGCAAACGCCCGCAATCCCTCCAGTCTATCCTCTGTCGGAATTAAGGTATTATAAGCCAGCCGTTCAATTTGCAAGCCGGTTGCAATATCGGTCTGCATCCCCTGATTGATGGCTGTTTTTGCCTGAAATAATGCCAACGGGGCATTTGCAGCAATCTCCCTCGCCAAATGGATGGCTGTTTCCAGTAAATTTTCCGGAGTAGCAATATGCTCGACAAGACCAATTTGTTCTGCCTGGTGAGAGGCAATGCGTCTGGCTGTGAAAATTAATTCTTTTGCTTTTCCGGTTCCGATCAATCGAGGCAACCTCTGTGTTCCTCCAGCTCCTGGAATGATGGCAAGAGAGGTTTCTGTTAATCCCATTTTCGCGTGACTGGAGGCAATTCGGATATCACAGGCTAAAGCCAATTCTAATCCTCCCCGAAAGCAACGCCGTTTATAGCGGCAATAACCGGCTGCGGCAACGCTTCCACCTCGTTAATAACCGAACCAATCAAACTGACAATTTTCCTTACTTCCGCTTCGTTCATTCCTCTTCTCTCTTTTAAGTCAGCCCCTGCACAAAAAGCTTTCTCACCTTTGCCCGTCAAAATGATCACCCGAACTTCCGGATCATGTTTAAGGTTATAGAGGGCATCGTGAAGATCATACAAAAGGGCTTGAGACAAGGCGTTAGCTGCTTCGGGGCGGTGAAGTGCCAAAACAGTCACTCCTTGTTCAAGCTTCGTCACTTCAACTGTTTTTCCCAAACAACTCACCCTCTCTCCACTTTGCGGTATAGTTCCATTTGCCTGCTGTTTAACGGCTTGCCTAAAATAGATTCCATCAATTCACCAGCTTCAAGCAGCCCTTCTAACCGAACGCCTGTTTTAATCCCCATAGCCTCAAGCATATAAACCAGGTCCTCTGTTGCTACATTTCCAGATGCCCCTTTAGCATAAGGACAGCCACCCAATCCTCCGAGAGCACTATCAAATGTGCGGATCCCCATTTCCAAAGCTTTCGAAATATTTGCAAGTGCTGTCCCTCTTGTATCATGAAAGTGCATAGCAATATGCTCTTCGGAAAACTCAGAGAGAAGCTGTTCAAGCAGCCGTTCTACCTCTGTAGGGACAGCAACGCCAATCGTTTCACCAAGCGACAATTCATCAATGCCCATATCAAACAACCGGGCACTGATTTCTTTTACCTGTTCAGCTGGCACAGCTCCCTCATATGGACAAGCGATCACAGTCGATAAATATCCTCGCACTGTTTTTCCAGCTGCTTTCGCCTCTGTAACGACCTCTTTCAAGACTGGAAATGTATCCGAAATGCTCTTGTTAATATTGTTTCGATTATGTGATTCGCTTGCAGACATGAAGACGCTCACTTCATCGACATTACCTTCCAGCGCCCTTCGCAGTCCATGCATGTTTGGAACGAGGGCTGCATAGGTGATGCCTGGCTTTCTATCGATAGAAGAAAGTACTTCTACCGCATCTGCCAGCTGCGGAATCCATTTCGGATGAACGAGAGAGGTGACTTCAATATAGGATAGCCCGCTGTCTGAGAGCCGGTTAATCCAGGCTACCTTATTCTCGGTGCCTACCTGATGCGGCTCATTTTGCAGACCATCACGGGGTCCCACTTCTTTAATGGTCACTTTTTCAGGAAGTTTCAACAGGGAACCCTCCTATTCCATATCAACGAGTGCATCCGCTTCGTTGACAAAGTCTCCCTCATTCACATGAATTTTTTGAACGGTGCCATCTTCCTCAGCAGCAATGGGGATTTCCATTTTCATTGATTCTAAAATGATGACATCCTGACCAGCCTTTACTTCTTCTCCCTCTGCTACAAGAACCTTCCACACGTTCCCTGCCATGCTTGCTTGTACTGTTGTCAATATAATCTCTCCTTTACTTCGTTGTGGTTAACTCCGGCAAATAGTATTCATTCACAAAATGAGTTGTTGTTGTTCCTTTTAAAAATTGCTGATGACTGATAATTTTTCTAAGCATCGGCAAGTTCGTTTTGATGCCTTCAATTTTGTACTGCTCTAGCGCTCCCTTCATGCGGGCGCAGGCTTCTTCTCTCGTTGCTCCCCAGGTGATCAACTTACCGATCATCGGGTCATAAAACGGAGTTACAGTTGAGCCTTCCTCGACCGCACATTCATTTCGTATCCCCTCTCCTTGAGGCAGTTCAAAGGCGGTAATTTTGCCAGGTGAAGGGAAAAAGGTTTTTGGATCTTCAGCGTAAATCCGGACTTCAATTGCATGGCCGTTTCGCTTAACGGCCTCTCGTGTTAATTCGAGCTTCTCGCCGGCAGCCACTTTTAATTGCTGCTCCACAAGATCAAGCCCAGTGATTTCCTCCGTTACTGGATGCTCTACTTGCAGACGTGTATTCATCTCCAAAAAATAGAAATTTTCTTCTTTATCCACTAAAAATTCAATCGTGCCGGCATTCGTATAGCCAATATGACGAGCAGCCTTAACTGCAGCATCCAGCATCTTTGTTCTCGTTTCCTCGCTAATAAACGGGGACACCGCTTCTTCCACTACTTTCTGATTGCGGCGCTGAATGGAACATTCCCGCTCCCATAGTGGAATCACTTGACCATGAGAGTCTGCCAATACTTGGACTTCAATATGATGCGGCTCTTGAATATACTTTTCCAGGAACATATCACCGTTGCCGAAAAAAGATTCTGCTCGCTTTTTATTTCCAGCAAACGCCTTAACGAGTTCCTCTTCAGAGTGAACAAGCTGCATCCCAATGCCGCCGCCCCCCGCTGAAGCTTTCAACATTAACGGGTAGCCAACAGAGGCGGATGCCGCCTTCGCCTCTTCTTCATCCTGAAGCGGGATATTAATCCCTTCAATGATAGGGACTCCCGCTTCCTTCATCGTTTTGCGCGCTTCAATCTTACTCCCCATAGCTGCTAAAATATCGGGGGCAGGGCCGATAAAGGCAAGCCCCACATCGAGACATTTTTGCGCGAAAGCAGCATTTTCTGAAAGCAGGCCATAACCCGGATGAATAGCCTCTGCTCCACTCGCCTTTGCTGTCCGGATAATTTCATCAGCATTTAAGTAACTAAGGTTTACTTGCGGCTTACCTATGCAATAAGATTCATCTGCCTGACGGACAAACAGAGCCTGCTCATCCGCTTCAGAGTATATAGCTACCGTTTTTATCCCCATCTTTTTACATGTGCGAATAATACGCGAAGCAATTTCTCCGCGATTAGCAATTAATATTTTGGAAAACAAACTGGACCACTCCTTCTGTTTACTTCAATAAGCTCATCGATTGTTCGCGCAGTCTAAACTTTTGAATTTTTCCTGAAGCGGTCATCGGGTATTCCTTCGTAAATTGAATGTACTTCGGAATTTTATGGCGGGAAATTTTATCCTTGAAGTACTCTTTAATTTCGTCTGCAGATGCGATTTCTCCCTCTTTAAGAATGATCCAAGCCATCAATTCCTCACCGTACTTTTCATCTGGTATCCCAATCACCTGTGCGTCGAGTATTTTGGGATGAGTATACAAAAACTCTTCAATTTCACGCGGGTAAATATTTTCCCCGCCCCGGATGATCATGTCTTTTAAACGGCCAGTCACCCTTATATAACCATTCTCATCCATGACAGCCAGATCACCTGTGTGGAGCCATCCCTCTTCATCAATCGCTTCTTTTGTGGCATCTGGATTGTTATAATACCCTTTCATTACGTGATACCCTCGCGTGCATAGCTCCCCTTGCTTATTAAACGGCAGTTCCCTTGATGACCCAGGTTCCACAATTTTCACTTCCACCTCTGGAAGTGCCCGGCCTACCGTTTCTACACGCAGTTCAACAGGGTCATCTGTTCGTGTTTGGGTAATCACTGGCGAGGACTCTGTCTGACCATAGCATATAGTTATTTCCTCCATGTGCATCTTATTCATTACTGCTTTCATGATTTCGACTGGGCAATTCGATCCTGCCATTACTCCTGTACGGAGAGTAGACAGGTTGTATTTTTGAAAATTCGGATGATTCAGTTCAGCAATAAACATCGTCGGCACGCCATGCAGCGCTGTGCACTTCTCCTGCTCTACCGTTGCTAGCACGGTCTCTGGATCAAATTCCTGCACAGGTACCATTGTAGCCCCGACAGTCACACACGCCATCGTTCCAATCACACACCCAAAGCAGTGAAAAAATGGAACCGGAATACAGAGACGATCTTCTTTCATCAATTCCATGCATCCAGCAATATGAAAAGCATTATTTATTAAATTGCTGTGTGTCAACATGACTCCCTTAGGAAAACCTGTTGTTCCGGATGTATACTGCATATTGATCACATCATCTGGCGCAAGCTCCTCTGTTCGTGCATCCAGCTGTTCTTCTGTCACTCGGTCCGCCATTTCTAAAATATCCGACCAGCTATACGTACCGCTGTACTGCTGTTCACTGAGAACAATGACATTTTTTAACAAGGGCAGTCGCTTAGACGACAATTCTCCAGGCTCACAGGAATGTAACTCCGGACAGATTTCATAAATCGTATCGATATAGGAATTTCCGCGGTAATCTTCTATTAAAACGAGTGTACGACTCTCTGATTGCTTTAATAAATATTCCAATTCGGCGGCACGATAATTCGTATTAACTGTTACTAAAACCGCTCCCATTTTACCTGTGGCAAATTGCAGTGTGACCCATTCAGGAACGTTCGTTGCCCAAATAGCTAGATGTTCTCCTTTATCAACCCCAAGCGCCATTAAGCCTCGCGCTACTTTTCGGCATAGCCGATTAAATTCGCTGTACGTGTAGTGAATACCTCGATCTGGATAGACAAGTGCTTCATGATGTGGAAGTTGTTCGGCCTTATTGGCTAATAGTTCCCCTATTGTTTCATGGATCAATTCGCTCATAACACCCTTCCCCCTATTATCTTTTAACAGCCAAGGTGGCGTGCGATAACCAGACGCTGGATTTCCGAAGTACCTTCCCCGATTTCAAGCAGTTTTGCATCGCGCAAAAATCTTTCTACATCATATTCGTGCATATAACCGTAGCCTCCATGTATTTGAATAGCTTGATTGCTCGTGCGAAAGCTCGTTTCTGAAGCAAATAATTTGGCCATAGCTGCTTCTTTGCCAAATGGTTTTCCTTGATCTTTCAGCCAGGCAGCTTTATACACAAGATTGCGGGCTAACTCCACTTCGGTCGCCATATCTGCCAATTTAAACTGAATGGCCTGGAATTTAGAGATTGGCTGGCCAAACTGCATACGCTCCTTCGAGTATTGAAGCGCCTTCTCTAAAGCCCCTTGCGCAATACCCACCGCTAAAGCGGCAATGGAGATACGACCGCCATCAAGCGTATATAAAAACTGACTGAAACCTTTTTGACTGTCTCCAAGTAAATTTTCTTTCGGCACCCGCACATTTTCGAGTATAATTTCACACGTGTTAGATGCACGGACACCCATTTTGTCATAGTTGCACGAAATGGCCACACCCGGTGCATCAGCAGGTACGATAATAGCTGAAATAATGTTCTTTCCGTCTTCTCTTTTGCCTGTGACAGCGGTTACAATAATTTGTCGAGCAAAACCTGCATTTGTAATCCAGCACTTCTCACCATTAATTACATACTCATCGCCATCAAGGACTGCTTTCGTTCTTGTGCCCCCGGCATCAGAGCCGGCATTTGGTTCAGTTAAACCAAAAGAACCCAATGTTTCTCCTTTCGCCATTGGAACGAGCCATTCCTGCTTTTGTTCTTCCGTTCCGAAATAAAAAATCGGGCTTGCTCCCAGGCTGATAGCTGCTGCGTAGCTTAACCCTGTGCCGCCGCACGCTTTGCCGATTTCCTCCACTGCAATTGCGTAAGAGACAGTGTCCCCGCCAGATCCCCCATATTCTTCTGGAAATGGAATGCCAAGTAACCCTAACTCCCCCATCTTTTTAAATGCCTGTTCATTAAACCCTGACGTTTTATCAAGTTCCTGGGCGTACGGCTTAATCTCTTTCTCAGCGAAACTTTTTACCATTTCCTTTAGCATTTGCTGTTCTTTCGTTAATTCAAAATTCATGTAAAATCCCCTTGTTTTCCCTTTTAATTCAGAGACAGACTAGTCGGTCTTTGAAGGTTATTATAATAGCCAGCTTAATGGTTAATTGGCTGACTGTTTAATAAAATATGATTGAATATCTTGATTCTCCATCCCTTTTTCTGTAATTAGTGCATGCACAAGCAGATCGTTAAATATTCCTCCAATGTCCTCGATTGACAGCTTCCCTTCTTTTTTAAACCATTTGTACGTCCAATTTACCATGCCAATAATTGCCATCGTTGTAATCTCAGCCGATACTTCCGGCCGAAAATCACCGCTCTTTTGGCCTTCGCAAATGATTTGTAAAATGATCTTTCGATACTCGTCGCGCTTTTCATTAATCTTTTCTTGAAAATCCCCTTTTAAGTACGTGCTTTCTTGATAAAAAACAGTAATATGCGGCTTATACAAATCAAACACTTTAGTAAATGACAAAACAATCGCACAAAGCCGAGAGACAGGTGTGTCATAACTAGCATATGCTTCCTTGGCACGGTCGAGCACGTAGGAAATAAAAACGTCGTGAATGTGATATAATAATTCATCTTTCGACTTGAAATTGTGGTAAAACCCTCCCTTGGAAGTACCGCTTTCCGCCACAATTTGATCGACCGTCACTCCATGATAGCCGTGTTTTTCAAACATAATAAGTGATGTTTCTATAATTCTTTCTTTTAGCGCTTTCTTTTTCATAACTGACCACCTTTGAATAAATAGTATCATAGAAAAAACTGGATTGACAATTTTTTTATCAGAAAATAGAAAATAATTTAACGACGCGGCTTGTCCTTTTAGATTGAAAGAAAACCGCCCATGATAATGGCGGTTTATTTTTCTTACTTTAACCCATCTTCTGTTATTTCAATTGGATGTCCTTTGACTCGATTAACATTAACTCTTCATATTTATAGTTATTTTCATTGAGCAAGCGAACAGCTTGAGCG
Organism: Bacillus sp. PK3_68; assembly: GCF_003600835.1. Classification (NCBI taxonomy): domain Bacteria; kingdom Bacillati; phylum Bacillota; class Bacilli; order Caryophanales; family Bacillaceae; genus Bacillus; species Bacillus sp. PK3_68. The sequence continues at coordinate 4,248,083 of NZ_NQYC01000001.1, read as the reverse complement.
CGTGTCGCTTTTTCAATTAAATTGCGAACATACCTTCCATTTGAAAATGTTTGGTAGTTCCCTTCTCTCACTTTAACAAAGTGTTCACGCAGCTTCATTTTTGCTTCTTTGCTAAACTGGTATTCTTTTTCTGCAGCCATTTTTTCTGCAATAGACATTAACTGTTCAGGCCGATAATCAGGAAATTGGAAGATGAGCGGAAAGCGGGACTCCAATCCAGGATTCAGCGTAAAAAAATGATTCATCTCCCTCGGATATCCTGCCAATATAAGAATAAAGTCATTTTGTTTATCCTCCATGTGCTTGACAAGCGTATCGATGGCTTCCTTTCCAAAATCTTTTTCCCCTCCCCGGCCTAATGAATAGGCTTCATCAATAAATAAAATGCCGCCCATGGCTTTTTTAATTAAATCTCTCGTTTTTTGCGCCGTATGTCCGATATATTCACCAACAAGATCTGCACGTTCCGCCTCTATTAAATGACCTTTTGATAATACTTTCATTTCAAAAAACAACTTCCCGATAATGCGGGCAGCTGTTGTTTTTCCCGTTCCCGGATTCCCTTTAAACATCATGTGCAACACTTGCTTTCCAGCTTTCAGGCCGCTTTCTTCTCTCTTTTTACTAATGAAGATCCAGGCGTAAATTTCCCGGATCATTTTCTTTAAGTCTTCGAGTCCAACTAAAGCATCCAGCTCACTTTCTATCCTCTTTAATACCGCATGCTCAGAAGCATTGGACCACGTATAAAGCGGCTCTTCGCGGACTGGCTGCTGGATGCGGTCATTTTTGGTGTGCAGCACAACATTGATTTGACCGTTGTCTTTCATACGGATTGGCTGCTTCATCTCTATCACCCCATCAAGCTTGACGTAGGCCGTCGCATATTGTCTTTTTTTGCGCTTTCCCGAGAAATAATTTCCCTCTTTACAGTCTATTCATGCTCAAAATAAACATACGTCTTTCTGCATATAAAAAACGTGTACAAAAATTTGTACACGTTTGAATTATATTATTCTTGTTCTTCCAAAGAAATTTGAACGTTTCGTTGAGGAGCGAATGTAGAGATAGCATGCTTATAAACGAGCTGCTGTTTTCCGTCTGATTCAAATAAAACCGTGAAATTATCAAAACCCTTTATGTAACCGCGTAATTGAAATCCATTTAGTAAGAATACAGTGACGAGCGTTCCGTCTTTTCGAAGCTGATTTAGAAATTGGTCTTGGATATTGATCCCTTGTTTCATATCTTTTCCTCCTCTTTCTATCTATACTTAATTAATTCTATTTTAAATGCAGCTTTCCTGCTACAAAATCGGAAATTTCTTTTATTTTTTGCGGCCGCTTTTCCTCATCTGATAAGTCAAACCAATCTACGGCCATTTTATTTCGGAACCAAGTCAACTGGCGCTTAGCATAGTTTCGCGAATTTTGTTTTAATTGCTCGACAGCCGACTCTAACGTCTCTTCCCCCCTTAAATAACTAAATAGCTCTTTATAGCCAATGGCCTGTACAGCCTGACCGCTGCGGATGCCCTTTTCCCAAAGCATTTTTACCTCTTCCAGCAAACCAGTTGCCATCATGCTGTCCACTCTCTGATTAATGCGGTGATAAAGCTGTTCCCGTTCCATGGTGAGGCCGATTAACGCTGTCTCATATAACAATTTATCAGGCGGTTGACTTTGTTGCTCAGACATCCTTTTTCCGGTTGTATAAAAGATCTCCAATGCGCGAATCACTCTTCTCACATTATTGGGATGAATGCTGGCTGCCGCTTCTGGATCAATTTGTTTCAGTTTTCCATGAAGTGCCTCTTTTCCCGCCTGGGCTGCTTCTTCTTCTAACTCTTCACGCAACTGCGGGTCCCCACCAGTCTCGGAAAATTGATAATCATAAATAACTGATTGAACATATAAGCCTGTCCCGCCCACAATAATAGGCAGGGACCCTCTATTAGTAATGTCTGTTATTTTTTTCCTGACAAGCTGTTGGAACTCGGCAGCCGAAAATAATTCATCAGGCTCTTTAATGTCGATTAAGTGATGGGGAACTCCTTCCATCTCTTCGGGGCTGATTTTGGCGGTACCAATATCCATTCCTTTATAAACCTGCATGGAATCCCCGCTGATGATCTCTCCCCTAAATCGCTTAGCTAAATGGATGCTTAGCGCTGTTTTACCGACTGCTGTCGGCCCGATGATCACGATAAGTTTTTCCTGCTGATGCAATCTTTTCACTGCCTTTACCGATTTTCTCTTATCGTACCATACGTACAATCAGTTATTAAAGCTAATACTCTATTCTCACCCTTTTTTTTTATTTTATACGTGCTATCAAAAAAATCCGGCTGCTTATTATTACAGCCGGATTTCGGTTATTGCTGTACATCAACAGGGATTTGTGCATCCCGTATTTCTTTGTCCAGCTCTTCTAAATATTGTTCGGTATGAGAAGAGGACCACCCGAACAAATCTGCCATTACTGCGATAACTCGTTTTTTGTACTGCTTCACTTCATCCATCCGGAAAAATAATGCTCCGGTTCGGCGAATAAAGAAATCGACCGGCCGCCAAATCATTTCATGATTGACTGCATATAGCAATTGGGCATATAGCACTTTAGGGAGATCATTCACTGGAGCTTGTTGTGCAAAGGTAAATACATGATCTACATTTGTTCCATACATATGAGCCAAGTATTCTCCTTCTTGCTCAGATAACCCAAAGGAAACAGCTTCTTTTCCCTTCTTCTTAATAAATGATTCCAGTCGAGCAGCTCCACCAACATCACCTCCAGATATCGGCAAATGGCGCGTTTGACAGCTTTTAAATTGTCTACCCGTTTCAGCGCTCAGTCTTTCAGAAACAAGGTTTACAACGATTTCAGCCATTTTCCGGTATCCTGTCAGTTTACCGCCAGCAATCGTAATTAATCCGCTCTCTCCTTCCCAAATTTCATCCTTCCTTGATATTTCTGAAGGGTCCTTTCCTTCCTCGTAAATAAGCGGCCGCACACCTGCCCAGCTCGATTCAACATCTGCGGGTCCTACGTTCACATCAGGGAACATATAACGAATAGCTTTTAATAAATAGTCTCGGTCTTCTTCTAGCATCTTCGGATTGGCTATGTCCTGATCTTCTCCATAGAACGTATCGGTTGTGCCGACATATGCTTTGCCATCTCGCGGAATGGCAAAGATCATTCGGCCATCGGGCGAGTCAAAATATACAGCTTGCTTAAGCGGAAAAATAGATTGATCAATAACGATATGAATGCCCTTTGTCAATCGCAAGTGTTTATTATTAACCGAATAGTCCTTCTTTCGGACATTATCTACCCAAGGGCCTGCTGCATTGACGACTTTCTTTGCTTTCACCTCAATGGTTTTCCCTGTTAAAACGTCTTTAGCCTCAATCCCGATTACCTTTTGCTCTTCATAGACGAACTTCTCTGCTTTCATATAATTAACAGCAATTGCCCCTTTTTCAACTGCTCTTTTCATCACTTCTATCGTTAGCCGAGCATCGTCGGTCCGGTACTCTACATAGTAGCCGCCGCCAACTAACCCTTCTTTTTTTACGAGCGGCTCTTTTTGAAGAGTTTCTTCAGCAGTGAGCATCGTTCTTCGTTCTGATTTTTTCACGTCAGCAAGAAAGTCATAGACACGCAAGCCAATCCCTGTTGTAAACTTGCCAAAAGTCCCTCCTCGATGCATGGGGAGCAGCATCCACTCTGGTGTTGTAACGTGCGGGCCGTTTTCATAAACTACTGCACGCTCTTTTCCTACCTCAGACACCATTTTAATTTCAAACTGTTTTAAGTAGCGCAAGCCGCCATGAACAAGTTTTGTTGAGCGGCTGGATGTACCGGCAGCAAAGTCTTGCATTTCCACAAGAGCTACCTTCATTCCACGTGTTGACGCATCGAGGGCAATACCTGCTCCTGTAATTCCGCCTCCAATGACAAGAAGATCAAATTCCTCTGCTTGTAAACGGTCAAGCCATTGCTCTCGCTCTACATTTGAAAACTTCATAATTTCGCCTCCAGTTGTTAAATACCTCATCTTTATGGGAAGAAAACGAAAAAGAGACCCATCAAAGCATAACGATGGATCATCGCTATGAAGACAGGTCTCTCTGTTTCTCCAGACAATTTATTAACTTACTTTTATTATATAGGACTATTCAGCAGATTTCAAACTTTAAACACTAAAGCGGCCTCGATTGCTTTTTTCCAACCGGCATACAAACGTATTTGTTCCTCTTTATCCATTTTCGGCTGGAACAATTTTTCTACTTGCCACTTAGAGGCAATCTCTTTACGGTCTTGCCAGAACCCCACCGCCAGCCCAGCAAGATAGGCTGCCCCGAGCGCCGTTGTTTCATTAATAATCGGTCGTTCCACAGGCACTTGCAGCATATCGCTCTGGAACTGCATAAGAAAATTATTTTTAACAGCCCCGCCATCGACACGCAAGGTTTTCAATGAAATACCAGAATCAGCTTCCATTGCATCCAACACATCTTTCGTTTGATAAGCAAGCGATTCAAGTGTAGCACGGACAAAATGCTCTTTGGAAGTGCCTCTCGTTAAGCCGAAGACTGAGCCGCGTACGTCACTATCCCAATAAGGAGTTCCCAGTCCGACAAAAGCCGGGACCACATACACGCCTTCAGAAGAGGCCACTCTAGTTGCATATTCCTCTGTCTCCACGGCGTCCTTTACCATACGCAAGCCGTCACGTAGCCACTGAATCGCCGATCCTGCTACGAAGATGCTTCCTTCAAGAGCATATTCAACTTTCCCATCTATTCCCCAGGCAATGGTCGTTAATAAACCGTGACGAGAAGAAACCGCTTTTTCGCCTGTATTCATTAACATAAAACAACCGGTGCCATATGTGTTTTTCGCCATTCCTTCATCGTAGCACGCCTGCCCAAATAAAGCAGCCTGCTGATCACCAGCTGCCCCGGCAATCGGTACTTCTTTTCCAAAAAAATGGTGAGGCACTGTATGGCTGTAAATTTCAGACGAAGGCCGAACCTCAGGAAGCATGGCTTTCGGAATATCCAAGATCTTTAACAGCTCATCATCCCATTCTAAATCATGAATGTTATAGATTAAGGTTCTTGAAGCATTCGAATAATCAGTCACGTGGGCTTTCCCGCCCGATAGCTTCCAAATGAGCCACGTATCAATTGTTCCAAACAGGAGTTCTCCTCTGTCTGCCCGCTCCCGTGCGCCTGCTACATGATCAAGAATCCATTTTATTTTCGTACCCGAAAAGTAGGCATCAATTAGCAGCCCCGTTTTTTCTCGGAATAACGAATCATATCCTTGCTCCTTTAGTTCATTGCAAATATCGGCCGTTTGCCGTGACTGCCAGACGATCGCATTGTAAATCGGCTTCCCTGTTTCTTTTTCCCAAACTACTGTTGTTTCCCGTTGGTTCGTAATTCCAATACCAGCAATTTGCTCAGGACTAATATTGTTTTCAGATAACACGGTTGCAATGCAAGCAAGAATCGTTCCCCATATTTCGTTAGCATTGTGCTCCACCCAGCCAGGATGCGGAAAATGCTGAGTAAATTCTTTTTGGGCAACGTAAGCCACTTCTCCTTTTCTATTAAACAAGATCGCTCTTGAACTGGTAGTGCCCTGGTCAAGTGATAAAATAAATTGTTCCATCGTTTCTCCTCCCTTTAACGAGCATCTATATTGATTGAAGCTGTATGATTTCTCTTTCCCCAAATAAGTATAACGAGTAAAGCAAAAAAAGTAATAGCTAATACTATCCACAATGCCGGCCCTTTCTCTCCTATAAAGAAAGCTCGGTAAAACAATCCACCAATTGAACCGCCAAGCAGCGGGCCCACTACAGGTATCCAGGCGTATTTCCAATTAGAAGAACCTTTCCCTGCAATCGGTAATAAAAAATGAGCAATGCGCGGGCCAAGATCCCGAGCTGGATTAATGGCATAACCAGTTGTTCCACCTAAGGATAAGCCGATGGCCACAATCAATAATCCTACAATAAACGGATTCAGCCCTTCCGTAAATTGATTCGCTCCAATCGATAATATTCCAACCGTCAAAATAAAAGTCCCGATAATTTCGCTTAATAAGTTAGAAAACGCATGCTCAATCGCTGGCCCAGTAGCAAAAACCCCTAACTTTGCTGCCGGATCCTCCGTTGCTTTCCAATGGGGTAGAAAATGCAAGTAAACCACCGCTGCACCGATTATAGAGCCAATTATTTGTGCAATAATATAAGGCATGACATCTCCCCACGCAAAATCTCCAGCAAATGCCAGAGCCAGCGTGACAGCCGGATTTAAATGGGCCCCACTAAATCGCCCAACCGCGTACACAGCCATCGCAACAGCCAGACCCCAGCCCCAGGCGATCACAATCCAGCCCGAACCAAAAGCAAAAGATTTCTTTAAATTTACATTTGCACAAACTCCTGCTCCGAATACAATCAACAGAGCTGTGCCGAAAAGCTCTCCCCAAAACGGTGACATTTCCCCACTCCCTTTTTTCTATGAATTTACCGATGTTAAAGAGTGTTGTACTCGTTAACAGGAACGTTAAATAAAAAAGAGAACAAAAAAATTCACAACAAACAACCGCCTGAAATAGCGTGTGTTGTGAATCTCTTTGTTCTCCCTCACAAATTATTAACTTATTTTTAAGATAACATGTTTTGAAAGCGCCATCAACTAATTTACAACAACCTAACTTTTAATAATATAATTTCCACAGCTCTCGATCAGAGGTTGTGATGGCGCATGCCCCCGCCTGCAGGGCCTCTTCTACTTCCTCTCTCGTTTCAATCAATCCGCCGGCGAAGATTGGCTTTTTTGTTTTTTCATGCAGCTCTTTAATAATCTTCGGTACGACGCCCGGCAGCACCTCGATATAATCAGGGTCTGTCCGTTCAATTAATTTCACACTGCGCTCGAGGGCGCTTGAATCGATAATGAATGCCCGCTGTGTCGCCAGCATTCCTTTTTGCTTCGCTCTGACAATGGCACTGCCTTTTGTTGAAATAATTCCATATGGCTTGGCATATTGTGCTACAAACTCGGCCGCATATTCATCACTTGTTAGTCCGTGAATTAGATCGAGATGCAGGAACATTTTCTTTCCGTGCTGCTTTGCATAGTCAAAAACACTCTTTACCATGCCTATATGAAGATCTAAAAACACACCATACTCAAATGGAGTGTCCAGCATTTTATCAAAATCCTTCATTGTCCGGACAGCCGGCAAAATTTTTTGTCCGTGAAAATTCATCCGCTACACTCCTTTTCATTTAAACTTTCTTCATCTGCTTATCAGTCAAGGGGGAGTATGTTGTCTTTCTTTAAAGGTTTCCCTCCATACCAAAAAAAGATCATGGTAACGAGTGCAAAAATAGCGCTAATGACCGTGAAAAAGCTGATGCTCTCAAACAACTGTAAAGCCATCCCTCCCAAGTATGGACCGGTTAAACTACCGATGCTGAAGGCCATGCCGCACAGAAGATTGCCTGTCGGCAGGAATTGTCTAGGCATTAGATCGGTCATAAAGCTGATTCCAAGGCTGAAAGTGGAACCAACAAGCATGCCAGCAAGAAAAATACTCACTAACAGTAAATAATATAAGTGGTCGATCAATGCGGCGCTAAAAAACAAAACCGTACCCGCTAACAATACAACCGCTAACACTCTTTTCCGTCCATACTTATCGCTCAATACACCTAGCGGGAACTGGAAAACAATTCCTCCGATAGCAAATGACATCAAAATGACAGAAATTTCTTGAACAGACAATCCGGTTCGAACCCCATAAATTGGATAAATGCCATTAAAAGAAGCTTCTAAGAATCCATAAGCAAATGTCGGCAAAAAGGCAATCCATCCATAGCGAGACGCTTCTCTGAAGCGCTTCAGAGTTTCCCACGTCGAATTGGTTTCCACCTGCTGTTCTGGAAAGTCATTTTTCAGGAAGAATAAAAAGACCCAACAAATAAGACAAAGCACCCCCGAAACAATAAACGGCAAAGATTCGCTATAATGGATAAGACCGGTCATGAGCGGACCAGTGGCAAAACCCAAGCCAAAAAATAATCCATAGAGCGAAATATTTCGCCCGCGCCGCTCCGGTGACGAAAAAGAGGTGATCCATGTCTGGGTGCCAAAATGAAGCGCATGATCACCGATTCCAATCAGCAGCCGCAAAATAAACCAAAACCAAAAGGACTTCCATAAAGGAAAAGAAAAAAGAGCGACAATAACGAGCAGCCCGCCTCCGATGATGACCGGCTTATAACCGAACTGCCGCAGCGGTCTTTCCATAAACGGTGAAACAAGCAAAATTCCAATATATAAACCAGCTGCATTTAATCCATTTAACGAAGCCGACATCCCTTCCCTCTCAAACAAAACAGCGATCAGCGGCAGCAGCATTCCCTGACTAAATCCGGAAATCGCTATAATACTAACAAGTATACGTAATCGAAAACTCTCTCTTGTGTTCACCATAACAACTCTTATTCACCTCTTGTAGATTCCGAAGAACCGTCTCCATCCCATCAACAGATTAAAAGTACTTCTCCCTTTTCTATATTAGGCTATTTCGTTTAGAACGTATAGAGAGATAAATACGAGAAGTTCTACATTTTAAATGTATGTGGAAAATCTGGTTTTTTCATCTTGCACTTCACGTAACGTAATGTTTTAGAATGGACTTATTAAGTGGATGGAGGAAAGCAAAATGGCGAAAACATTTACTATTGGCCAATTTAAAAAGATGAGCGGCCTGACAGCGAGAACCTTGCAATATTATGATGAAATTGGCCTTCTAGCAGCTAAACGGACATCAAGCGGACATCGTTATTACCAAGAAAGTGACTTGTGGATACTTCAAAAAATTGTTTCTCTTAAATTTTTAGGGTTTTCACTGGAAGAGATTGCTGACTTTATTCGTAAAGACACATGGAATGAAAAAGACTCTCTTATCTTTCAGCGCGACCTTATGGAAAAAAAGCGCGAACAGTTAAATGACGCTATCCGGCTACTAAGCCTTGCCATTGATCAAATAGAAAGAGGCGGCACGTTGCATACCGATATCTTTGTTTCAATGATTAATAATGTTCAGATGGAGGATGATCATAAAAGCTGGATGAAATCCGTTGTACCATCGCCATACATTGATGAATTATTCGATCGAATAAAGAATAACCAAGAAGAGATCGAGAAAAGAGCGATGGACTTGTTTTCGCGCATAAAGGAACTGGCCTTTTCAGATCCAAAAAGCAGCGCTGTTGAACAATTAGTGACGGAATTAATAGAGCTGGCAGCAGAAGTAGCCGGCGGTGATTTCCATACGCTGGAAACTTATTTTGCTACCGATCTGGAAGAAGATCCATGGCTGTTTCCTTACCCATTTAGTCCTGAAGAAGAGAAGTGGCTCGAACAAGCGATGACTTATTATAAAGAAAAGGAGGAATAGAAAATGGAAAAAACTGAACAAACAAATTTCCAACAATGGAAGCCCTTTGTACACTTATTTACAAAAGCCCGCCTGTCAAAGTGGATCATTGCCGGGGCCATCCTGTTAAGTATAGCCGAAACACTCGCCGGGCTTGTCGTTCCTTTATTTACGAAAGATCTCGTTGACCAACTTGCCCACAATCAACTGCAAACATCCGTTATTCTCTTCCTTGCTGGCAGCTTTCTCGTTCAGACTGTTTCAGGTGGTTTCTCCTACTACTTGATGAGCTATATTGGGGAAGCAGTCGTTTCTTCTGTGCGGAGAAGAGTATGGAACCAAGTCCTTGAATTGCCCGTTTCTTACTTTGACGAGCATGAATCTGGAGAAACGATGAGCCGGATTACTCAGGATACAAACACGGTTAAAACTTTGATCGTCCAGCACCTCGTCTCATTTGTCACTGGGATCATCTCCATCCTTGGCGCCATTGTTATTTTGCTTTTCATTGATTGGAAAATGACCGTCATTATGCTTCTCGCTGCCCCAGTTTCTATTTTGATCATTATGCCGCTCGGCAGAAAAATGTATCGCATTTCCAAGGATACTCAAACCGAAATGGCCGGTTTTTCTGCTGATCTCGGCAGGGTGCTCACAGATATCCGACTCGTTAAGGCGTACAGCGCTGAAAAGGCGGAAAGAGAAAAAGGTTTCTACCGTATTCAGGAGCTTTTTCGTTATGGATTGAAAGAAGCGCGGGTCCAGGCTGTCATTTCTCCTTTTATGACAGTGATCATGATGCTCGTCCTTGTCGTATTAATCGGTTACGGCGGTGTCCGTGTTGCCTCTGGAGCCCTTACAGCCGGTTCACTCGTTGCTATTATTATTTACATGTTCCAGATTGTCATCCCCTTTAGCCAAATGGCTTCATTCTTTACAGCTTTTCAAAAAGCCATGGGAGCGACAGAAAGAATTCAATCCATTCTAACACTGAAAAAAGAATCAGAAGCAGCCGGCTTGCCTGTCGTTCAGCCAGCACAGCATCTATCACTTAAAGACCTGACTTTTGGTTACGAGGAAAATCATGCTGTGCTCAAAAATATGAATCTTCATATTCCGACCGGAAAAACAACGGCCTTTGTCGGCCCGAGCGGCAGCGGCAAAACCACTCTCTTTGCTTTGCTTGAGCGCTTTTATCAACCTGTGCAAGGAGAAATTTTCTTGGGAGAGCATCCCATCAGCGAATTTGACCTTCGTTCGTGGCGCACATCCATCGGTTATGTTTCCCAAGAAAGTCCCATTATGTCGGGTTCCATTCGCGATAATATTTGTTACGGCATGGGGGGCCCGATTAAAGAGGACGAGATAAAAAGAGCCGCAAAGCTAGCTAATGCCGCTGAGTTTATTGAGGGGTTTCCCGATCAATATAACACAGAAGTCGGCGAACGAGGAATCAAACTATCAGGTGGCCAGCGGCAGCGGATAGCGATTGCCCGGGCCTTTATGCGTAACCCGCAAATTTTGCTTCTTGACGAGGCGACTTCTAACTTGGACAGTGACTCAGAACGGCTTGTCCAAAAAGCGCTCGACCAATTAATGACTGGCCGGACGACCCTTGTCATAGCGCATCGCTTATCCACCATCGTAAACGCCGACCAAATCGTCGTCATCGAACGAGGGAAAATTACAGGCATTGGCACGCATGACACACTGTCTCAAACTCATTCACTCTATCAAAAATTGGCAAGCCAACAGTTTTCTTCTTGAGCCATTAAAAAAAGGTCAGCCTTTCGGGAGGCTGACCTTTTTTCGATCACATAATGCGTTTAAACATTTTCTCTATTTCGTAGGTGGAATAGTGAATGATGATTGGCCGGCCGTGCGGACAAGTGAATGGATCGCTGCTATGTCGCAGATCATCAAGCAGCTGCTGGATCTCATCGTTCCGTAAATGATGATTCGCTTTGATGGAGGCTTTGCAGCTCATCATAATCGCAGCTTCCTCCCGTAACTTTTTAATATCAACCTTTTTCATGGACAGCATTTGCTCAATGATGCCCTCGATCATTTGCTGTTCTTCTCCTTTAGGAAACCATTGCGGATGGGAGTGGACGATAAAAGCTCTCTCACCGAATGGTTCCAAAAACACGCCGACACTTTCCAATTCGTGCAGATGTTCAGTAATTTTAATACAGTCATCGGCTGAATAATCCAGCGTGATGGGCACAAGCATATCTTGCAATTCTTTTTCTACTTGTCCCACTTTCTCCCGGAAAAATTCATATTTCAATCTTTCCTGGGCGGCATGCTGATCAATCATGTACAAACCTCTTTCATTTTGGGCAAAAATATATGTGCCGTGCATTTGCCCAATTGGATAAAGAGGCGGCAATCTGCTTTCTGTTGTCTCATGTATCTCGTGTGTTTCATACTCAATTTCTTCTGAGAAGGTCTCTGCTACGAGATCTGTCGGTGTGGAAGGTATAAATTCGGTCTGTTGAATGATCTCTTCTGTTTCTTTCGACTCCACCGGATGGTCATCGTCCGCTTGATCAGCATTTACTTCGTAAAGCTCTTTCGTATACAACTCTTTCATTTTATCCGTCGGCAGTAACGATTCGCGCTGGGACAATGTGGTAGGGCGAAACTTTTTTTCAAAGCTAGTTTCTGTTTTCACTTGCTTCCGGCTGTCATCAAACGAAAATTCCTCTTGCCGGGAAAGCGGTTTTGCTTGCTTCACTGCTGGTGCTGCCGAAGGAATCAACATTTCTTTTTGGAAAGCTTCACGGATAGCAGTTGTAATAACTTCCTGTAACTCTAGTTCTTTGCTAAAACGCACTTCTAGCTTGGCAGGGTGAACATTGACATCGACTAGTATCGGGTCCATGACAATATTCACTAAAGCAATGGGATACCGCCCAATTGGAAGCAGTGTATGGTAACCTTCCTGAATCGCTTTTGCCAGGCTGTAATTTTTAATGAATCTCCCGTTCACCATGACAGAAAGATAGTTTCTGGAAGCGCGAGTAATTTCCGGCAACGAAATCCAGCCGTCTACTTGGAAATCCAAGGAGGAAGCTGCCACAGGAATCATCTTTTTGGCCGTATTTAACCCGTAAATCGCCGCAAGTACTTGGCGGACATCTCCATTTCCTGTTGTCTGCAGCAACTCTCTCCCATTGTGGCGCAGTCTTATGGCTACCTCCGGATGGGCCAAAGCGAGCCGATTGACTACATCTGTGATGTTACCAAGCTCGGTGTGAATCGTTTTCATATATTTCAAACGTGCCGGGGTGTTAAAAAACAACCCAGACACTTTTATATCCGTTCCTTTGCGGCTGGCTGCCGGACCGTGCTTCTGAACAATCCCTCCCGAAAGAATGATCTCTGTTCCCGGACCTTCCCCCGTTCCGGTCGTCATCGAAAGCTCGGATACAGAAGCAATGCTCGGCAGCGCTTCGCCTCGAAAGCCTAGCGTCCGAATGCGAAATAAATCATTTTCATCTTTGATTTTACTTGTCGCATGACGGGAAAAAGCTTTCAATACATCATCCGGCTCTATTCCTGCTCCATTGTCAAGAATACGGATGCTTTCCAGCCCTGCTTCTTCCACGTCAACCTCAATAACTGAACTTCCAGCATCGACTGAATTCTCGACGAGCTCCTTCACAACAGAAGCAGGGCGTTCTACTACTTCACCGGCAGCAATTTTATTCGAAAGTGTATCATCCAGCTGAATAATTTTTCCCATTTGCTTCACCTGCTTTTCTTTGTCTGACTACCTCTTTATTTTCTTTTGAAGCGCATAGAGGGCATTCATTGCATCAAGAGGAGTCATTTCCAGTAAATCGTAGGACTTTAACTCTTCAATAATCTTTTTCTCTTTATCTGTCTGCGGCGTAGGAGGAGGAGCAACAGGTTCGCTGAAGAAAGAGAGCTGGCCGGCTGCTTCTGCTGTTTCCTTCGGCTGCTTTCGTAAATCAGGCTGTTCTTTCTGTTCTAATTCCGTCAGGATCTCATTTGCTCGCTCAATGAGCTCACGAGGAAGCTCAGCCAGCTGCGCCACATGAATGCCGTAGCTTTTATCGGCCGCTCCTTCTTTTATTTTGTGAAGAAAAACCACACGGCCATTTTGTTCAATTGCACTGACATGTACATTTTTCAACTGAGGAAGGGATTCCTCTAAAACAGTTAATTCATGATAATGGGTAGAAAACAGCGTCTTGGCTTGAATATGCTCATGAATATGCTCAATGATCGCTTGAGCAAGCGCCATTCCATCATAGGTTGATGTGCCGCGGCCAATTTCATCAAAGAGAATCAAAGATTGGTTCGTTGCATGGGTAATAGCATTTTTAGCCTCCAGCATTTCCACCATAAACGTACTTTGGCCCGAGATCAAATCATCCGCTGCCCCGATTCTTGTAAACACCTGATCGAAAACAGGCAACTTAGCTTCCTGTGCAGGAACGAAACAGCCAATTTGAGCCATAATGGCTGTTAAAGCGATCTGTCTCATATACGTGCTTTTCCCTGACATATTCGGACCGGTGACAAGAAGCATTTCCCTCTCGCCGTTCATGAAACAGTCATTCGGAACGTATTCCTGGGAATCCATGACTTTTTCCACGACAGGATGGCGCCCCTCTTTAATGAAAAGCTCTCGGCTTTCCGTTAATTCCGGTCTTATATATTTTCGCTTCTCACTGACTTCAGCGAAGCATTGCAGCACGTCTAATTCGCTCACAAGTCTAGAAAGTTCCTGAAGCTCAGGAATAAATGATTTCACCTGCTCACGGATTTCAAGAAACAGCTCATACTCCAGGTCAATAATCTTTTCTGTAGCTTGCAAAATCAGCGTTTCCTTTTCCTTTAATTCCGGCGTGATAAAACGCTCACAGTTTGCTAATGTTTGTTTGCGTTCATAGCGGCTGTCCTGAAGCAAATGAAGGTTCGCTTTTGTAATTTCAATGTAATAGCCAAAGATACGATTATAGCCAATCTTTAATGACTTGATGCCTGTTCTTTCTCTCTCTTCCTGCTGCAAGTTGGCAATCCAATCTTTTCCGTTGCGGCTTGCATCTCTATACTCATCAAGCTCCGCATGAAAGCCGTCTCTGATCATGCCGCCTTCTTTAACAGATAACGGCGGATTATCAACAAAAGCTTGTTCGAGAAGGTCGGTCAACTCTTCACACGGATTCATATTTTTCGAGAGTGCTTGAATTTCATCGTTTTGAATTTTAAGCAGCAAATCCTTCAGCAGTGGAATCTGCTGCAAGGATTTCTTTAACTGAATCAAATCGCGGCTGTTGACATTTCCGAAAGCGACCCGTCCAGCAAGGCGCTCCAGATCATACACTTCCTTTAACATCTCCCGGATTTCCTGGCGCTCAAAAAACGATTGTATCAATTTCTCCACCATTGACAAACGTTCATTAATTTGTCGTCGGTTGATCAGCGGACGGTCAATCCAACGCTTCAGCATCCGGCCGCCCATCGCCGTCATCGTTTCATCCAAAAGCCAAAGCAATGAGCCTTTTTGTTTTTCGAACGAATCGTTTCCGTTAGCTCAAGATTGCGTTTGGAATAAAAATCGATCTTCATAAATTGATGGACTTCATAGACTTCAACTGGCTGTAAGTGAGTGAGACTCCGCTTTTGCGTGCGGTGCAGATAATGAAACAGCAGATGGGCGGCCTGCTGCATTCCGGAAACAGTAATCTGTTCGGTTAAAGACACGAATTCATCCCTTGCAGCTGTTTGCTCTTCATAAGAAAGCGTAACACCAAGCCGCTCCTTTAACGCCTTTCTTACATTCTCATCCAAATCCTGCTTCGTCACTACCTCCTTTGCCCGTAAAGTAGATAGTTCATTCAGTACTTCATCGAGTGTCGTTAAAGCTGTCGTTCGACTTTCACCAGTAGATAAATCACAAAAGGCCAGGCTGTATGTATCCTCATTTTCACAGAAGAGAGCCGCGATATAATTGTTTTCTTTATCGTGAAGCCCCTTGCCTTCCATGACAGTGCCAGGGGTGATAAGCTGTACGACTTCGCGTTTAACGACACCTTTTGCTTGCTTTGGATCTTCAGTCTGTTCGCAAATAGCGACCTTATGGCCAAGTTCGATTAACTGTTCTATATAAGCAGCCGCCGAATGGTAGGGCACCCCGCACATCGGTATACGTGCAGACGATCCGCCATCTCTGCTCGTTAACGTAATTTCAAGCAACTGGCTGGCTTTCGTTGCATCTTCAAAAAACATTTCATAGAAATCTCCTAAACGAAAAAACAAAAAGGCATCCTCATATTGTGCCTTTATCGCTAAATATTGCCGGATCATCGGCGTATATTGTTCCATATATTGTCCAATCCCTTTCAAGAAAACCTGTCTATTTTCAACTTTACATTATATCATATTTCCCCTCCCTCTGCCGTACGCAGCCCACAAAAATGAGCAGGCTGTATTCAGAGCCTGCTCATTACGTTAATCTTCTTTTTTATTCTCTATAAAAGCTGTATCTAATTCTTCATAGTCTTCGTCATCAATGTCGCTGTCCCAATCTTCATCCTCACATCCATAAGGGTGGACCGCTACGCAAATTTTTGTTTCCCCGACCACTTCAACCAAGAATTCGCGCTCAGCCTGAACAATGATTTTATTATCCTTTGGCGAACATACCGCTTCACAGCAATTTGGCTGTTGCAGCACCCGAGCCATCACTTCATTATCATCAAAACAATTTTCATCGCGATATTTCAACTTAATAACATCTTTATAACTTACTTTTTCCGTTACGACTGAAGTTTTCGTATTGTCATGATGCGAATACCATACGTTAATATCGTATGTTCCATGAACCTCTACCTTTTTCCCCATCTTTTTTGCTTTATACTCATGGTTAATAATCCAGCAACCTAAAATGCTCGATGGGTGATGTGGCGGACAAATGGTGTGATGCGTCTGAGTAAATTTTCGGCCTTTAGCAACAACCGACTTTGTAATAATCTCTCTATATTCTGCCATCCGAGCGTCCCTCCTCGCTTGTTCTCTATCTATCATATGCACCAAGAGCGAGACATGTGCCTAGAACATATAAAAAGTTAGAAAAGCAAAGATAACTCCTCTAAAACCCTACTGCCGAGAAAGTGGATTTTCATATTCTCTAGTCATAAAAAAGACACCAGCATAGAGAGCTGATGTCTTTCGTTTGCCTACTTATTAGCTGCAGCTTCCTGGCGTGCTGTTTCTAACTTGGGCTCCTGTTTCACCGCGAAGCAAATCGCCGCCAGTTGATTCAATAATCTGGTCTGTTACTGTGTTGGAGATAGCGGATGTAACGATTTGCAAAATATCATTTACTTCTACCTGTGATTCTTTAAACTGCTGGACAACAGGAATCTCATCTAATTCCTGTTCAATTTTCAACATTTTTTCTTCGACCATTTTTAACGCTTCTGTCTTGCCGTAATGCTGAAAATTCACCGCTTGTTTCTGCAAGCTTTTTAAACTGGCAATTTTTTCACGCACTTTTTGGTTTTCATGAATTTTTGCTTCTGCCTCTTTAAAGAATGCAACCTCGTCGGTTTCTGCAATCATTTTAGCCAGCTCTGTTGCTTGTGCGAGAATATCATCTTTTGTATACTTTGCCATTTTACTCCACCTCAGCCAATTGATGTTCTTCAATCATTTCTCCGTTTAAGGACCAAGTTTTTGCATCAGTTATTTTTACATTTACAATTTTGCCGATTGCCGTTTTCGGCCCCTTGAAATTAACTAATTTATTTTTGTTCGTGTATCCGGCCAAAATGTCCGGATTGTTCTTGCTTTCCCCTTCAACGAGCACAGGAACAACTTGTCCTTCATATTTCTTTAATGCTTCAGCTGACAATTCGTTTACTACCGCATTTAGGCGCTGCAGCCGCTCTTTCTTCACTTCCATCGGAACGTTGTCTTTCATCTTAGCAGCAGGCGTGCCTTCACGTGGAGAATAAATAAACGTATAAGCGGACTCAAAGCCCACCTCACGGTACAGAGAAATGGTTTCTTCAAATTGCTCCTCTGTTTCATTCGGATAGCCGACGATGATATCAGTTGTTAACGCAACATCCGGGATGGCTGCTTTGATTTTGCGAACAAGCTCAAGGAATTGTTCGCGCGTATATTTGCGTGCCATAATTTTTAATACATCTGTAGATCCTGACTGAACTGGCAAATGAATATGATCCATTAAATTGCCCTTTTTCGCTAACACTTCAATCAGATGATCGTCGAAGTCACGCGGATGACTCGTTGTGAAGCGAACGCGCGGAATATCGATTTTTCTCATTTCGTCCATTAAATCACCGAGACCGTATTCTATGTCTTCGAAATCTTTTCCATAGGCATTAACATTTTGGCCAAGAAGTGTAATTTCCTGATAGCCTTGAGCAGCTAAATGACGCACCTCTTGAATAATGTCCTCTGGGCGTCGGCTCCGTTCCTTTCCGCGTGTATAAGGAACGATACAATACGTACAGAATTTATCACAGCCGTACATAATATTTACCCATGCTTTAATATTTCCCCGACGTACTTTTGGAAGGTTTTCTACTACGTCCCCTTCTTTTGACCATACCTCAACAACCATTTCCTTCGACATGTAGGCATCATTTAAAATATGTGGAAGGCGGTGAATGTTATGTGTGCCAAAAATCATATCAACATGATTATAGGTTTTTAAAATTTTATTTACGACAGACTCTTCTTGTGACATACACCCGCACACACCTAACAATAGATCAGGTCGCTGCTGTTTTAAATGCTTCAAGTGACCAAGCTCACCAAACACTTTATTTTCTGCATTTTCACGAATCGCACACGTGTTGAGCAAGATAACGTTCGCATCCTCTACTGTATCCGTTGCTTCATAGCCAAGAGCCATGAAGATGCCCGCCATTACTTCTGTGTCATGTTCGTTCATCTGGCAGCCATACGTGCGTATATAAAACTTCTTCCCGTCTCCCATGCCGCGAAGCTGTTCGTCGATCTTAAAATCTTTATGGTAGGCTACTTCTTCTTTCCCCCGCTTTTTTGCTTCCTTTAAAGAAGGCGGTAAAAAGACGGTTTCAAAATATTTACTGTAATCCTTTTCGGATTTTTTGTCCGTTGGATTTTTCTCTTTTACTTGCTGTCCCTGAAGACGTTGCTCTTCATTCATCAGAAAAACTCCTTTCTTTTCTAGCAAAAACGACAATAAACCATATTTAAAGTGAGAAATATCTTTTGTTAAGTGGTACACATTATTTTAGTATATAGCTTTCCATTTGATTAAACAATAGATGAATACTAACAATTTCACTAGATAGAATAAAGCATTATTTTTTCTTATTAATCCTATTTTGAAATAAAAAAACCGCCAATGGCGGTTTTTTTATCATATAAATTCCTTCACAAGGTTATTAAACATTTCATCGCCTAGCTGCAGGTCTTGGCTGGCCAGCGGTTCTTCTGCATAGCCATGCACAAGCTCTTGATAAGAAGCTCTTTCTTTATCCTGATAAATGATCCCTGTTACGAGGCCGTTGTGTTGCATCAGCGTATTCATCGCCATCTCCCGATTGGAAGAATCATAGTCTTCAATCGCAGAAAGCTTCGTTAAGTTTTCTTTAAACCAATCATAGGTGTTAATTTTATTATAGGTCACACATGGGCTGAACACGTTAATAATAGAAAAGCCCTTATGGTTGATGCCCGCTTCAATGATGGCCGTTAAGTCCTTCAGGTCCGTAGAGAAGCTTTGAGCGACAAATGTAGCGCCACTTGTCAGCGCCAGCTCCATGGGAGAGACCGTTCCTTCAATCGCTCCTTTCGGAGTGGACTTTGTTACAAATCCCTGAGCAGAGCGAGGAGAGGTTTGCCCCTTTGTTAACCCGTAAATTTGATTATCCATCACAATATAAGTCATATCAATATTGCGGCGCATCGCATGAATCGTATGCCCCATGCCGATGGCGAATCCATCGCCGTCTCCGCCAGAAGCAATCACCGTTAAGTCTTTGTTGGCCATCTTCACTCCTTGAGCAATCGGCAGTGATCGCCCATGAATCCCATGAAGGCCGTATGATTTAATGTAGCCTGAAATACGTCCCGAACAGCCGATGCCGGAAATAACCGCAAGCTGATCCGGCGTCAAGCCGATATTGGCCGCCGCCCGCTGAATCGCCGCCTGGACAGAAAAGTCACCGCAGCCTGGACACCAGTTTGGTTTTACATCATTTCGAAAATCTTTAAACGTTGCCATTTGTAACCGCTCCTTGTAATGGGAAAAGTTCTTTGCTGCCATGGTAAATATGATGCGGCTGGAATGGATTGCCGTCATATTTTAGCAGGCTTTTCACTTTCTGAATGTGGCCTACATTCATTTTAATGATATTCGCCAATTGGCCAGTCGCATTATTTTCTACGACAAGCACGTTTTTCGCTGACTCGATCAGCGGCAAGATTTCTTCTGACGGGAACGGATGAATGAGTCTAATTTGAGCATGGTTGACTTTTACCCCCTCCTGCTCTAACCGTTCCATCGCTTCTTCAATCGCCCCGCGAGTGGAATTAAATCCGATCAACAATAAATCAGCTTCTTCATGCTGAGCGTTTTTATAGACCGGTGTATCAAAGCGGATCTGCTCCAGCTTTCTCATCCGCTTGTCCATTTGAGCCTGGCGATTAGCCGCTCCTTCGGACGGCCTTCCGGTCTCATCATGCTCCACCCCTGTTACGTGGTGAATGCCATGCTTCATGCCAGGGATCACTCGAGGGGAAACTCCATCCTCTGTCACTTCATAGCGTTTAAAGTAAGCTTTTCCATCCAGCTCCGGCAGCTCTTCTTGAACAAGTTTGCCTCGGCGGATTTCTACTCGGCTGTAGTCCAGCGGTTCGACGGTTTGTTTGCCAAGAGATAGCTGCAAGTCAGATAGAAGAATCACCGGACATTGATATTCTTCTGCGAGATTAAAGGCTTCCACCGTATCATAAAAGGCTTCTTCTGCCGTGCTTGGCGCCATCACGATTTTCGGGATTTCGCCATGGGTTCCGTAAATCATCGCCAGTAAGTCGGACTGTTCTTGCTTTGTTGGCAAGCCGGTAGATGGACCCCCCCGCTGAGTATCAACGACAACGAGCGGCGTTTCTGTCATCCCCGCCAGGCCAATCGCTTCCATCATTAAAGAGAGACCCGGTCCCGCAGAAGCGGTAAAGGAACGAATGCCGCCATAATTGGCACCGATCGCCATCGTGGCTGCCGCAATTTCATCTTCTGTTTGAATGACCGTTCCGCCGACCTTCGGCAGCTTGTCGATCAAGTATTCCATAATTTCAGAAGCTGGCGTAATCGGGTAAGCCGCCATCAAACGGACACCGCCCGCCAGGGCACCGAGTGCGATCGCATCATTGCCGATCATGAACATCCGCTGATGTCCATCTGCCGCTTCAAGCTGCATGGCTCCTACTTTGCTGCCAAGCTGGTCACACATATATTGATAGCCTTGTTGAATCGCTTCCATGTTCTTCTGGACAACGGCTTCTCCCTTGCGGCCAAAAATTTCTTCTACTACATTGGTAAACACGTGTACATCTAAATTAATAACAGCGCATGTGGCCCCTACAGCTACCATGTTCTTCATCAACGACGTACCCAGTTCAGCCGCGATTTCTGTGAAAGGAACGACATACAATTCTGCCTTTGCCTGATCTGGCTTCACTGGATTGAACTTAGCATCTGCGATGATGATTCCCTGATCGTGAAGCTCCCCATAGTTGACATCAATGGTTTCCTGGTCAAATGCCACTAAAATATCTAAATCATCCGCGACCGCACGGACAGGAGTCGTGCTCACACGAATTTTATTATTGGTATGGCCGCCTTTAATTCGGGATGAAAAATGGCGGTACCCGTAGAGAAAGTATCCGAGACGGTTCAAAGCGGTAGAAAAGATTTCCCCGGTACTTTCAATCCCTTCCCCCTGTTGTCCTCCGACTTTCCAGGAAAGCTGATTTATCATAAAATATACAACTCCTTCAGTACATTCGGATCTTCAAAACTATTACTTTTTTAGTTTATCACTTTTACAGTTGAATCACTATAGCTAAACGCGACCCTCATCCCGGAAATCGACTTGAAAAATTCGTCCAAAGAAACTTTTCTACTTGGCTGGCGGAATAGTACTTTTGAAGAATCTCTGTCCATTGCTCGTAGGCCTCATATGAATCCCAACCTTGAATCATTTCGTCAATGCCATCAAAATCCGAGCCGAAACCAAGATGGTTTTCACCCCCCAGTTCACAAATATGCTCTACGTGCTTCAGCAAGTCTTGAGCATATACCTTTCCATGTTCCTTAATAAAAAACGGTACAAAGGAGAGGCCGACCACGCTATCCTTTTCAATTAATGCTTGAATTTGATCATCTTTCAAATTGCGCGGATGCGGACAAAGGCTGTAGCAATTTGAATGACTAGCAATTGGATGATCAGCCTGTTCCATTACATCCCAAAAGGCCTTCTCCGACAAATGAGATACATCTGTCCAAGCCTTCCATTCATTCAGCATACGGACAACGCGACTTCCAAATTCAGTTATACCCGCTCCCCTTTTAGTCATAGCACCGTCTGCCAAAGCATTAGTGTGATTCCACGTTAAACCGACGGACCTTACACCGAGCCGGTATAGGGTCGATAGCTTTAATGGGTCTTCTTCAATTGCCTCACCGCCTTCGAGCGTAAGTACGGCGCCAATTTCTCCGTTTTTCAGCTCTTCCAATTCCCGCCTAGTTGTAATCACTTTCATATCTGGATAGGGATCAATCACCTTCTTGTAAAATAAATCAATTTGCTCTAATGCCGAGCGGAACCGATCGTTTGGCCTCACTGAAGTTGGAAGAAAGATCGCAAAGCATTGAACCTTGGCTTTCGCTCGTTTAAGTCTGCTGTGTGTCACATGCAAGGAAGGATCATTAAAATTTTTCTTTGGATCTTTTTGTAATTGATATAAGACGTCACAGTGTGCATCAAACACCATTTTTCTCATCCCTTTCAGAAATGTTTCTGATTCATAAAGGCGAAACAACAAAGCGTAAAAAAAGAAAAACCCGCCTTAAGAAAGCAGAGCAGAAGACTAATCCTTCTTCTCCTGTACTATCAAAAGGCCGGTTTTTATCCATATTTATGATGTTATCGAGGTTCGACAATCAATTTGATTGCAGTTCGTTCTTCTCCTTCAATCATAATGTCTGTAAAAGCTGGGATGCAAATTAAATCTACCCCGCTTGGAGCAACAAATCCTCGTGCAATCGCTACTGCCTTGACCGCTTGATTAAGCGCACCAGCCCCAATTGCCTGAATTTCAGCCGCCCCTCTTTCCCGAAGAACACCGGCAAGTGCACCAGCTACAGAATTAGGATTAGATTTTGCCGAAACTTTTAATATCTCCATTTCTTGTCCTCCTTTTGTTAAACGATACCGAATGCTCATTTAAGTGAACATAGTTGCTCGCTATCCTTCCATTTCTACTATATTCGAGGACAGGCTCCTGTATTACAGACTTCAACTAAGAAACCCTAGGAACTTCACATAGTAGCCTTTTCAGCTAGAGAAAAAGCAGCGCGCTTTAGCAGGCTTATCTCGCTCGGATCACTCGTTAAACAAAAGGGGACACCAGGCTACTCAGCAATAAATGGTGTATCCTCATTAATGAGAATACGGTCAATAGCTTTGGCTTTTCCTGTTTTTTTATCAACTTCAATCAAACAAGCGCTTAATTGTGTTCTTCCACTTTTCGGCACTTCAAATCGCACCGGCAGCCCTGTGACAAATTTCTTTAAAACTGCTTCCTTCTCCATACCAAGAATCGCATCATATGGTCCTGTCATTCCAACATCTGATAAGTACGCTGTGCCTTTTGGCAAAATGCGATTATCCGCTGTTTGCACATGAGTATGTGTTCCTATCACAGCAGACACATTTCCATCTAAAAACCAGCCAATTGCCTGTTTTTCACTTGTCGCTTCCGCATGAAAATCAACAAAAATAATCGGCGTCCGTTCACGTGCTTTGGCGACGAGTGCTTTGGCTTTTTCAAAGGGACAATCAAGAGCGGGCATAAATGTACGCCCTTGAAGATTAATCACTGCCGCTTCTACACCGGCACGCTTAATGAATAACAATCCAGTTCCTGGAGTGCCTTCTGGAAAATTAGCCGGCCGAACGAGTGCATTGGCCTCATCAATAAATTCGAAAACATCCCTATTATCCCAAGCATGGTTGCCAAGCGTAACCACGTCAGCCCCGTCTACTAAAAACTGGCGGTAAATTTTTTCGGTAATCCCCCGTCCTGAAGCAGCATTTTCTCCATTAACGATTGTCAGCTCTGGCCGATACTTATTTTTAAGTCTTGGTAAATACTGATTAATCATGTCGCGCCCTGGAGACCCGACAACATCGCCTACAAATAATATCCTCATATAAATTCCTTTCCTTACCTTTATTTCCCCATAGGGAAAGCGGTGTGATCACTCACACCGCTTTATTTCGCATATTCCACAGCACGCGTTTCTCTTATGACTGTTACTTTAATATGACCTGGATAATCAAGCTCTCCCTCAATTCGTTTCCGAATATCACGTGCCAGTCGGTGCGCTTGCAAATCATCCACCTGTTCAGGCTTAACGATAATCCGCACTTCGCGTCCAGCTTGGATAGCAAAAGATTTCTCTACGCCCTCATAAGATTCGGCAATTTCCTCGAGTTTCTCCAGGCGGCGAATATAGTTTTCCAGCGTTTCACTGCGGGCACCCGGTCTGGCAGCGGACAGTGCATCGGCTGCAGCCACGAGTACAGCAATAATAGAAGTTGGCTCAGTGTCTCCGTGGTGAGAAGCAATACTATTAATAACAACTGGATGCTCTTTATATTTTGTCGCGAGTTCCACACCAATTTCTACATGGCTTCCTTCCACTTCATGATCGACAGCTTTACCGATGTCATGAAGCAAGCCGGCACGGCGGGCAAGTGTTTCATCTTCCCCAAGCTCTGCTGCCAACAAGCCAGTAAGGAAAGCAACTTCCATGGAATGCTTCAGCACATTCTGGCCGTAGCTTGTACGATATTTCAATCGACCAAGAATTTTAATCAAATCCGGATGTAATCCATGAACACCTACTTCGAAAGTTGTCTGCTCACCGACCTCCCGGATATGCTCATCTACTTCTCTGCGCGCTTTATCTACCATTTCTTCGATACGCGCTGGATGGATACGTCCATCCTGTACGAGTTTTTCAAGAGCAATCTTGGCAGTTTCCCGACGAATTGGGTCAAATCCAGAGAGAATTACTGCTTCCGGTGTATCATCAATAATCAAATCAATACCTGTCAGCGTTTCCAGTGTACGGATGTTTCGTCCTTCCCGTCCAATGATACGACCTTTCATTTCATCATTTGGCAAAGTAACAACTGATACAGTTGTTTCTGCCACATGATCGGCCGCACAGCGCTGAATGGCAAGAGAAAGGATTGACTTCGCTTTCTTGTCTGCTTCTTCTTTCGCTCGGTTTTCTTGCTCTTTTGTCATTACAGCAATATCGTGCGCAAGCTCTTGCTCCGTTCGATCCAAGATAATCGAGCGGGCTTCGTCCCGAGTAAGACTGGCGATTCGTTCTAGTTCCGCCTGCTGCTTTTTGATCATCTCTTCCACTTTGCTGTCCATCTCTTCAATATGTTGTTGTCTCTCAGCAAGAATCTCCTCTTTTTTCTCGAGCTGTAATTCGCGTTTATCCAGCGATTCATCTTTTCGGTCGAGGTTCTCTTCCTTCTGTAACAAACGATTCTCTTGTTTTTGCAATTCGTTTCTTCGTTCACGAAGTTCTAACTCCGTGTCTGTACGAAGCTTGTGAATTTCATCCTTTGCTTCAAGCAGGGCTTCTTTCTTTAGCGATTCTGCCTCACGCTTTGCGTCGTCAATAATTTGCTCTGCAGCACTTTTAGCTCCTGCAATCTTTGATTCTGCAATGGACTTTCGAACAAAATAGCCAACAACTACACCGACGATTAGGCCAAGCAAAATGAAGATGATTGTAATGGGTTCCATCCTTTCACCTCCTCTTGCTATGAACTTTTGCCATGCTTTTAACATGTCGGCTGATACATTGTGTTATCATTTCAATATACAGCTTCTCATTTCCATTTTTAAGAGAAAAAAATGTAAAATATACATCTCAATTTTATAGTTGTGAAAATTTCTTGTCAAGAGTTTCATCACGGTAACAGTCTTCTTCGAGACTAATAAAAAACAAGAGGAGCGATGTCTCCTGACACCGCTCCTGTTTATTATTCGTCAAGCAAACTGAATTCTTCTGTCTCTTCTGCTTCCTCTACTTCTACAAAGTCAGCATCAAGACCATAATGCTGGCGGATCTTCATCATAATCTCCTGACGAACAGCCGGATTTTCCTTTAAGAACTGCTTTGCATTCTCACGCCCTTGACCAAGGCGTTCCTCATTATATGAATACCAGGCACCGCTCTTTTGAACAATATCTACCTCTGATCCCATATCGATGATTTCACCTTCTCTGGAGATTCCTTCTCCATACATGATATCGACTTCTGCTACACGGAACGGAGGAGCCACTTTATTTTTCACTACTTTAATCTTTGTTTTGTTTCCTACAATTTCATTTCCTTGTTTCAGTGCTTCAGCACGGCGAACTTCCAGGCGGACGGAGCTATAAAACTTGAGCGCACGGCCTCCAGGCGTTGTTTCCGGGTTACCGAACATAATCCCGACTTTCTCACGAATTTGGTTAATGAAGATTGCAATTGTTTTAGATTTATTAATAGCACCAGACAGCTTGCGAAGCGCCTGTGACATTAAACGTGCCTGCAGGCCGACATGGGAGTCGCCCATTTCTCCTTCAATTTCAGCCTTTGGAACAAGGGCTGCGACCGAGTCGACAATCAGGATATCGACAGCACCGCTTCGTACGAGAGCTTCGGCAATTTCAAGTGCTTGCTCGCCTGTATCCGGCTGAGAAAGCAACAACTCATCAATGTTGACTCCTAATTTCTGAGCGTATACAGGATCAAGCGCATGCTCCGCATCAATGAAAGCAGCTTGACCGCCGGCAGCTTGTACTTCAGCAATAGCGTGAAGAGCCACGGTTGTTTTACCAGAGCTTTCCGGCCCATAGATCTCAACGACCCGACCGCGTGGATAACCGCCTACACCAAGGGCTGCGTCAAGAGCAAGCGAGCCGCTTGGACTAGTGGAAATTTTCCGGTCTGTTTGTTCTCCTAATTTCATGATAGACCCTTTACCAAATTGTTTTTCAATTTGCTTTAAGGCCATATCCAATGCTGCTTGACGATCGTTCACTAAAATTCCTCCTTAAAATTAACAATCTATTAAGTAAATGCACAGTGACATGTTGTTTCATAATCTATACTAACTATACCTTTTTATTGAGACAATTTCAAGTAAAAAGCGAACATTTATTCGGTTTTTTTATTTTTCCTCCTGAGAAGAAGAATGGATAAGAAACTAGAAAAGTAGAAGAAGAAATAGCGGAAAAAAGAAGAAAAAAAAGTAACTCCTGCTTTTTTATTTTATCATAAAAAAGCAGGAGAGGATAATTTTAAGCCTGTCATATTCTTTATTTAATAAGGAAAAGCGTTAAGCTTCTACAGCTACGCCAGTCGCTTTTTTAATCGCCTGATTCAAGTCAGCAATCAGGTCCTCTGTTGACTCCAGTCCGATCGATAAACGGATCATCTCTTCTTTCGTACCTGATTTTGCTAAGTCTTCACTGCTTAATTGCTGATGTGTGGTAGAAGCCGGGTGAATAATGAGTGACTTGCCATCCCCCACATTGGCAACATGTGACCACAGTTTAATGTTATCAATCACTTTTTTACCTGCTTCGCGGCCGCCTTTAATGCCAAATACAACAATAGAACCAAACGTATTAGCCAAGTATTTCTTCGCTAATTCATGAGATGGATGATCCTCCAAGCTTGGATGAGATACCCAATCTACTGCCGGATGATTTTTCAAATAATCGACGATAGCAAGCGTGTTTTCATGATGGCGCTGAATACGTAAATGCAACGTTTCCAGCCCTTGAAGCAACAAGAAGGCGCTATGGGCACTCAAGGAAGGGCCAAAATCCCGTAACAACTGTACGCGTAATTTGATAGCAAAGGCTGGGCCTTCCAGGTCCGCAAATCTTAAACCATTATAAGATTCATCCGGCTCCGTAAAGCCAGGAAACTTCTCACTGTTCCAATTGAATGTTCCTCCATCTACTACTATACCACCGATGACTGTTCCATGGCCGCTGATCCATTTCGTAGCGGAATGAACGACAATGTCGGCCCCTCGAACAAGCGGATTAGCCCCGTAAGGAGAAGCAAACGTATTATCTACAATGAGCGGAATACCATTTTCATGAGCAATATCTGCCACCTTTTCCACATCAAGCACATTCAAGGAAGGATTTCCGATAATTTCTCCAAACAGAGCTTTTGTTTTTGGAGTGATCGCTTTGCGGAAATTTTCCGGATCAGTAGAATCAACAAACTTTACATTAATCCCGTATTTAGGAAGCGTATTGGCAAAAAGGTTATAGGTGCCTCCGTATAAATTAGCTGCCGCTATAATTTCATCGCCCGCGTGAGCCAGATTAAGAATTGAAAAGGAAATGGCAGCCATTCCTGATGAGAGCGCCACTGCTGCTGCTCCCTTTTCCAATGCAGCCACACGCTTTTCAAACACATCTACTGTCGGGTTGGTAATACGCGTATAAATATTTCCTGGCTTTTGCAAAGCAAATAGGGCGTTAGCATGATCTGTATCTTCAAATACATAAGAAGTCGTTTCATAAATCGGAACGGCACGGGCGCCAGTAACCGGATCCGGCACTTGTCCTCCATGAAGTAAAATTGTTTCTTTGTTCCACTGTTCGTTTGTCATCATTAATCCCTCCCAATTATTAAATAAAGCGCTAGTAACCTGAAGAATAACTAAAAAGCCCTCTTCTGTTGTAAGAAGAGGGCTTTATTATAGGATCCTCCTCTTATCTCTCAGGCACATACGCCTGCAGGAATTAGCACCGTTTCAGACAATTTGTCTGAAGGTTGCCGGGCTTCATCGGGCCTAATCCCTCCACCGCTCTCAATAAGAGTACTTCTATTTAATTGCGTAACTCATAATCTCTTGGTTTTTATTATATAGCATAGCGATCAGAATAGTCAATAATATTCCGAATGTTTTCACTTATCTCCAGCAAGCTCAGCCAACAAATAATGACACCCATACTTAACTGAGCGCTTTCTAATTCCTTCACGGCTGCCTACTAATTGGAGTTTGAATACTTTTGTTTCCCTGTGCTTTGAAGCAAGACCAATCCATACAGTACCAGGCGAGTGTCCTTCCGATTTATCCGGTCCCGCCACTCCGGTAAAGCTAATACCGAAGTCAGCATTCAAAAGACTGCGGACATTTTCCGCTAATTCAATAGCACACTGTTCACTAATGGCACCATAACTTTCAAGCGTTTCTGGCTTCACTTGCACGAGTTTTTCCTTTGCTTCATTGGAGTAGCAAACAATCCCGCCATTAAAGAAAATGCTCGCTCCGGGAATAGCTGTCATTTCACTTTGAAACAATCCCCCTGTTAAGCTTTCAGCTGCTGCTAACGTATGAGATGTTTCCTTTAAGCGCTCCGCTAGCTCACGGGCAATGGACGTATCATTATAGCCGTAAAAGTATTCCCCGACCCGGCGAAGAATTTCCTCCTCTGCTTCTTGTATCATCTGTAAAGCGGTTTCTTCCGATTCGTGTTTAGCAGTGATTCGCAGTGTTACCTCTCCATCACCAGCAAGCGGGGCAATCGTCGGATTTTGCTGTGCGAGTAACAAATCCTCTACTTCTGTTTCTAAAGCAGATTCTCCAATACCAAAAAACCTTAATACGCGTGACTCTATTTTTTCAACTTTTTCAAGCACATCTAATAGCGCCGGCTTTCCATAGCGGACAAACATCGGCTGCATTTCCCGGGGTGGCCCCGGCAAAAGCATATAGAAGTGATTCTTTCCTTTTACCATCATCCCTGGCGCCATGCCATGATCATTCGCTAAAACGAGACAGCCCTCCATGACCAGGGCCTGTTTTTTATTGTTTGGTGTCATCGGGCGCTTCGTTTTTACAAAGTAGTTTTCAATACTTTTTAAGGCCTCTTCGTTATAAACAAGCGGACGACCAATATGAGCGGCAATTGCTTCCTTTGTTAAATCATCCTTCGTAGGACCAAGCCCACCTGTAAAGATAAGCAAGTCCGCTCTTTTTTCCGCTTCCTTTATTGCATCGAGCACACGGCTACTATTGTCCCCAACAACCGTATGATAGTACACATTCACCCCAATTTCCGCTAATTGCTGAGAGAGAAACTGGGCGTTTGTATTTGTAATTTGCCCTAACAGCAACTCGGAACCAACTGCAATAATTTCTGCATTCATTTTTGTCATCCCTTCTCTTATTCAGGCCCTGTTAAAGATGAATATTGTTTTTTCGATAGTTGATTGTAGCAGAAGAAAGTGTCTTTAGCGGAGAAAGTGAGTCCTGGTAAGATGGCGCACAGACCGCCAGCGGAAAGCGTCCGCCTGCAGTATAAATCAACAAGCAAGCAGTGGAACAGGGGCCTTTATTAAAAATAAGGCTGCTCCATAAGCAGCCTTATTTTATATAGTATCGTGGTAAATTTTAAAACACAACGGGCTTACTTTGGAGCAACCTTTTCTTTTACTTTGAATGTTTAAACACGCCACGGTTAAGATAGAAGTAATCCCAGCCGGACCAAACGGTAAAGAATGCCGCTATCCAAAGGGCGATATCTGCAAATGGGATTCCTAATCCTTCAAATGGCGCATTATGAAGCAATAAAGCCGCAATGGCAATAATCTGCGCCCACGTCTTAATTTTCCCAAGCATATTAGCCGCAACCACTTCGCCTTCTCCAGCTAAGATTAACCGTAAGCCCGTTACCGCAAACTCCCTGCTGATAATAAGAATGACAATCCAGGAAGCAGCTAAATTAAAATCAACAAGCACGATTAAGGCTGCTGATACAAGTAACTTATCAGCGAGTGGATCTAAAAATTTCCCCAAGTTTGTGACCTGGTTTAATTTTCTCGCATAATAGCCATCAACCCAGTCAGTCGTTGAGGCTAAAATAAATAGCATGGCTCCCCAAAAGTGGGCAGCCGGCATGGTGGTACCAAATACTGTAAGGTCCCCCAATTAAACTCAACTAACATGATCACCAAAAAGAGCGGGATCATTAAAATCCTTGAAACAGTAATTTTATTCGGTAAATTCACAGTCGACCCTCCAACTATTCTATCGACAGACAACTTACAAAGAAGCTATCCAAAAAACTGCCAAATTATTGTCCGGCAGGTTTCGCCTGAATAATAATGTCTTGTCTTACCTGTTTGGCAGCCGGAAGCTGATACGCCAGCGTTTCGCCGTTTACTTTAATTTCCGTATCCGGTGCAAAGCCAACGACAATTTTCGCTTCTGTCTGTCCTGTTAAATTAAATGTTTGCGACTGTCCTTTTGCCAACATATTATTATAATAGCTTTTTCCGCTTCCATCAGTTACTCCTATCCATGTCTCCCCTTTAGATAGAATAGTTACCTCGAATTTCTCTGCATTTTGAAGAACGTATGTGGCTTTCCTGCCGCTCGCCCCTGCTGCAGTTAAGGTTTGTGCAGGCTTAGCAGGCTCTTCGACTTTCTCTTCTTTTTAGGCTCTTTGTTCGTTTCTTTTTTGGCTCTTTGGCTTCTTTCTTATCATCCGTCTGGTCTTTCGGCTGTTCAACAACGGTTTCTTCCTTCACCGCTTTGTCATTAGAATCACTCTTAGGGATAAGAAACCAAACTAGAAAAAGTGCTCCGACAACAAAAGCCGTCACTAAAATCCTCGGTAAATACTCAAGAAGCTTGGACGGTTCAGCTGGCGCCGTCGTCCGTACTTTCTCTACTTTTGTCGCTCTTTGAGGAATTTCATCTTCATAGGAAGAAGGAATTTCATTTTTATATTCTTCAAACAATTGCTCATGGTCAAGCCCAACCGCTTCAGCATATTGCTTGATAAACGCCCGTACATAAAATTTGCCGGGCATCAGCTCATAATTCCCCTCTTCTATGCCCTTTAAATATCTTTTCTGAATCTTTGTCATTTCCTGCACATCTGCTAAGGATAGCCCTTTCGCCTCCCGTGCTTCTCTTAAGCGGTTTCCTAATTCTGTCACCCATAACACCTTCCATAATTAAAAGTTAAAACCACCAAAGTCCATATCCTGGAATAAGTTGTTCTTCTCCACCGGCTCGTATGTAATTTCTTCATCAGGATGATTGCGAAGTTCAATAATATAATCAAAGTCCTCTAAACTGTACTCGCTATTTTGTACAAAAATATCTGGATGTTCCACTACTTTAACGGCAGGCAGTCTCATAATTTCCCGAACGAGCTGCCAATGTCTTTCATTGGCTCTCTTTATCGATACAACCCCATCCATAATAAAAAGGTGATTTGGATTGTATTCGTCCCGAATTAACTGATCACGAACAGTTTGCTTAATCATTGTCGACGAAACGAATAACCATCTCTTATTGGCACAAACACTTGCCGCTACAATGGATTCTGTTTTTCCAACCCTTGGCATGCCACGAATGCCAATTAATTTGTGCCCTTCCATTTTATACAATTCTGCCATAAAATCAACGAGAAGTCCAAGTTCATCCCGAACGAAACGGAATGTTTTTTTGTCGTCCGCATCTCTTTGGATATAGCGGCCATGCCGGACAGCCATTCGGTCTCTTAGTTTAGGTTCCCTTAATTTAATAATTTGAATCGTGTCCATCGTCATTAAAATGGATTCAAGCCTTCTGATTTGGTCTTCGCTTTCTGCCAACATTAAAAGCCCGCGGCTCGCCTCATCCACGCCATTAATTGTTACAATATTAATGGAAAGCATACCGAGTAGCGAAGCAACATCTCCTAACAGCCCTGGACGGTTTTTAACAATTTTATATTCTAAATACCATTCTTTTTTGGACATAGATAACGCTCCTAGCGGCTTCATCAAAAAGCCCATTAATGATAATGTCTAGGTACTATCATATATGATTTATCTCTGTAATGAAAGAAAAAAGAGAGGGAAAAGCTCCCTCTCTTAGCGACTACCATTATTTTGAACTAATTTTACCATCATGCTTGCAATTGCTCTTTGTTCTTCTTCTGAAGCAACGGACCACAAATCAGATAATACTCTTTCCTGCTCGTTTTTCGGGTCGACTTTGTTGGCAAGATAATCACCAACTTGATAAGCCATATTATTGATTACATCATTGTTCATTCCTGAGTTTGTAGCTTGATTTAATTTGTCTCCCAAGAAGTTTTTCCATTCGTGCCAATTTTCGAGTACTGACATGTCGTTGTCCCTCCTTTATTGAGTTGCAACATTAGTTTGTTCCCCGAGAGAAAAATTATGCATATGAATCATGTGTACCAGCCGCCATTTACAGCAAGCACTTGACCTGTTATGTAAGAAGCTGCAGGTGAACAGACGAAGTAAACCGCTTCAGCTACTTCGGCTGCAGCACCAAGACGCCCCATCGGAATATCAGCTGCTATTTCTGCTTTTTCTTCCATTGTAAATTTTTCCATCATAGGTGTATTAACCGCTCCCGGAGCAATCGCGTTCACACGAATATTGGAAGGAGCTAACTCTTTTGCTAATGCCTTCACAAATGCAATTTGGGCGCCTTTTACCGTCGAATAAGCTACCTCACAAGCGGCCCCTGTCTGTCCCCACACCGAAGAAACTAAAACAACTGAGGGCGAAATTGCTTTGCGAAGCTTTGGAATTAACTTTTGCACAATGATCATAGGACTTTTGACGTGAAGCTGCCAAAGCTTATCCATTTCCTCTTCTTCAATCTCTTGAAATAAGCTGTAGTGAGCCGTTCCTCCTGCAAATACGGCAGCCTCCAGGGCAAATAACTGGCTCGACAGAAAGTGAGCACCTGCAGCAGAAGTTAAATCTGCCTGGATCGGGATCACCTCTGCTCCCATGTTTTCCAGCTCTTTTTGTAACGACTTTATTTTTTCTTTTCCTTTATAGTATTGCAAATACAAGTTCCATCCTTCTTTTGCTAGCTTCCTGGAAATTTCTTCTCCTATTCCTCCGCTCGCTCCTGTAACAAGCGCATACTTCTTCACTGTGTACTCCCCCATTCTCTCTACACAAGGAAGCAGCTGGACTCCCTTTCCCCATGATGTCATGAAAAAAGAGAATCCAGCTGCCCTGCTACCTATTTATGCCTGTTTAGGCAAAATATAAAAAGCGGTCAGGCGGTTTTCTGCCACCATTCGTTCGGCAGTGTTCTTTACATCTTCCAGCGTAATTGCTTCCAAGAGTGGCACTACTTCAAATAAATCCATTTCATTGAAGGCATAACGAATAAATTGATTAGCAATATATTCTGGTGAATTAACCGATCGTAAAAAAGAACCGATCTTTTTTCGAATAGACCGCTGTACGGCCTCTTCTGTTAGATGCTTTCCTTCTTTCGCTTCAAGCAAAATAGTACGAATGCGTTCTCCCAGCTCCTCCGGCTTGGTTGTATCTCCACCGACCATCGCAAAACCAAAGCCCTTCTCCTGGGTAAAGTCGTAATAAAATGTTTCATCAATTAGCCCTTCTCGATAAAGCTGGTAATAGAGCGGGGAACTTTTTCCAAAAAGTATATCAAGCAATATATTCATCGTCAGTTCCCGCTTTTGTAATTCTTTTCCCTGCAATTCAGTATCGATTGCTTTGATACCAACTTGACACTTCGGTAATTGAACATTCATTTTAAGAACTCGTTTTTTCTCGTTAACCTCTTCTGGCTCCTGCTCTATCAAACGTTTGATTTCCTCTTGCTTTTGATACTCTTTTTTTGCTTGATTTTCGCGAACGAACCCAATGGTTTTCTCGGGATCAACCGAGCCAACTATGAACAAAAGCATGTTGCTCGGGTGATAAAACGTGCGATAACACTCGTATAAGTGATCTTTTGTAATTTCTGCGATGGATTCTACCGTACCAGCAATATCAATCTTTACTGGATGGTTGTGGTACATATTCTCAATAAGGCCAAAATAAGCCTGCCAGTCTGGATTATCATCATACATACGTATTTCCTGACCAATAATGCCCTTTTCCTTTTCCACTGTCTGTTCAGTGAAATACGGATCTTGGACAAAGTTTATAAGTGTCTCTAGATTGTCCATTACTTTGTCTGTGCTGGAAAACAGGTAGGCTGTTCTCGTAAAAGAAGTAAAAGCGTTCGCTGAAGCGCCTTGACGGCTAAAATATTGAAACACGTCGCCATCTGCTTTCTCAAACATTTTATGCTCCAAAAAGTGAGCAATCCCATCTGGTACCCGGACATACTCGCTCCCTCCCTGTGGGATAAACTGATTGTCAATGGACCCATACTTTGTCGTAAAGGTAGCGTATGTCTTATTAAAGCCTTTTTTCGGAAGTACATACACATCTAATCCATTATCCATTTTCTCAAAATACAATTCTTCCTGCAGCTGATCAAACAGAATTTTCTCCATTATTCTTCCTCCGTTCCCGACAGAAAGTACACCGTATCTATTTCCACTTTATTGGCAACCGCTACAACTTCCTCTATTGTCATTCGCTCTGCTGCCTCCAGCCAATTATCAATCGTGACTGCCGTTTTGCCTATAACATTATGATAGAGCATTTCAATAGTACCTCTCGCTGTATCAAGCGTCTCAAGTATCTGGTTGCGGATGACGGCTTTTGTTTGCTCCAGCTCTCTTTCAGAAACTTCTCCCTTTTTCATCGCTTGAAGCTGCTCAGCAATGATCTTTACAGCTTTGCTGTAATTTTTGCTGTCAATTCCTGAAAGAACCATCAAGAAGCCTTTATGGCTTTCCAAGCGGCTCGCTGCGTAGTAGGCTAGGCTTTCTTTTTCCCTCACATTCATAAACAATTTGGAGTGAGAAAACCCACCAAAAATCCCGTTAAACATCTGCAAAGCAAAGTAGTCATCGTCACCAAAAGTAATATGAGTGCGATAGCCAATATGAAGTTTTCCTTGATTGATTTCCTGCTTTTCTACAACTTCTTTGGGCTCAGAAGGTGAGGCTGTTTGTTTCGCTGATTGGGGAGATCGGGGATTTCTGTTGTTGAACTGAAATAAGCGGCCAGCTATTTTTTCCACTTGATCAGCTTCCACATCTCCAACGATATACATATCCATTTCATCTTCCGAAAATGCTTGTTCATAATACTTATATAAATCGGTTTCATTTATTTCATCTACTGCTTCATACAGGCCGTTTGCCTGAAGAGCATAAGGATCTCCTTTGTACATCTCTTCGAGGAGACGAGCGCTTGCAAAACGCATTTTATCATCATAGATGGACTGAATTCTTTGTTTTAGATTACGCTTTTCATCTTGTACCGTATCTTTATCTAGCGCTCCATTGCTCACTTTCGGTCTCTGCAAGATTTCATGCATAAATTGCAACGCTTTTTCGAGCAGCGGCTCTCCTGCTTTTAGAAACTTCTCATTCGCTACTTCCAATGAAAAGCTCATCACATGAAAGTCTCCTTTTTTTGCTACATCTACATAAAAGCCAGCACCATATAAATCGTCAAGATATGAACGCAGATGTGTGGATGTTGGGTACTTTTCCGAATTGCTTTGAAGAACATAAGGAAGCAAAGCCCTCTTCGTTACAGTTTCTTTTTCAAGCGGAGCTTTCATCCTAAAGACAATCGTATTTGTCTTATATTTATCAGTCTTTACGATGTGTAATGTGTACCCTTCTTTTTTTATAATATTTTCATTGACTAATGTCACTAAAATACCCTCCTTTTCCAGCAGCTATGTCTATATTTTTATCCGTTTATCCTATAATTCATGCCCATATTTATGAAAAACTTAATTTCACTATACATGAGAGGCGCCTAATTGAAAATTGAAACGTACCATCCGAGTAAAATTCTTCAAAATCTGGCTAATGTAGATTCAGTTTTTACACAAACGATTGTGCGGCTGACAAGAAATATCTATCCGACTCTTTTACCTTATAGTTCACAAGGCTTCCTATTTTACATCTGTAAAATAAACGTCAGTATTCTTCCTTCCTGTGTTTAAAGAAAAATCCCCTCTCTATCAAGAAACACTTCTTGATAGAGAGGGATTTGCTTATTGATACATTGTGGTACTTTCGCTTTTCTTTTGTTCAGCTGCAGGCGCTAGCGCGTACGCTGATTTCGCTCTCTCTATCGAAGTCTGAAAATCGACTTCTTGTCGGGAGCTCCAATCCGCTAGCGCGCTAATCAAGCGCCTTCCGCTTTTCTTGTTTGTTACCTGCTGCCTTTGATGTATGGGGTTCCGGACGCTTTTGGTGCATCGGCCCGACCAATAAATCCAGCAAGGGCTAGAATTGTCAGCACGTAAGGGGCGATTAATAAGTAGACTGCCGGAATATCCTCTAAAAATGGAATACTTGATCCGACGATACTTAAGCTTTGAGCGAACCCAAAGAAGATCGCTGCCCCCATCGCTCCGAGCGGATGCCATTTTCCAAAAATCATTGCTGCCAGAGCCATGAAGCCTTGGCCTGTAATTGTCGCATGGCTAAAGTCGAGTGAAATAGACTGGGCATACACGCCTCCGCCCAAACCACCGAGCAAACCAGAAATGAAAACAGCAATGTAGCGCATTTTCGTTACATTTACACCCATTGTATCTGCTGCCATCGGATGCTCTCCTACCGCTCGCAAACGCAAACCAAATGGAGTTTTAAATAGCACATACCAAGAAACGAAAGCCAGGGCAATCGCTACAATAGCCGGGTAAGAGATATTTGAAAAGATTAACCGACCAATCACCGGAATATCACTTAAAACTGGGATATCCACTTTTTTAAAGTTGAATTTAATAATATCTGTCTGACCTTTATCGTAAAGCATTTTCACTAAAAACAATGATACACCGAGAGCTAGAAAGTTAATTGCCACTCCACTGACAACTTGATCGGCACGGAAAGTGATCGAAGCTAGCGCATGAAGAAGCGATAGCAATCCGCCGACGATCATCGCTGCAATCAGAGCCACCCACGGGGTAGCCGCTCCAAAGGTTGAAGCGAATGTTAGATTAAATACAATAGCTGTAAACGCCCCAATAATCATCAGCCCTTCAAGACCGATGTTAACGACACCGGAACGCTCGGAGAAAACACCGCCTAATGCAGTGAAAATAAGCGGGGCGGCTGCGAAAAGAGACGATGAAATAATAATGGATAAAATCGTTAATGTATCCACTTATTTCTCCTCCTTTTTGAATCGGCTGAGAAGCCATTTTATCATATAGCTGGAAGCAACAAAGAAAATAATTAAAGCAATAACGATTTCAACAAGCTCGTTCGGCACACCTGATTCAATTGGCATATTTAATGCTCCAACTTTTAAAGCACCGAATAGTAAAGAAGCGAGCACAACACCAATAGCTGCATTTCCACCAAGAAGTGCTACAGCGATTCCATCGAAGCCTATGCCGGAAAATCCAGAGTGCAAGAAGGCATTTCCAAACGTCCCTAGCCCTTCCATCGCTCCTCCAAGACCAGCAAACGCACCTGAAATGACCATTGAAAGAACAATATTGCGACTGACATTCATACCGGCATACTGGGAAGCATGCTGACTAAAACCAACTGAACGAAGCTCGTATCCGAGCGTTGTTTTTTCAAGAACAAACCACATAATAATAGCGGCAATAATTCCAAGATAAATTCCGTTATGAAGGGAAGAAAAATCTGTGATCGATTCGAAGAACGGAGATTTTAAACTAGCTGTTTCTTTCACTGCTTCCGTTGCATCAGACTGATCACTAATAACATTTCTTATTAAATGATTTGTCACGTGCAAAGCAATATAATTCATCATAATTGTCACAATAACTTCATGGACATGGAGACGAGCTTTTAACAACCCTGGAATCAGTCCCCAAAGTGCACCGGCCGCTGCCGCTGCCAAAAGAGAGAGCGGTAAGTGAATGGCTTTCGGCAAATCGAAAGCTACCCCAACCCAAACTGAAGCCAACCAGCCAACTAACAGCTGGCCTTCCACACCAATATTGAACAGGCCTGTCCGAAATGCAAATGCCACAGCTAGACCGGCAAATATATATGGAGTCATTTGCCGAAGCGTTTCACCGAGATAGAAGGTATCCCCAAATGCGCCATTCCAAAGTGCAACATAACCGCTGATCGGATTGTAGCCGCTGATTAACATAATAATGGCTCCTGTAATTAATCCTAACAATACAGATACAACAGGGACTGCCATATTAGAAAACCGTTTAGACATTCATCTCACCTGCTTCCTTTCGTTTGGAGCCAGCCATCAACAATCCAAGCTCTTGCTCGGTTGTTTCTTTTGGATTAACAATAGCCACAATCTCTCCTTCATAAATAACAGCGATCCTGTCGCTAATGTTAAGGATTTCATCTAATTCAAAGGAGATTAGCAATACCGCTTTTCCTTTGTCCCGTTGCTCGATGAGTCGCTTATGAATAAATTCAATCGCACCAACATCCAGTCCACGGGTTGGTTGAGCGGCAATAAGAAGATCGGGATCACGGTCTACTTCCCGGCCAATAATCGCTTTTTGCTGGTTTCCGCCTGACAATGCGCGGGCCGGTGTATATTCCGATGGCGTCCGCACATCATATTCCTTGATCAATCGGCCGGCCTTTTTATAGATCTCTTTATAATTTAAAACGCCTGCTTTAGAATAAGGTTGCTGATAATACGTTTGTAAAACCATGTTCTCCCCTATCGGAAAATCAAGTACAAGTCCATGTTTATGGCGATCTTGAGGAATATGCGCTACCCCTTGCTCTGTTATTTTCCGCGGCTTGAGATTCGTAATTTCCCGACCGCTGACAAGAATTGAACCGCTTTCGGCTTTTTGAAGCCCGGTAATGGCCTCGATCAGCTCGCTCTGTCCATTGCCGTCTACCCCGCAAATACCGACAATCTCTCCAGCATGGACAGTTAAATTTAATCCTCTTACTGCCGGAATGCCTCTTGTATCCTTGACGAATAAACTTTTGATTTCCAACACACTGTCTTTCGGTTGCGCTTCCTGTTTATCCGTTTTGAATGTAACTTCCCTTCCGACCATTAAGCTGGCTAGATGGTTAGGGTCCGTTTCCGATACATTCACTGTACCGATCCCTTTTCCTTTACGGATAACCGTTACACGATCACACACTTCCATGATTTCTTTCAATTTATGTGTAATCAGAATAATAGACTTGCCCTCTTTAATAAGGGTTTTCATGATTTGGATGAGCTCTTTAATTTCCTGCGGGGTTAATACAGCCGTCGGTTCATCAAAAATTAGTATTTCTGCACCCCTGTAAAGAGTTTTTAAAATTTCGACACGTTGCTGCATTCCAACGGAAATGTCTGACACTTTCGCTGTCGGATCTACAGCCAGTCCATATTGTTCAGAAATTTCTCTAACTTTTTGCTCCGCTTGCTTGATGTCAATTTTCCCACCTGACTTAGGCTCTTTTCCGAGAATAATATTTTCGGTGACTGTAAATGTATCAACGAGCATAAAGTGCTGATGGACCATGCCGATACCCAGTTCATTTGCCACGTTGGGATTGGAAATGTGAACTGTTTCGCCATGAACTTTGATTTCACCTTTTTCAGGCTGATATAGCCCAAATAAAACATTCATCAACGTGGACTTGCCTGCACCATTCTCCCCAAGCAACGCATGAATTTCTCCCTTGCGCAATTGAAGCGTTATATCATCATTGGCAACAAATCCATTGAACTCTTTGCGAATGCCGAGCATTTCAATAACATATTCCACCTGACTCACTCCTCATCTAAGGTCTTTTCTTGCCGCACAGGCTATCGTGTAGATAAACGAATTAATGATTGCAAGTAGGATGTCTGACCTTCTATCACTAGGATTTTTGCAGAACACAGAGCTTCCCGGCATTTTGCAGACAAGCAAAAGCGCCAGCTTAAAAATCCTAACAAACATACAGACGTGCTGCATTCTTGTTACCATTTTTAAGCCGGGGCAAATCTTCTTAATTCTCTGATTTACCCCGGGAGTACTACGTTATTGCAGAGTGGCTAGATTATTTTCCTTCAGGCTTTAAAGGAACCTTCACTTCACCGTTTTTAACTTTTTCTGTCCATTCTTGAACGGCTTTCTTTACGTCCTCACTTAAATTATCTTGAGTTGGAGCAATGCTTACAGCGTTGTCTTCAAGACCGTATTCCAGCAATTCCCCACCTGGGAACTTTCCTTCTTTTGCTTTTGTAGCTAGGTCTTTTACAGCGATATCTACACGCTTAACCATAGAAGTTAATGTGATATTTTCTTCTTTTCCATTGACTGTCACTTTTCCTTCTTCAGCTTGGTCACGGTCAACACCGATTACCCAAACATCTTTATCAGGGTTTTTCTGCTTTTCGTTTTTCGCTTCTGTAAATACTCCATTACCTGTCGCACCAGCTGCATGGTAAATAATATCGATGCCTGATCCATACATAGCAGAAGCCATTTGCTGTCCTTTGTCTGCTTTATCAAACGCGCCAGCATACTCAATTTTCACAGTTGCTTTAGGATTAACCGCTTTCACACCAGCCTGGAAGCCAGCTGCAAATTTGTTAATTAAGTCACTGTCAGTTCCACCGATGAAGCCAATTTTATTGGATTTAGTAGTCAATCCAGCTGCTACACCGACAAGGAAAGAACCTTCATGCTCTTTAAATGTAATGCTTGCTACGTTATCTTGGCCTTCGATCACATCGTCAACGATAGCAAAGTGGCTGTCTTTACGCTGTTTTGCTACTTCTTCAATAGCTGGCTTAAGTTTATAACCAATTCCATAAACCAGATCAAATTTATTACGAACTGCTGTATTTAAGTTCGTTTTGTAGTCAGCATCTGACTTTGATTGGATATAGTCATAGCCGCTTGTTCCTTTTTCCAGGTTGTTATCCTTGCCAAACTCCTGTAATCCTTCCCAGGCAGACTGGTTAAAGGATTTATCATCCACTCCACCTACATCGGTAACCATAGCTACTGTAAACTGATCATCTTTCTTGTTGTTGCCCTTTTGGCTTTTCTCTCCATCATCATTGCCGCCACCGCATGCACCAAGGATCGTACCGGCTGCAAGAACAAGGGACATGGCAAGACCAAACTTGCGTTTTGTCATCAAGATAACCTCCTAAAATTTAAAGTTAGTAGAAATGTTTCCATAAAAGCTAGAACCGCTTTCTCAAGACGTGGAAACTGAATTTATCCGCTTTGAAGTAGTTCACGGAGTAAAGAATCGGCTGATCTGTTTCATCAAAATGCAATTGTTTTAAGATGAGCAGAGCAGTTTCAGGATCGCATTGAAGAATGGGTGACACTTTCTCATGATAGCCAAACGGTTCAATTTGGGCGACCGCGTGGGAGATCTTCCGACTGCTTGTCCGATCAAGCAGTGAAAAAAGTGATTCATCGCCATAGTTATAACTCTCCGGATAATAGTTAACCGGAATCTTATCCAAACAATAGACAACCGGTTCCCCGTTAGCTGTGCGCACCCGTTCGATTACAAATATTTCTTCGTCCGGTCCGCAGTCAAACCGCCGCATATCTTCTTCAGTCGGGTTTTGTATACCCGAATTTAAAAAGATCGTTCCCGGCTCCATATTTGCTTGAATGATCATGTCCGTTACACTCTTCAGCTGCTCAATGCCTGAGGTAAACAGCGGTTTTGCGTTTACAAATGTTCCGACTCCATGCCTGCGGATAATGACATTTTCCTCTTCAAGAATACGCAGGGCCTCTCTTAGGGTAGCACGACTCACCCCTAGCTGCTTGGCTAGTTCGAACTCGGAAGGAAGCTTTTCTCTCTCCTTATAAACCCCTGCTTCAATATCTCTTTTCAAACGATCAATTACTTGAAGGTATAAATGCCGGCTATCCGACTTTATTGTCATGTAACCACCCACTTTCTTACAACGTCAGACCTCTGATGTATAACAT
Organism: Bacillus sp. PK3_68; assembly: GCF_003600835.1. Classification (NCBI taxonomy): domain Bacteria; kingdom Bacillati; phylum Bacillota; class Bacilli; order Caryophanales; family Bacillaceae; genus Bacillus; species Bacillus sp. PK3_68. The sequence continues at coordinate 4,205,397 of NZ_NQYC01000001.1, read as the reverse complement.
TTCTACTAATTTAAGTTTAAGATAGCACTTTTTGTCCAGATTGAAAAGATAAAATCAATGATTCATGTTATTTGTTTTTTATGTATACAATTCCCTCGCATAATTATGAAAAACCCCTTGATTAAGCCTATATTTAACTTTATAATTATTAGCTCGACGTGAAAAGGACATTCATCATAAAAGCCGCCGGATAGGAAACTCGGCGGCTTTGTCATTATTGCATATGCTCCTCTGCCTGTTTAGAAATTAAAACTGTTCGTGGTTTGCTGCCTTCATATGGGCCAACAACTCCTCGCATTTCCATCTCATCGATCAACCGTGCTGCACGGCTGTAGCCAATACGAAATCTTCTTTGCAGCATAGAGACAGAAGCAGTTTGCATATCTGCTACCAGCTGAACTGCCTCTTCATATAGCTCATCCTCCACCTCACTCGTCGTTTCCGGTGTATCGTCAGGGATCATGTCTTCTTGATATTGCGCTTTTTGTTGAGAAATCACATAATCAACGACTTCTTCTACTTCTTCATCAGATAAAAACGCTCCCTGAACGCGGATCGGCTTGGAGGCGCCTGAAGGAAAGAAAAGCATATCCCCACGGCCTAAAAGTTTTTCCGCTCCTCCCATATCCAGGATGGTTCTCGAGTCTGTCATTGAAGATACGGCAAAAGCAATTCTTGACGGAATGTTTGCTTTGATTACACCGGTAATGACGTCGACAGAAGGTCGCTGAGTGGCAATGATTAAATGAATGCCTGCTGCTCGTGCCATTTGGGCAAGCCTTGTAATAGAATCTTCTACATCGCCCGAGGCGACCATCATCAAGTCAGCCAGCTCATCAACGATAACAACAATATAAGGAAGAAGCGGCTGCTTTTCTCCTGTCTCTTCGTTATGGCGTTTCACATGGGTGTTATACCCTTCAATGTTTCTCGTTCCGCTGTGAGAGAACAGATCATATCTACGCTCCATTTCTCCTACGACTTTCTTCAGTGCTTGGGAAGCTTTTTTTGCATCTGTTACAACCGGCGCCAGCAGGTGAGGAATGCCATTGTAAACATTTAATTCCACCATTTTCGGATCAATCATCATGAGCTTGACCTCATGCGGTTTTGCCCGCATTAAGATGCTAGTAATAATCCCATTTATACAAACACTCTTCCCACTTCCTGTAGCTCCGGCTACGAGTAAATGGGGCATTTTGTTTAATTCAGCCGATACTGCCTCTCCGGTAATGTCGCGTCCAAAAGCAATCATTAGCTTGGATCCTGGTTTTTCATTAGCACTTGCTTCTAATACTTCCCGAAGCGAGACCATAGCTACCTCCGAATTAGGCACTTCGATTCCAATAGCCGATTTTCCGGGGATTGGCGCTTCCATCCGGATATCCTTTGCGGCTAACGCCAGGGCGAGGTCATCACTTAAACTAACAATCTTGCTGACTTTTACCCCTACATCAGGATGCACTTCATACTTAGTCACAGCAGGCCCTAGGTGAACCTGGGTGACTTTCGCTTTCACACCGAAGCTTTGGAATGTTCTTTCTAACTTCGCTGCATTTGCATGGATTTGTTTGTATTCTCTGCTTTGGTCCGTTTGCTGGGGCCTTGTTAACAGGTTAATCGAAGGAAGCTGATAATCTTTGTTTTCTACCTCTGTAAAAGTCATAGAAGGTGCTCGATCATCCTCTTCTTTTTCAGCGGCCTGGGCTGGCCTTGCCTTTTCTTCTTTTCCCCGTTCTAGAACGGGCTCCGCTTCCTCCTGATAAGCACGCTCGGTAAAACTTGAAATAATCGGCTCCGGAGCCGAATAATTGTCTTCATTATTAGTCAATGGGGAATGTGGCTCTACTGTTCTTTCAGATGCTCTTTCAGGTATTTTTTCATCCTCTTCCACCCGATCGGCCCGTCTTGTCTTTCTCTCATCCTTCCACTCTTTCATATCTTGGAGAAATACAGCCCACTGCTTTTTAAAGTTTTTCTGACCGGCTACAAATAGCTTGTTAAAAATTTCTCCAAACGACCGGCCGGTAATTAAAATCAAACCAATCATGATAAGAACGAAACTCAAAATTTTTGTGCCAAGCGTATCAAATAAAAAGTAGGAAACAGCAAATAGCGTGGCACCGATCATCCCGCCTCCCAGGTCGTGGCTGCTGGCCGTTCCTTCTTTTACCTCCAGCCAGTAAAGATCCCATGTGTTAATTAAGACGCTCGGCTCATTAAACGACCGACCGTTTCCAAGCAGCTCAAACAGCTTTACATGACTTAAAAGTAATACGCTCATCAAAATAACATACAGTCCCACCTGTTTCCTACGAAACAGAAGAGGCCTCTTACGTTTTGCCATTATGTAAATTCCATAAAGGATCGCAGCGATGAAGCCAATCATATACCATTCGCCGAGGAAAAATCGAAAAAAATAAACGAAAGCATTGCCTACTGCGCCGAGTCTTATGATGCCGATGAGGCTCAAGGCAATGGTGATAATTCCAATTAACTCCAGCTTAATCGCTTCTTTGATTTGCATTGATTTTTTTGTCCGCTTGGACGATTTTTTCTTCTTTTTATTTGCCATAGCTCCCACCTAATCATTGGATTAAAACAAAAAGCAAGAAAGCAGCCGATGGGGCTGCTTTCTATATTATAGCATATTTGTTCGTATCTATCTAACGATGTTTAAAGGGAAATGAATTGGCCGGGTGTTACTTGCTGGTTTAAATAGTGGGACGGATCGGTACTGAGAATCCGGACAACTTTATAGCGATTTTCCTCACGCTCTGCAAAAAGTGGAATACCGTTCCACGAAATAAATTCCAGATTATTCCCTTGAGTATCTTCGGGGTAAATGTGCTCATACGGCATGACTGTGTATAAAATCATTGGATCATCGCTCCGCCTTGTTCTTTAGCAGCAATCAATTCATTTAGCTTCCTCATCGCTTCCCCGATTCCGCCTACTTCTTTAATTAAGCCGTACTGGACAGCGTCCTTGCCAACTACATTTGTACCTATATCCCTTGTTAAGTTCCCCTTTGCCAACATTAGTTCCTTAAACTTTTCTTCTGAAATAGCTGAGTGCTTTGTAACAAAATTGACTACTCTTTCCTGCATTTTATCCAAATACTCAAAGCTTTGCGGAACACCAATCACGAGACCAGTCAGCCGGATTGGATGAATGGTCATAGTAGCCGTGGAAGCAATAAAGGAATAATCACAGGAAACAGCAATCGGTACACCAATAGAATGCCCTCCTCCAAGAACAATGGAAACGGTTGGCTTTGACAATGAAGCAAGCATCTCAGAAATAGCGAGCCCTGCTTCAACATCTCCTCCCACAGTATTTAAAACAATGAGCAGCCCCTTGATTGAGGGGTTCTGTTCAATGGCCACAATTTGCGGAATGACGTGCTCATATTTTGTTGTTTTATTTTGCGGAGGGAGCTGCAAGTGCCCTTCAATTTGGCCAATAATAGTGAGGCAATGTACAGGAGAATCACTTGAAAGCTGGGGGACATTTGTCTGTCCGAGCTGTTGAATTTTCTCCATTAAAGAAGATTGGGGTTTCTCATTCTGTTCTTCCGGCTCTGTTTCTTCCATTGTTTTCTTTTCTATATCCATATCCAATTTCTCCTTTCGAAGGCGACGCATTCTAACGCCTAACTTGTATATGAATATTCTCTTCATCCTGACTGATATTATTCAAAAGCATCAGAGAACAATAAACAAAAAAAATAAGCCCGAAGGCTTATTTTTAATTTTATCATTCGTAGAGTATCTTCTTTTTATCGGTGGAATAACAAAGACTTTTCCGCCGCTGAACGAGCGCCTTCCGCTTTTCTATTGTCCAGCTGCAGGCGCTAGCGGCTCGAGGTCATAAGCCCATCCAGCCAGAAGATTAAAAAACAACCTTCCAGCTGGCTTGTCTTATGCTTGTCGCCGCTGAACGAGCGCCTTCCGCTTTTCTAGACTTCCATGATGATGGGAAGGATCATTGGACGACGTTTCGTTTTTTCAAATAGGAATGAATTCAGTTGATCTCTAATATCTTGCTTAATGCTTGACCAATCAAAAGATTCGCCAGCCATATTTTTTTCTACGATATCAGTGATTAATTTCGTCGATTGCTCCATCAGTTTCTCGGACTCTCGTACGTACACAAAACCACGCGATATGATCTCTGGACCGGAGACAATCCGTTTTTGTTTTTTGCTTAGCGTAATGACGACAATGAAAATTCCATCCTGTGACAAAAGCTTACGGTCTCGCAAGACGATGTTGCCTACATCTCCTACGCCGATTCCATCAATCAGGACATTGCCTGCAGATACTTTAGAGCTGACGCGCAATTTATCGTTTTTATATTCAATCACATCCCCTTTTTCAGGGATATAAATGTTCTCCACGGGTACGCCTGTTTGAGCAGCTAGCTTGGCATGGGCTTTCAACATGCGGTATTCACCCTGAATAGGAATAAAATAACGTGGTTTCATGAGATTGAGCATAAACTTTAAATCTTCTTGGAAGCCGTGACCAGAAACATGCACTTTACGGCTGCCTGTTACCACATTTGCCCCGGAACGATAAAGAAGATTCACTGTCTTTGCCATAAGCAGCTCTAATCCCGGAGAAGGCGTAGCCGTAATTAAAACTGTATCCCCCTCTTTAATTCTTACGAGCTTGTTCGTTCCTTTTGCCATTTTTTGCAGTGCTTCAATTGGTTCTCCCTGCACGCCCGTTGTTAAAATTACAATTTCATTTTCCGGATATTCAGCAATTTCCTGCAGGCTAACCAATACATCTTCTTGAACATTTAAATAGCCTAGCTTGATCGCCACATCGTTCACACGCTGCAAGCTTTTACCGCTGACGGCCACTTTGCGGCCATTCTCGTAAGCAGCGTCAAATACTTGCTGGATACGAATTAAATTGGAGGCATATGAAGCGACAATAATACGTCCTTTTGCCATATGAAAAGCATCCGATAACTGGCTAGCAATCACTTCTTCAGACGTTGTGTGGCCCGGGCGCTCTGCCTCTGTAGAATCAGATAAGAGCATAAACACCCCATTCTGGCCAATTTGAGCCATCTTTCCAATATCAGGTGAATAAAGACCTTTTGCGGCCTGATCAAACTTAAATTCCCCCGTATGCACGATGGCTCCTTCGGAAGTGTGAATGGCTACACCAACAGAATCCGGAATGCTATGAGTTGTGCGGAAAAATGTTACTTCCACACTATCAAAACGGAGCCGCGTATCTGAATGCACCGTATAATACTTTACTTCTTCCTTTACGTTCTCCTCACGTAAACGCATTTTTGCCAAGGCAATTGTCAGCTTCGTTCCATACACAGGCGCTTTAATTTTTTGCAGCACATAGCCTAACGAGCCGATGGCGTCTTCATGTCCGTGCGTTAAAAAGATCCCTTTAATACGTTCTTTATTATCAATTAAATAAGAAATATCAGGGATGACGATATCGATTCCGAGCATTTCATTTTCCGGGAACATGAGCCCGCTGTCAATTATAAAAATCTCTTCATCCACTTCGACTACCGTCATATTCTTTCCAATTTCACCTACTCCGCCAAGCGGAATCACTTTAATCGTTTCGTTTTTTTCTTACTCACTATAAATTTCCTCCTATACTTAAGAACACCCGTCCCATCACATTATGTTTATTATAAGGGATGAAGGAAAGTAAAGCCAATACTATCTGTCTCTGGGAAAGCTTTTATCTGATTTTAACAAAAAAATCCCGACAAGCGGGCTCCTGCTGAAATGAGGCAGAAAAAGCTTTCTGCAGCTGTATCAGCCAGGAGACCTCAACCTATCGGGAATTTTTTTCGTTTACACTAATTTCTGTAAAGCGGTACGTTCAGCTTCTGTAAGTGGAACGAGCGGCAAACGTACAGACCCCATATCCATGCCTTTTAACTGCAAGGCCGTTTTAACAGGCACTGGACTTGGAGAAGCAAATAATTGTTTAATCAGCGGCAAAAGCTGTTGATGAAGTTTTGCTGCTTCCTTGTAATTGCCATCTAAAAAGGCTGAAACCATTTGTTGCATCTCATTACCTGCAACATGTGAAGCGACAGAAACGATACCAACTCCTCCAATTGAAAGGATCGGAAGTGTCAGGCTATCATCGCCACTATACACCTGAAAGTCATCGTCTGTGCCAGCAATGATTTCAGTGACGGCGTCTAGATTTCCGCTCGCCTCCTTCACTGCCACAATATTAGGCAATTTAGACAATCTAATAATCGTTTCAGGCTCGATATTCACACTCGAACGTCCAGGAATATTATAGAGCATCACGGGTAAAGAAGTCGCTTCGGCAACCGTCTTAAAGTGCTGATAGAGCCCTTCCTGATTCGGTTTATTATAATAAGGGGCAACAAGCATAATAGCGTCCACGCCCGCCTCTTCAGCTTTCTTTGTCAACTCAATAGACTGTCGCGTATTATTGCTACCAGTACCCGCTATAACAGGTACTCGTCCATTGGCTACTTTAACTGTATGGCGGAACAAAGCGACCTTTTCTTCCGCCGTCAGAACTGGAGATTCTCCAGTAGTTCCAGCAATAACAAGTGAGTCTGTTCCATTATTTATTAAATAATTCACCAGTTGGGTCGTTCTTTCAAAATCAACATTTTCTTTTGAGTCAAACGGTGTCACCATAGCAGTTGACACCCGTCCGAAAGAAGTCATACTCCTTTTCCTCCTTCAAACAGCCGGCTTAGTTATTTTCATATTCAAACTGATCCTCGTGCAAAAGGAAAGCATCATGAAGCGCGTTAACCGCCGTTACGAGCTGTTCGTTTTTAACGAGCACCCATATAGTTGTATGACTGTCGGCGGATTGCAAAATACCGACTCCTTGTTCCGACAAGGCCGTAACAATTTTAGATGTCACACCCGGTACGCCTGTCATGCCAGCACCGACGACTGATACTTTTGCACAGTCTTTCTCCACGTCAGGCTCATAATCCATTTCTCTTAAAACAGAAATAGCACGATCAGCCATCTCTCCTGCAACCGTATAAACTACACCTGTTGGAGAAATATTGATGAAGTCCACACTGATCTTTTCGTTGGCCATGGCTTTAAATACTTCCGCCTGCAAGTTATACTGATCTTTTTTCGCCTGTACTTTAATCTGTGCTACATTGCTCACATGGGCAATTCCTGTAACGAGGCGCTCACGAACGTCCGGCCCTTGATTCGGCTTCGTAATCGAAGTAACAAGCGTCCCAACGCCGTCAGACTGAGTAGAGCGGATACGCATTGGCACTTTGGCCTGCATAGCAATCTCCACAGCACGGGGATGAATGACTTTCGCTCCCTGATAAGCCATGTTGCACACTTCAGTATAAGTAACAACAGAAAGCGGCCGCGCCTTCGTAGCAATACGAGGATCGGCTGTCATGATTCCTTCGACATCTGTAAAGATATCTACCCACTCTGCCTGTAGGGCAGCACCGAGAGCAGCAGCCGACGTATCGCTTCCTCCGCGTCCAATTGTTGTAATGTCACCCGTTTTAGAAGCTCCCTGGAAACCAGCTACGACGACTACATCATGCGAATGAAGGGCTTTTAGCAGCCTGTCGCATCTCATTTCAAGGATTTTAGCATTCGTATGGTCATCATTTGTTATAAATCCTGCCTGAGCCCCAGTCATGGCACAGGCAGTTATGTTGCTCTCCAATAACATATTTGTAAAGACGAGGCTGGATATAACTTCACCGCAAGACAAAAGCATATCCTGCTCTCTCGCTGTCAGTTTCATCTCTGTTCCATTAACTAGAGATAAGAGTGTATCTGTTGCATAAGGATCTCCCTGTCGTCCCATCGCAGAAACAACCACTACAACTTTATATCCTTCTTTGATCGCTGATTCAATATGCCGCTTAGCGTGGCGGCGTGATTCTTCACTGCGGACGGATGTGCCGCCAAATTTCTGTACGATAACTTTCACTATAAACACCTCTGCATTTCCGTGATGAGATCATCCTACGATCACTTTTCTTTTACAAGCTCCATCTCAATCAATGTTTCAGCAATTTGAACAGAATTCCAGGCAGCTCCCTTGAGCAGGTTATCAGAAACAACCCACATATGGAAGCCTGTTTCTTCATCCAGGTCTTTGCGCACCCGTCCAACAAATACTTCTTTCTTTCCGATGCAATGCGCAGGCATTGGATACACTTGTTCATCCGGATTATCTTGCAAAACTACCCCTGGTGCATCCTGCAGTTTATGTTTAATATCAGCTGCTGACAATCCCTTAGTGTCCACTTCAAAGTAAACAGACTCCGAGTGCCCAGTTTCTACTGGAAGGCGTACACACGTAGCTGCTACACTAAGCTCTGGCATGTGCATAATTTTCTTTGTTTCATTGATCATTTTCATTTCCTCAAACGTAAAGCCGTTTTCCTGAAATTTGTCAATTTGAGGAATGGCATTAAAAGCAATTTGATAATGCTTTTTATCACTGCCTACTGGTAAAATTTCTGGCGTTACTTCTTTGCCATCAAGAATATCTTGTGTTTGGCTATACATTTCATTGATGGCTTTCGCTCCTGCTCCAGATACAGCCTGGTAAGTCGATACAATCACCTTTTTTAAACCGTACGATTGGCGGATGGGTTCAAGAGCAGCCACCATTTGAATCGTTGAACAGTTCGGGTTAGCAATGATTCCATTATGTTTTCTTAAATCTTCTTTATTTACTTCCGGCACAACGAGCGGAACATCTTCGTCCATGCGGTAAGCGCTCGTGTTATCCACAACAATCGCTCCCCGTTTCACTGCTTCTGGAGCAAGCTGTTTAGAAATGCTGCCCCCGGCACTGAACAAAGCAATGTCGACTCCTTCAAAGTTCTCGGGCTTTGCTTCTTGTACAATTACTTCTTCCCCTTTATAAAGAATCGCTTTTCCTGCAGAGCGTGCAGATGAAAGCAATGTTAATTTACGGATTGGAAATTCTCTTTCTTCTAATGTTTGAAGCATTTGTTGGCCAACTGCTCCAGTTGCGCCTACAAGAGCAATATGAAATCCTTTTGTATTCATCCTTCTTTTTCCCCTTTCAAATTCCCTATGAACAAATAGACTTGTGCATATGTAATAGTTTTTAAACAATATTAAATAGTAAAAAAAAATAGAATAGCACTTTTAATAGCTACTATTTTATCATATTAAAGTTCGAAAAGAGCAATAAAATGCTGAGTTCTTAAAAAAAGAGAAAAAAGGGGAGAAATTAACTCCCGTAGCGGAACCGTTCAATAATAACCGGCTGTAGTTGCTTTCCTTCTAGAGCGGATTCGATTGTCTCTGTCAGACTGTCCATTCTCGCTACCATAGAATTTGGTTTTTTTATCGGATCATCCTGACCAAACGGAACAAAATACACATTTTTTACAGGCATAAGCCTCATAATGTTCATTCCATTTAAACCGAGGGCATCATTGGTTGAAATTCCGAGAACGACAGGCTTCAAATTCCGCAATGTCGCTTTAGCCGCCATCAATACCGGTGAATCTGTCATGGCATTGGCAAATTTGCTAAGTGAATTGCCGGTAATTGGAGCAATCACCATGCAATCGAGTGGGATTTTTGGACCGAGCGGCTCGGCTGCCACGATGGAATCAATCACTTTTTTCCCTGTCACTTTTTCAATCTTCTCTACCCATTCTCCCACTTCACCGAAGCGTGTGCCTGTTCCTTTTACCGTAGCTGTTACAACTGGAACTACGTCTGCTCCAAGTTCGACAAGCTTCTTAATTTGCGGAAACACTTCCTCATACGTACAATGAGAGCCCGTAATGCCGAATCCAATTCGCTTCCCTTTTAATGACATCTTCTAATCTCCTTTCGTAGTATTTATGTCTCCTAACAAGTCCGCAATCACGCTCGCTAAAATCTGTCCGGCGGTTTTTGGGGCCACAATTCCCGGCAACCCTAAAGCAAGGATTGCTTTGATGCCTCGCTTTTTGGCAAATTGAAAGTCTGTTCCTCCTGGCTTGGAAGCTAAATCAATAATTAACATATGAGGCTTCATCCTGGCGATGGATTGTGCGGTAATGACTAAAGAGGGAATTGTATTAATAATGATATCTAGCGACTCTGCTTCTTTAGGGAGCTGGTCAATGGAAAACGGTGTCAGCCCCATTTCAATTGCTCGCGCTAAATGTTCGCTCCTTCTTGCACCAAGCTTTACATTTGCCCCTAAGCTGTCAAATGTCCTAGCCACGCTCATTCCTACTCTGCCCATGCCAAGAACAGCAACAGAAGAGCCATGTATGGTAAAATCCGTTTGCTGGATTGCCATCATTACTGCGCCTTCCGCAGTTGGTATGGAATTATAAATCGATACATCATCCCGGTCGAATAGGCGAATGAGTGTTTTTCCTGTTTGTGCAGCAAGCTTCGTCAGTACCGGAGGACTAATGCCTGTAAATAGAATGCAGTGATCGGGCGTTTTTTCAAGCATGCCTTGCGTTAAACGGAGATGATGAGATGAAAAGATTGCTTCAATTTCACCTGTTGGTTGCAAGCCAGCTACCGGTAGAATAATGGCATCTAACTCGTTAAAAGGCAGTTCCGCCAGCTTCTCCTTTACCGCCCCCGTAAAGCTTTGTTCGAGTTGGTCAAACCCAACTAGATACACTTTTGCATCAAGTTCTGTTAATTTCCTGATGATTTCAAGCTGGCGGGCATCTCCGCCTAACACAGCCACCTGGAGCCCTGTCAGCATCGTTTTCACCATCCCTTTCTTCTCGCTTCTACATTGTATGAAAAAATAGAATTTCGGTGAAATGAATAAAAAAATCTCTTGCTATATGCAAGAGATTTTTTCTAATTATATAGTAACGGCCCCTGGAAACTTTCCGTCTGGACTAATCAAAGCCGCCGAATAATCATTGTTGAAGATTTTATTGCCGAGATTATTCACCTTCTCCATCGTTACTTCATCAATTAAACTGACGATTTCATCAAGCGTACGATGTTTCTTTAACAACAGCTCATTCTTACCATTGCGGCTCATGCGGCTATTGGTGCTCTCTAGGCTGAGCATTAAACTGCCTTTTAGTTGCTCTTTGCTATTATGCAGCTCTTTACCGCTAATTCCGTCCGCTTTCAACGTAGCTAGCGTTTGCTGGATTGTTTCAAATAATTCGTCTAGCTGTTCTGCTCCAGTGCCGCCATATATCGTGACAAGTCCGCTATCTCTAAAAGAAGAATGATAAGAGAAGACCGAATAAGCAAGCCCACGCTGTTCGCGTACTTCCTGGAAGAGCCGGGAAGACATGCTTCCTCCTAAAATATTATTCAAAACAATTAAATTGTACACATCTTTATGGCCAATCGGCAATCCTTCAAATCCGAGGCAAAGATGCGCCTGCTCAGTTTCTTTTTTTCGGGCTACTTTTTCTGTAAATGTTTCAGGCGATATCGCATGATCTGGACGTTGTCCCCCTTGATAAGAGCCGAAAAGCTTCGCTGCATGCTGAACTAGCTCTTCGCTGACATTGCCTGCAATAGAAATAACAACGCGATCAGGTGTATACATATCATGCATGTATTGTTTTAGTTTTTCCCTTGTAAAAGAAGCCAGTGTTTCCTCAGTGCCAAGTATCGGATAACCAAGCGGATGACTTTTATAAAAAGCCTTGCTCAGTAAATCATGGACAATGTCATCTGGTGTATCTTCATACATCTTAATTTCTTCTGACACTACACTTTTTTCTTTATTCATTTCTTCCTCAGCAAAAGCCGAATTAAAAAACATATCGGCCAGCGTATCCACAGCATAAGTCGCATGATTATCAAGCACCTTAGCATAGTAACAAGTATACTCTTTCGAAGTGAACGCATTGACCTGTCCACCGATGCTGTCAAAGCTTTCGGCAATCTCTTTTGCTGATTTTGTATCCGTCCCTTTAAAAAACATATGTTCTAAAAAATGGGAAATACCATTATTTTCAGGTGTTTCATCTCTTGAACCTGTCGCGATCCAGATACCAATAGCTGCTGACCGCACAGTCGGTATTTCTTCCATTACTATTCTAACCCCATTGTCACAAGTAAACTTTTTTATCAATGTAATCCTCCTATTTCAGCCGCTGTAAAAAAGCCGAGTTCGTTAATGACTAGATGATGATGTATGTGAAATAATTCTAGTTTCGCTTAGCAAGTTGGATACAGTGTCCACTTTTAATTGTTTAGCCTTTAGCTTTCTAACCAATGTGTCTAAAGAAGCGGACGATGATTCAGTCGGATGCATTAAAATGATCGCCCCTGGATGCACACGGCTTATGACCCTATTAATAAGAGCTTCGGGCGTAGGTTTCTTCCAATCAATCGTGTCTACTGTCCACAAAGTTGTATTCATTCCGAGCTGATGAGCAGTTTCTACTGTCGCGTCAGTAAAGCTGCCGCTTGGAGGAGCGAACAGCAGCGGACGGGTTCCTGTTGCTGATTCAATAACTTTATTTGTCTTTTCCATCTCTTCTCTGGCACGCGCCTTGCTTAGGCGTGCCATATCCGGATGAGTGTAAGAGTGATTTCCTCCTTCATGTCCAGCATCTATAATCATTTTAGCAAGATCAGGGTGTTTTTTTACCCATTGCCCTTCGAAGAAAAAGGTAGCATGAATTGAATGCTTTTTCAACACTTCTAACATTTCCGGTAAATATTCTTCCCCCCATGCTACATTAATAGCCAAGCTTACCATTGCCTTGTCAGAATGTCCACGATAAATTGGAGCGGGGGGCAAGTCCTTTAAATGGACCTTAGGTGGTATTTGTTTATATATTAAACGGCTTTCTTGAAACCTTCCATCTTTTTTCATCAATTGGTAGGACTTCTTTTCATCTACTTTCAGTCCATTATAACCGGGTATTGCTTTCCATACTCGATCAATCTTGGCATTCTGAGGTGAAACATAGCGATCTTTCGCTTCTTGTTGGATCTGTTGAAGCAATGATGGTCCGCTTTGATGGGCGAATTGCGCCTCGTTCTTTAATTCCTCAAGATAACCGCTGATCAATTTGCTTTCAACGAAAAAGAACATAATCATTCCAATGATTAATACACTAATCATATGTTTTATTTTTCCCATTGTCCATGCCTCCCCCCATTGTTTTAAAATTATGAAAAATAGAGGGATTATAGAACATGCGAAAAAACCAGAGGAGCATCCTCTGGTTTTTGATTATGACTGTTGGCCTTGTTTTTCAGCCGCTTCTTTTTGTTCTTTTAATACAGTCTTACGCGAAAGATTTACCCGGCCCTGATCGTCAATACCGATGACTTTGACGAGAAGTTTATCACCAAGTGCCACAACATCTTCCACTTTGCGAACACGCTCTTCAGCTAGCTCTGAAATGTGAACAAGCCCGTCTTTACCAGGGAACAACTCAACAAATGCGCCAAATTTCTCGATGCGCTTGACTGTACCATCGTATAGCTGCCCTACTTCGACTTCACGAACAATATCTTCGATGATTTTCTTCGCAGCATTATTCTGCTGGGCATCCACTGAAGAAATAAAGATTGTGCCATCTTGCTCGATATCAATTTTAACGCCTGTTTCTTCAATGATCTTATTGATCTGCTTGCCGCTTGGTCCGATTACATCACGGATTTTATCCGGATTAATAGTCATCGTTAAGATTTTCGGTGCATAATCTGACAGCTCGCTGCGCGGTTCAGCAATGACAGATATCATATGATCTAAAATATGCATACGGCCTTTTTTCGCTTGTTGAAGAGCTTCTTCTAAAATTTCACGGCTCAAGCCTTCAATTTTAATATCCATTTGTAAGGCTGTAACACCTTTTTCAGTACCAGCCACTTTAAAGTCCATATCTCCAAGGTGGTCTTCCATTCCTTGGATATCCGATAGAACAGTGTAATGTTCGCCGGATTTTACAAGGCCCATCGCAATACCGGCTACTGGTGCCTTGATCGGAACACCGGCATCCATCATCGCCATCGTGCTGGCACAAATACTCGCCTGAGAAGAAGAACCATTTGATTCCAACACTTCTGATACGAGGCGAATCGTGTATGGGAAGTCTTTTTCACTTGGAACGATCGGCTCTAAAGCCCGTTCTCCTAACGCTCCATGACCGATTTCACGACGGCCTGGCGCTCGTAATGGACGAGTTTCTCCTACGCTGAAGGAAGGGAAATTATAATGGTGCATGAAGCGCTTGGACTCCTCGATGCCAAGTCCATCTAAAATCTGTACATCGCCTAGTGCACCGAGAGTACAAATACTTAGTACTTGTGTTTGTCCTCTTGTGAACATAGCAGAACCATGTGTACGGGGCAATAAACCGACCATAGAAGATAGCGGACGGATTTCGTCGATTTTTCGGCCATCAGGTCTTACTTTTTCAACTGTAATAAGGCGGCGAACTTCTTCTTTGACGATCTTGTCCAAGGTTTGTCCGATCTGCTTTATTGTTTCTTCCTCTGCCTCTTCGGCTGTAAACTTCTCAACAACGGTTGCTTTTACGGCGTTAATCGCATCTTCGCGTGCATGTTTTTCCTGCACTTGAATCGCTTCGACCATTTCCTTTTCACAGATAGAACGAACCTGCTGTTCAAGATCCGCATCAAGCTCGTACAAATCGATTTCGATTTTTTCTTTTCCTACCGCCTTGACAATTTCCTCCTGAAAAGCGATTAAACGCTTAATTTCTTCATGGCCGAACATGATGGCTTCAAGCATGACCTCTTCAGGTACTTCATCTGCTCCTGCTTCCACCATGTTAACCGCGTCTTTTGTTCCAGCTACAGTTAAGTGCAAGTCACTCTTTTCAAGCTGTTCAACAGATGGATTAATAATAAACTCTTCGTTTACACGGCCAACGATGACACCGGCAATCGGGCCTTCAAATGGAATGTCAGAAATACTTAATGACAATGATGAACCAAACATAGCCGCCATTTCGGAGGAGCAGTTCTGGTCCACACTCATCACTATGCTGATTACTTGTACTTCATTGCGGAAACCATCCGCGAATAACGGGCGGATTGGACGGTCAATCAGCCGGCTTGCCAGTGTTGCTTTTTCACTTGGACGGCCTTCTCTCTTAATGAAACCGCCTGGAATTTTCCCAACAGCATATAAGCGTTCCTCATAATTAACTGTTAGCGGAAAGAAGTCAAAAGGCTTTGCTTCCTTTGAAGCAGTAGCTGTACTTAGTACGACTGTATCTCCATAGCGGATCAACGCCGCTCCATTAGCTTGTTTAGCGACCTGGCCAACTTCAACAGTTAGCTCACGACCTGCCCATTCTATGGAAAATGTTTGTTTCCCTTGCTCCATAAATGAACCCCTCTCTGTACCAATAAATGTTGTGATTGCGTATCATCCTAACTATTAGCATAACACTCGGGATGATTCATGCAAAGTTATATCATTGAATTTATCTATCTTATATATTCTCTGCTGAAAAATATAAGTTACTCATTCACTTTTTATTTTCTTTTGGAATTAAATCCCAATTGTTTTTCTCCTAATAAAAAAGCGGGAACAAATCCCGCTTTCTGAACGGCTTAGCGACGCAAGCCAAGCTTTTGAATTAATTCACGGTAACGTTGAACATCTTTGTTACGAAGGTAAGTTAATAGGTTACGACGACGTCCAACCATTTTCAACAAACCGCGACGTGAATGATGGTCTTTTTTATGAGTGCGTAAATGCTCGTTAAGTGTATTGATTTGCTCTGTAAGCACAGCAATTTGTACTTCCGGAGAACCAGTGTCACTTTCATGAGTTTTGTATTGGTTGATAATTTCGTTCTTGCGTTCTTGAGTTAAAGCCATTGTAATTCCTCCTTAGTTTTTATAAAATCCCCTGTTACCAAGCATGCGTTGGAGCGGCGCGATGCTGAGCAAAGGTTCAAATAATGCATTTCTAATCATAGCTTATCTTAAGAAAAAATGCAACCTCTTTACCTTTCCACTGCAAAATACGTAACAGCCGCCTGCTTGTCTTTGTCAATTTGAGCCACAAGGGCATCAATCCCATCAAATTTCTGTTCCCCACGTAGCCGGGCATACCATTTAACAGAAACCTCTTCTCCATATATCGAGTGGTCAAAATCAAAAATATGAACCTCTACCGACAGACTGTGCTCATCGGGATGCTTGAATGTCGGACGGTAGCCGATATTGCAAACTCCTTCATACCATTCATTTTTCACTTTTAATTTCACTGCATAGACGCCCGTTTCAGGGATGAGATAATCTTCATCCACTTCCACATTTGCGGTGGGAAATCCAATTTTGCGGCCACGCTTGTCTCCATGAATGACTGTGCCCTTTACCTCATAAGGCCTTCCGAGCAAGCGGGCTGCCTCTTCCACATTTCCTTCCCCAAGAAAGTGGCGAATTTTTGTGGAACTAACTTTCTCTTGCTCATACTCCCATTTATCAATCGTTGTTGAAGTAAAGACATCACGCGAATGAAAAGGAAGAGTTTCCATTGTGCCCTTCCCAAGGCGGCCATATGTGTAATCAAATCCGGCAACGACATGCTCCACATGGAGACCAATAATATATTCATCAACAAATTGCTGGGGTTCGAGTGCTGCAAAATCAGAGGTGAATCGGACAATAAACAAATAATCTACCTCTAGTGACTCTATTTTTTTAATTTTTTCATCCATTGGAGTAATATATTTTATTGGTTTATGTGTATTTCCAAGGACGACGGACGGATGAGGATCAAATGTCATCACCGCACTTTTTATGCCCTGATTCCTTGCTTTCTCTACCGCCGCACGAATGACTTGCTGGTGCCCGGTATGGACTCCATCAAAAAAGCCAAGAGCCATCACTAAAGGGGGCAAATTATTTTTGTCTAAGTTATGGGGATGATGCAACATATACACTTTCACCGTTCTCACCTGTCCTCCTGTCAGTCAGCTAACACTTTAACTGGCTTTACCTTCCCCGGTTTATCCGGGTGAAGCTTATAAATTGCCAGTAGACTCTCTTCATGAAATACTGCCGCTTCTTGTGCCTTTTCAGGCCATTCTGTCGGAGTATCCAACACAGAGCCGTTGATTACTTTCTTTGCTAATGTATCATTTATTGCCCATTTCGGCAAATGCTTGACCCCTTTTTCAAGAGGCTGAAGAATGGAGGAAGCGGCGTCTTCTTCCTGAAGTTTCCTCAGTTCCTCCAATGTGACGCATTGCTGTTTATTAAATCCGCCGGACGCCGTCCGTACGAGCTTAGACATGTGCGCTGGATAACCAAGTCGTTCGCCAATCATAACAGCCAGCGTCCGGATATATGTTCCTTTGCTGCAAGCCACCCGAAAAGAAAACCGAATGACCTCTCCCTCATACCATTCTCTGTCGTCCAATAATTCCAGCTCGTGAATGGTTACCTTTCTTGACGGTCTTTCCACTTCAATTCCTTGACGAGCATACTCATACAGCCTTTTCCCCTTTACTTTCACAGCGGAAAACATAGGCGGTGTTTGCGTGATTTCCCCAGTCAGTGATTGCAACACCGAGAGGACTTCGGCTCGTGAAATTTTTGAACGTATGGGTTGTTGTTCGACTATTTCTCCAGAAGCATCTTCTGTAGTTGTGGAAAAACCAACCGTCACTTCCCCTTCATATATCTTTCCTGAATTCATTATGTACTCAGCAAGCTTTGTTGCCCGTCCGAGACAAATAGGCAGCACTCCTTCTACATCAGGATCGAGGGTTCCAGTGTGCCCTACCTTTTTCATCTTCAAAATTTTACGCACTTTAAACACACAGTCATGGGAAGTCATTCCTTTTTCCTTCCAAAGTGGAAGTATTCCATCCATTCGGTCTCTCTCCTTTTTCAGGCATAAAAAAAGGTCTGGCCCCTTAAGAAGAAATGAATATAGCTCAGAAAAAGCGTCTATATCTCATTCACTGAAGAGGCCAGAACCTTATGATCCTTTATTGTTTATCAATGATCTGTGGAAGGGCTGTTGATTTCTCTTAATAAAGTATCGATACGGTTGCCATATTCGATCGATGCATCCATTTCAAAGAGCAGCTCTGGAGTTTTACGCAGGCGAATTCTCTGTCCCACTTCCGAACGGATAAAACCTTTTGCTTTGGTTAAAGCTTTCAAAGTACCCTCACGCTCTTCTTCATTGCCAAGCACCGTAATATACACGGTAGCCTGTTGAAGATCGCCAGTCACTTCAACGTCAGTGACAGTTATAAAACCAATGCGCGGATCTTTTACTTTCCGGTTCAATATATCCGTCAGCTCTTTTTTCATTTGTTCACCGACACGATTCGAACGAAGACTCATCTTTCTCACCTCACTATAGCCATTCATAGGAAACAGCGAGCCGTTCCCACTCAGGGAAAGAGTCAAGAAAATGCAAGGCATTCGCCAGCTCCCTTTCCGCCGCTTTCTTGGATGAAGCGACAGTGACAACAGCTAGTTTCGTACGCTGCCAAACATCTTGATGATCAATTTCTGCTACGGAAACATTTAATTTTTGCTTTAAGCGTGTAACTGTACGCTGTAGCACTGCCCGCTTTTCCTTTAAAGAGTGCGAGTCATAAATCAAATATTCTACCTCAGCATAGCCGATCATTTGCGTTCAATTTCTTCCTCGATGAAGGCTTCGATAATGTCGCCTTCTTTCACATCGTTGAAGTTTTTAATCGTAATACCGCACTCATACCCTTGGCTGACTTCTTTTGCGTCGTCTTTAAAGCGTTTAAGCGCATCTACTTCTCCTTCAAAAATAACAATGCCATCACGGATTAAGCGCACGCCGCTGTCGCGGGTGATTTTTCCATCTGTCACATAAGAACCAGCAATTGTTCCAACTTTAGATACTTTAAAGGTTTGGCGTACTTCTGCCTGGCCAATAATTTTCTCCTGGAACTCAGGATCAAGCATACCTTTCATCGCCGCTTCAATCTCTTCGATAACTTTGTAAATAATACGGTGTAGACGAACATCCACTTCCTCTGTTTCCGCTGCCCGTTTCGCATTCACGTCTGGACGAACGTTAAAGCCAATGACAATAGCGTTGGATGCGGAAGCAAGGATAATATCAGATTCGGTGATCGCACCGACGCCTGTGTGAATGATTTTTACATTTACGCCTTCCACTTCTAATTTTTGAAGAGCTGCTGCTACCGCTTCAAGCGACCCTTGAACGTCAGCTTTTAAAACGATATTTAAGTCTTTCATTTCCCCTTGTTTCATATGTTCAAACAAATTATCGAGACTGACACGTGATTTTTCACTGCGCTGTGCTTGCAATGCTTCCTGGGCACGTGCTTCCCCAATTTGTCTTGCTGTTTTTTCGTCTTCAAATACAACAAAACGGTCTCCGGCTAACGGAACGTCACTTAAGCCAGTGATCTCGATCGGCGTAGAAGGGCCTGCAGTTTTGATGCGGCGTCCAAGATCATTTACCATCGCCCGTACACGGCCGAATGTGTTTCCGACAACGATAGGATCCCCGATGTTTAATGTGCCGTTTTGCACAAGCAGTGTGGCGACAGAGCCACGCCCCTTATCTAACTCAGCTTCAATTACCGTACCGATTGCCCGGCGATTTGGAGTAGCTTCGAGTTCCGCCACTTCCGCCACGAGCAGAATCATTTCAAGAAGCTGTTCAATACCTTCTCCTGTTTTCGCAGAAAGTGGAACAAAGATTGTATCGCCGCCCCATGCTTCTGGAACAAGCCCTTGCTCCGTTAACTCCTGCATGACACGATCCGGATTAGCTGTCGGCTTATCAATTTTATTCACCGCGACGATAATCGGCACTTCAGCCGCTTTCGCGTGGTTAATCGCTTCAATTGTTTGCGGCATCACACCATCATCTGCTGCAACCACAAGAATGGTAATATCGGTAATTTTCGCTCCGCGGGCACGCATTGTCGTAAACGCAGCATGTCCAGGCGTATCGAGGAAAGTAATTTTCTTATCATTTACTTCAATTTGGTAAGCACCAATATGCTGAGTAATTCCGCCAGCTTCTCCTTCGGTTACCTTCGTATGGCGAATCGAGTCAAGAAGCGTTGTTTTCCCGTGGTCTACGTGTCCCATGATCGTAACAACAGCCGGACGTTCTGTTTTCTCGCTTTCCTCATTCGCTTCTTCAAAGTAAATTTCTAGATCTGCTTTATCAATTAAAATTTCTTCTTCTACTTCTACACCGTACTCGCTTGCTATAAGCTCAATCGCATCTTTGTCAAGCTCTTGGTTAATAGTTGCCATTACGCCCAACATAAACAGCTTTTTGATGATTTCAGATGGTTCTCGGTGTAGTTTCTTAGCCAGTTCTGCTACCGTCAGTGAACCTGCAAATGTAATTTTTTCAGGGAGTTCTTTTACTTTCGGCGGCTGCGGGGCAGCAACTGGTTTTGCCTGACGCTGCTTGTTTCCCTGCTGCTTGCCTCTCCCTTGATTTTTATTGTTCCCTTTTCCTTGATTAAATCCTTTTTGCTGAGAATTTTTCTGTCCGCCTGGCCCTTTGCTTCCTGGCTTTCCTTTGCTCGCAGATGCTCCTCGTCCTGCTCCCTGGGAACTGCCAGCTGGCTTAGTGGACGTACCTGGTTTAGATTGATTAGATTTAGTTTGTTTGTTTGTGTTTTCGAAAGATTTTTCCAATTTTTGTATAGCCTCCTCGTCAATAACAGTCATATGGTTAGAGACTTCTACATTCAACTCTTTGAGTTTTTCAATGACTACTTTACTTGACACGTTTTTTTCTTTTGCATATTCATGTACTCTTTGCTTACTCATATGTTCACCCCCGCATAGTATCATCGAGGAGAGTGGAAAGCTTTTTAGCAAACCCCACGTCTACAACAGCTACGACTACCCTCGCCTCTTTGCCAATGGCCTGGCCAAGGACTTGCCGATTATCAACCCACCTTAACGGCACTTGATAATAGGCTGCTTTGTCCTGTATTTTTTTTCTCGTATTGGGTGATGCGTCTGCTGAAAGCAGAACCAGCTTCGCTCGGCCTTTTTGAATTTCTTTTACTGTCAGCTCTTCGCCTGAGATAATTTTTCGTGCTCTATTGGCTAATCCCAGCAGTTTGGCCCACTGAGGTTCATTCATCAGCTATTTCGTCTCCTTTTCTACGTAAGAGAGGAGTTCTTCAAACACACTGTCTGGCACATCGGCATTCAGTTGTCTTGATAGAATGCCTTTATTTTTTGCCAGCTCTACCGCTTCTTTCGTTTTTGACACATACGCACCGCGACCGGATTTTTTCCCGGTTAAATCGACCGATACGTCTCCCTCTTTTGAACGAACTACACGTACCATTTCTTTTTTGGCTTTCATTTCACCTGTAGCCACACATTTTCTTAACGGAACCTTCTTTGGGCGATTCATTTTCTTCACCTCTTATTCGATTTCTTCGGAGGAAAAGTCATAGGCGCCTTCGTCTTCAACAGCAGATGCTGCATGATCACGCGGATAGATTCCAGCTTCCCGGGCGTCTGTCTCACTCTTAATATCAATCTTCCAACCTGTTAATTTTGCCGCTAGACGGGCATTTTGTCCCCGCTTGCCAATAGCGAGAGATAATTGGTAATCCGGGACAATTACCGTTGTCGCCTTTGCTTCTTCATCCACTTGTACATCAATTACCTTCGATGGGCTTAATGCATTGGCAACGAAAACAACTGGGTCCTCAGACCACTTGACGATATCAATCTTTTCACCTTTTAGTTCGTTAACAATCGCCTGCACACGGCTTCCTTTTGGTCCCACACAAGCACCGACCGGATCGACCTCAGGGTTTTCTGCATATACAGAAATTTTAGAACGGTCGCCCGCTTCACGAGAAACCGAACGAATCTCTACTGTGCCATCAAAAATTTCCGGTACTTCAATCTCAAATAACCGCTTTAGCAGCCCTGGATGAGTCCGTGAAACGAAAATTTGGGGTCCTTTCGTCGTCCGCTCTACTTTGGTGATATAGACTTTTATGCGGTCGTGTGGCTTATAGCTCTCGTTTGGCATTTGCTCAGAAAGAGGAAGAAGGGCCTCGATTTTGCCAAGACTGACATAGATAAAACGGGAGTCTTGACGCTGGACGATCCCCGTCATGATATCTTCTTCACGGTCAATAAATTCTGAATAGATAATGCCTCTTTCTGCTTCTCTCACACGCTGGGTAACGACCTGTTTAGCTGTTTGTGCAGCGATCCGTCCAAAATCCTTCGGTGTCACTTCAAGTTCCACAATGTCTCCCAGCTCATAAGAAGGATTGATTTCTCGCGCCTCCGCTTCGGAAATCTCAAGACGGGAATCAAATACTTCATCTACCACTTCTTTCCGGGCAAACACTCGCATTGTTCCTGTTTCAAGATTTAAATCAACACGGACATTTTGCGCCTGGTTAAAGTTTCGTTTATATGCTGAAACCAGCGCTGCTTCGATCGCTTCAATAATTAAATTGCGCTCGATCCCTTTTTCTTTCTCCAAATATAAAAGAGCATCATATAATTCAGTGCTCATCGGACGTTCCGCCCCCTTACATAATAATAAACTGTCAACTTTGCTTCATGAGATGAACCAAGCTAGGCCGAAAGCTCGGCTGTCTTCCTTTCATTTAAGAAAATGAAACAGCCAGCCGGGCTTTCGCAATCTTTTCCAATGGAATAGTCACTTGCTTCTTTCTCGTTTTGATTAAATACTCGATGACAAGCTCTTCTTGTTCAAACGATAACAAAGTGCCTTCAAATGTTTTTTCTCCATCAATCGGCTCGTAGGTTTTTACGTGCACACGCTTTCCGACCGCCCGCTCATAATCACGAGTTTTCTTAAGCGGACGCTCTGCTCCTGGAGAAGAAACTTCCAAAAAGTAGTTATAAGGAATGGGATCTGTCTCATCCAGCTTTTCACTCAGCCGCTCACTGACCATTCCACACTCCTCAATATCTACTCCTGTTTCTTTGTCAATGTAAACACGAAGGAACCAGCTTTTCCCTTCCTTTACATATTCGATATCGACTAATTCTAGGTCCAGCTCTTCAGTAATTGGTTTTACTAGCTGTTCGACTGTTTCAACTACTTTGCTCATATATACCCCCTGGTTGAATAAAATTCCTGACCAAGAATGAAACTCCTTTACAAAGACGAAAGAGTGGGGATGCCCCACTCTTTCAAAGAGAGTTATCAATTAGTATTTCCATTAAAATATACCATATCCCTTTATTTTATGCAACTCGTCGGCAATTTGCCTTAGAACAGCGAGAGCTGATTCTGATCAGGCAGAGAGACAAGACAGCCATGGTTATCTAAATACTCGATGATCGTTTTAGATACCTTCCCGCGCTGCTGCAAGTCTTCTTTAGACAGGAACTCTCCTTCTTCCCGGGCTTTTACGATATTGTAAGCAGCATTGGTGCCAAGCCCCGGAATCGAATTAAATGGCGGAATCAACGAGTCACCATCAATAACAAATTGGTCCGCACTTGAGCGGTATAAATCTACTTTTTGGAAGGTAAAGCCACGCTCACACATTTCCAGCGCTAGCTCTAATACCGTTAATAAACTCTTTTCTTTAGGAGACGCTTCTAATCCTTTAGCGTTAATTTCCTCAATAAGTAATTTGATAGCAGCCGATCCCTTGACCATCGAATCAATATCAAAATCCTCTGCCCGCACCGTAAAGTATGCTGCATAATACAGAAGGGGCAAATGAACTTTAAAATAAGCAATCCGTACAGCCATTAATACATAAGCTGCAGCATGGGCCTTCGGGAACATATATTTAATCTTTTTACAGGAATCGATATACCATTCCGGCACTTTATTGTTGCGCATTTCCTCTTCCATCTCATCAGTTAAGCCTTTACCTTTACGGACAGACTCCATAATTTTAAAAGCGAAAGCAGGATCAAGTCCCTGATAAATCAGATAAACCATAATATCATCCCGACAGCCAATTACATCACTTAGTTCACAAATGCCATTATGGATGAGCTCTTGGGCGTTTCCGAGCCATACATCTGTTCCGTGGGACAGCCCTGAGATTTGGACGAGTTCCGAAAATGTTGTTGGTTTCGTGTCCTCAAGCATTTGCCGGACAAAGCGCGTTCCAAACTCCGGAATGCCAAGTGTACCGGTTTTACACATGATTTGCTCCTCTGTTACACCGAGCGATTCCGTGCCGCTGAATATTTTCATCACTTCGGGATCATCCGTCGGGATCGTTTTTGGATCGATGCCGGATAAATCTTGCAGCATCCGAATAACCGTTGGATCATCGTGTCCTAAAATATCGAGCTTTAACAAATTATCATGAATAGAATGGAAGTCAAAATGTGTCGTGCGCCATTCTGATTTATCACTGTCCGCCGGATATTGGATCGGCGAAAAGTCATAAATGTCCATATAATCTGGTACAACGATAATTCCGCCAGGATGCTGACCCGTTGTCCGTTTAACCCCAGTACAGCCCTTTGCCAGCCGGTCCACTTCTGCGTTCCGGAGCTGCAGATTATTATCTGAAGCATAACCTTTCACATAACCGAATGCTGTTTTATCCGCCACTGTACCAATCGTTCCCGCCCGGTATACATACTCTTCCCCGAATAGTACCTTCGTATAATTGTGGGCCCTCGGCTGATATTCTCCGGAGAAGTTCAAGTCGATATCCGGAACCTTGTCTCCTTTAAACCCAAGGAATGTTTCAAACGGAATATCATGCCCATCCTTTTTGTATCTGACCTGGCAGTCCGGACAATTTTTATCAGGCAAATCAAATCCAGAGCCAACAGAACCGTCATTAAAAAACTCCGATCTTTTACACTGCGGACAAACGTAATGTGGCGGCAATGGGTTCACTTCTGTAATTTCTGTCATGGTAGCCACAAACGAGGAGCCGACGGATCCACGGGAACCAACAAGATAGCCGTCATCGAGTGATTTTTTTACGAGCTTATGAGAAATAAGGTAAATAACAGCGAATCCGTGTCCGATGATGCTTTTCAACTCTTTTTCTAATCGTGCTTCAACGATTTCCGGCAGTTCTTCTCCATAAATCCGCTTTGCCATGTCATAGCTCATCTGGCGAATTTCTTCATCGGCCCCTTCAATTTTTGGCGTATAAAGATCATCCTTGATCGGCTTAATTTCAGCAATGTTCTCTGCTATTTCATTAGGGTTCTTAATCACAATTTTTTCTGCTGTCTCTTTTCCAAGGAAACTGAAGGCATCAAGCATTTCATTCGTCGTGCGGAAATGGACATCCGGCAACTCATGGCGGTTAAGCGGATTCGCCCCTCCTTGAGAACTAACCAGGATTTTACGGTGAATCTTGTCCGTTGGGTTTAGATAGTGAACATTCCCTGTAGCTACTACAGGAAGCTGCATTTTCTCCCCCAGCTCTACGATTTTTTTGATAATGTCTTCAAGCGCTTTATTATCGCGAACAAGCTCCAATTCAAGCAGGTGGCTATACACTTCTTTTGGATGAACCTCAAGATAGTCATAAAACTTAGCCGCTTTTTCTGCCTGCTCCATCCCCTTTTGCATCATGCTTTCAAATACTTCGCCTTTATCACAGCCCGAGCCGACAATGAGTCCTTCCCGATGCTTTTGGAGGACAGATCTCGGAATTCTCGGTACCCGGTAAAAATAATCTATATGTGAAATCGAAACAAGCTTAAATAAATTCTTCAGACCAGCATCGTTTTGCGCCAAAATTGTACAGTGATAAGGGCGAGCTCGTTTATAAGCACCGCCATCCCCCATATGGGTGTTTAAATCATCATGATAAACAATCCCTTTTTCATTCGCATCCTTGAGCATTCTTAAAAACAAATAACCCGTCGCTTCGGCGTCATAGATCGCCCGGTGATGCTGGGTAAGCTCGACATCGAATTTTTTGGCGAGCGTATTCAACCGGTGGTTTTTTAAAGTCGGGTATAAAAATCTCGCCAATTCAAGCGTATCGATAACTGGATTCGACGACTTGCCAAGATTGTACCGAACGTAGCCGGCATCTAAGAAGCCCATGTCAAAGGAAGCGTTATGGGCAACGAAAATGGCATCTCCTGCCCAATCTTTGAATTTTTTTAGTACTTCTTCGACTTCAGGGGCATTTTGAACAAGATCATCTGTGATGCCCGTTAAATTAATTGTAGTCGCAGAAAGAGGATGGTGCGGATTAGCAAATGATTCAAAACGGTCCACAATTTCACCGTCTTTTATTTTCACTGCGGCCAATTCAATAATCGTATCATAAACAGCTGAAAGCCCTGTCGTTTCTACGTCGAACACCACGTAGGTTTCATCCGCAAGCAAGCGATGAACGTCATTGTAAGCAATCGGAACGCCGTCATCTACCAAATTAGCTTCCAAGCCATACAGCACTTTTATGCCATGCTTTTTCCCGGCACTATAGGCGTCTGGAAACGATTGAACTACTGCATGATCGGTAACGGCGATAGCCTTGTGTCCCCACTTAGCTGCTTGGGCTACCAAATCGCCTATTGGTGAGACAGCGTCCATTTGACTCATTGGTGTATGCAGGTGAAGCTCCACACGCTTTTCCTCTTCGGGAGCTGTATCCTGGCGCATAACTGGAGCGATCTCATTGACATCATTGGCAATCATGACAAGATCACGGACAAACGTATCATTTTGCACAGTCCCTCTTGCCTTTACCCACATGCCTTTTTTCAAACGGCCGAAAAGAGCTGCGTCCTCTTTGTCGCGAGAAAACATTTTTACTAATATAGAGTCGGTATAATCAGTAATTTTAAATGTTAGCAGCGTACGGCCACTTCGAAGTTCTTTCGTTTCCGCATCAAAAACATATCCTTCAATCGCTATTCGGCGCTCTTCATCTTGAATTTCCTCCAGCTTTTTAAACTCGGCATCTTCTTTGATGGTTAAGCCAATCATAAGAGGACCACTAGCCACCTCTTGATCGTCTCCTGCATTTTCTTCCCGTTTCTGCATTTCAGCTACTGCCTGCATAGCTCTCTCGGCATCTTCCTTTTGTTTGGCTTCCAAAAACTGTTGGAATTCATCATTTGTTTCTGCCTCTGCAACTGCTATATCAAATGCTACCGGTGGAAAGCCATAGTTTTGATAAGTACGGCAAATCCATTCGCCATATTTATTTTTTAATGTCATGCCTTCTGTATCATTGCCAACACTAACGATTAATTTATTTCCTTTCACAGTAGGTGTACGTCTATTTAACAGCGCAAGCATCGGAGGAGAGATTCCCTCTAGCTGACTTACGCAAAAGGACCAATATTCACTGATCAACTCTTCTGTCACAGCTGTATTTTTTGCTTTTATTGAAAAAGTAACCTGCGCAATCTCTTTAAATGCATAATGTAGCGCATTTGTAAAAGTTTCAAGAAGCTGACAAGGAATAATAGTTTCGGTGACAAAAGAAAAATGCCAACGTTTGGTCTGTCTTTCTACTGTTAACTTTGCAATTTCAGCTCCCTCAAAATGGCGGACGACTGCATCTTCTGTCAATTTCAATTGCTGTAAGAGCAGCTGGAACCGCTGTCGTCTTCCCTGGGATTCTTCACTCATTTGCATGCCTCCCAATTGATTGTTCTCTTCTATTTTAACAGAAATTCAGAAAGAAAAAGCCACCTGATTCAGGTGACTTTAAATATTTATGCTGCACAAACTTAGATAGCAACAAAATTACCGCTCTAAAATTATTAACTTAGCTAGGTCTCTGCAGGAGAATCAGCCGATAACATTGACAATTAGATGGCTTGAAAAATCTCATGCAGCTTAGAGACAAGCTCATTTCGCTGAATTTCTATCATTTCACCGGTTTTGCGAACCTTCACTTCAACAATTCCCTCTGCTGCCTTTTTACCTACTGTTACTCGGATAGGCAAACCGATTAAATCACTATCGGCAAACTTCACGCCCGGACGCTCTGCTCGGTCATCCATCAATACATCATAACGGTTCTCTCGAAGCAGACTGTAAAGCTCTTCAGCAAGTGTACGCTGACCTTCATCTTTCATATTGATTGGCACTAAGTGAATATCGAAAGGAGAGAGGGCCTTCGGCCAAATAAATCCTTGTTCATCATTAAATTGTTCAGCTACGGCAGCCAACGTCCGTGAAACCCCAATTCCGTAACAGCCCATGATCATTGGTTGCGTCCGGCCGTTTTCATCCAAATACGTGGCATTCATCGCTTCACTGTAGCGTGTGCCCAATTTGAATATATGGCCTACTTCGATTCCTTTAGCAAACTTAATGGTTCCTTTTCCATCCGGAGAAAGATCTCCTTCTTGAATAAAGCGCAAGTCCGCATACTGATCTACACGATAATCTTTTTCCGCATTTACATTTACAAAATGATAGCCTTCTATATTCGCTCCACACACACCATTCGTAATAGCTTTCACCGCATGGTCCGCAATTACTTTCACACCTTCTTTGGCGTTTACCGGTCCAAGAGAACCAATCGTGCAGCCAAGCACTTCGTTCACTTCTTCATGCTCGGCAAGCTCAACGACATCTGCCTGGAATAAGTTTTTCAATTTAATTTCATTCACTTCATGATCGCCCCGAACGAGAACGATGACATATTCTCCATCCACTTTAAAGAGAAGCGTTTTTAAACATTGCTCCGCAGAAACATTCAAGAGCTCTGCTACACTGCTGATTGTTTTAGCATCCGGAGTTTCCACTTTTTCCATTTGGCGCTCCGCTTCCCCACTCTTTTCATAGGCAGTAACAACCGGAGCCATTTCAATGTTAGCTGCATAATCAGAAGAATCAGAGTAGGCAATGGTATCTTCACCGATCTCAGAAAGAACCATAAATTCATGTGTGTCCTTGCCACCCATCGCTCCTGAGTCAGCAATAACAGCTCGAAAATCTAATCCGCAGCGACGGAATACATTTGAATAAGCCGTGTACATCCGGTCATATACTTCCGCTAAGCTTTCATGAGAGGTATGAAAAGAATAAGCATCTTTCATAACAAACTCCCGCCCGCGGAGCAGGCCAAACCGCGGCCGCTTTTCATCCCGGAATTTAGTTTGGATTTGATACAAGGTTAACGGCAAACGCTTGTACGATTTTATTTCATCACGAACCAGGCTTGTAATCACTTCTTCGTGAGTTGCTCCAAGGGCAAACTCGCGTTCATGTCGATCTTTCAAGCGCATAAGCTCTGGGCCGTACGTGTACCAGCGTCCAGATTCCTGCCACAGCTCAGCCTGCTGTAAAGCTGGCATCAAAAGTTCTGCAGCTCCAGCGTTGTCCATTTCCTCACGAACAATTTCCTCTACCTTGCGAAGCACTTTTTTACCAAGCGGCAAATAACTGTATACTCCGCTGGCGTTTTGACGGATAAATCCCGCTTTTAACAGCAACTGATGGCTTTTTACGTCTGCATCAGCCGGTACCTCTCTTAATGTGGGTATTAACGTTTGGCTTTGTTTCATCACATACACCTCAGACTATTTTATTGTAAAAAGAATCGTTGAATATCATTCCATGTTACCACGATCATTAAAAGCATTAACAAGGCGAAACCAACAAAATGAACCATTCCTTCTTTTTGGCGATCAATCGGCTTGCCTCTGAGCGCTTCAACGAGGAAAAACAATAGGCGCCCGCCGTCCAATGCTGGAAGCGGCAATAAATTCATAATGCCTAGGTTAATGCTTAACACGCCGGCCCACTTCATCAAGTTCATAATGCCTGACTTAGCTACTGTGTCAGTGGATACATAGATGCCAACAGGACCCGAAAGCATATCGATCGAAAATTGCCCAGTGACGAGCTTGCCGACCAACCGAATAATTTCTACTGTCCAAAAATACGTTTCTTTCGCGCCATAGGAGATGGAACCGAAGAACGATTTTTCTACTGGACTGTGTACACCGATTACTCCAATCTTTTGATCTTCCACCTCACGGACCTTCGGTGTTACTGGAATATCTAGTGTTTTATTGTCTCTTTCTACTGTAAAGTCAATCTCAGACTGGGGGTTTTTCTGAATGACAGTAACGATATCATTCCAGCTTGCTACCCCTTGTCCATTAATGCTAATAACTTTGTCGCCTTCCATTAAGCCCGCTTCTTTTGCTGCTCCATCGGAGGTCAGCTTGCCAAGCTCGGGCTCGTTTGTAGGCATTCCCTGCATCATAGCAATGAGAATAAAAACAAAAAAAGCTAAAATAAAGTTAAAGAGCGGACCTGCAAAAATAGCCATCGATCGCTGTCCTAGCGTTTTCGAGGCGAACTGTCGGTCCCATGGCGCGATCTGGCTCTCCACCCCATCCTCTAAAATAACGGCCTCCCGATGGATCGGAAACGTTTTAATTTCTTCTTCTCCGTCCTCATAGCCTCTAATAATAAGCTGATGTTCGAGATCGGCGGTCTCTACCTCAATTACTCGAGCTTCTGGATAACGGTCTTTGCCAGAAACGATAATTTTGACAATTTCTTCATGATCATTAAACAGAACACCGATGCGATGACCGGCTTTTAAATCTACCATTTCTGGGTCTTCCCCAGCCATGCGGACGTATCCCCCTAGAGGAAGAAGCCGAAGAGTATATATGGTTTCTCCTTTTTTATGGAAAAACACTTTTGGTCCGAAACCGATGGCAAACTCTCGACAGAGAATCCCCGCCCGCTTGGCAAAAATAAAGTGACCTAGCTCGTGAAAAAAAACGAGGGCGCCAAATATAACGATAAACGCTATAACAGTATTCAATATAGATAACCACCTTTTTTATAAAAGTGAGTGGACGAAATTCCGTGTTTCTTTGTCGGTTTGCTGTATCGTTTCCAGATCGGGCTGCATAATGGACTGATGTTTTTCAAGAGCCCGCTCTACCATTTCATCAATTTGCAAAAATGTTATTTTCCCGTCAAGAAAAGCAGCAACAGCCGCCTCGTTAGCAGCATTCAACACAGTGGGAACTGTGCCGCCCGCTTTTCCCGCCTGATAAGCAAGCGCAAGCATCCGAAAACGCTTTTGATCCATCGGCTGAAAATGAAGCTTGCCCGCTTCCAGCAAATTGAGACGCCGAGCAGAAGGCAAAGGGAGCCGATCTGGATAAGAAAGCGCATATTGGATTGGCACGCGCATATCAGGGGTACCTAATTGAGCGATTACCGAACTATCTTGAAATTCGACCATCGAATGAATAATACTTTCTCGATGTAAAATAACATCTATTTGCTCATATGGCAAATGAAAAAGCCAGTGTGCTTCAATAACTTCCAAGCCTTTATTCATCATTGTAGCCGAATCAATCGTGATCTTTGCGCCCATTGACCAATTTGGATGATTTAACGCTTCCTGTACAGTTACATTCTTTAATTCTTCTCGTGTCCGGTCACGAAAGCTACCTCCCGAAGCTGTCAGTATGAGGCGTGCAATGTTTTTCTCTTTTTCCCCTTGCAGACATTGAAAAATCGCAGAATGCTCACTGTCTACCGGCAAAAGAGCCACATTATGCTTTTCAGCGGCTGCCATAACTAAATGCCCGGCCGTTACAAGTGTTTCTTTATTTGCGATAGCAATTGTCTTACCTGCTTCAATCGCCTGCAGTGTCGGGCGTAAGCCGACACTCCCAAGCACAGCATTCACAAGAATGTCCGCCTTTTGATAAACAGCCGTTTCAACAAGTCCTTCTTGTCCGTACACCACTTTTAAAAAAGGAAATTCTGACTTTAGTTTCTCCGCGTCCTCCCGAAGCTCGACAGATACTAATTCAGGTTGAAACCCACTAATAATGTTCCGTGTTTCTTCAATATTTCGACCGGCTGAAAAAGCAACCAGCGCAAAATCATCACGATGCTCCCGGATCACATCCAGTGTCTGGCGGCCGATCGAGCCAGTTGCACCTAAAAGACTTAATTTCTTCACATCTTTCATCTCCTCAAACAAACTCTGCTGTCACACTAGATGCAGTAAATGAACAAGCGGAAAAACAAATAACCAGCTGTCTGTACGATCCAAAATACCGCCATGGCCCGGCAATAAAGTCCCTGAGTCCTTTACTTCGTAATGGCGCTTAAGAGCTGATTCCGCCAAGTCGCCAAGCTGTCCAAATACAGACAGCACAGCTGTAGCAATTAACAGTTTAAACAATGGTATATCCATATCCGCTAGCAGGGCAATAATCAAAGCGACGATTACTGCTGCAAAAATACCACCAACTGAACCTTCTACTGTTTTGTTCGGACTAATTTCCGGCCATAGTTTGCGCTTTCCGAGCGACCGGCCTACAAAATAAGCACCCGAGTCTGTCGCCCACGTAATTAGAAGGGCAAAAAAGACGAATATAGCGCCCGCTTCTCTCGTTTCTATGAAATAATAAAAACCAAAGCCGACATAAAGCGCAGCCAGAACGCAAAACCCTGCATCTTCAAAATGAAACTTATTTTTTGAAACAACCGTGTATGCTAGCATCAATAACACGAACAAGGCAGATAGCTGCAGCTTATCGTAGCCCATTTGTTCGATAGCAACAGTCAGGCGTTCCGGCATTAACACAATGCAGAGAAGTATGATAGAAAGCAGCCCGGGCATCGAAGCAGGAGCAATTTTTTTCATTTTTAATGCTTCCGTTAGGCCAATGATAGCCATTAAATAAGCCAATATAATAAAAGGCCAGCCGCCGTACAGCACGACCGGCAAAAAAGCGGCCGCCGCAATAACAGCGGTCAAAATACGTTGTTTCATGTCTCAAACTCCTAACTCTTGTCCTGATGAATAATTACGTCAAACCGCCGAACCGACGGGAACGGCGCTGAAAAGCTTCCACTGCTTCGAGCAAATCTGTTTCTTTAAAATCAGGCCAATTAGTATCGGTAAACCAAAACTCAGTATAGGCCAGCTGCCAAAGCATAAAATTGCTCAAACGAATTTCTCCGCTCGTCCGGATAAGCAAGTCCGGATCTTTTAAATGCTCTGTCATAAGATAGCGCGAAAAAAGCTCTTCATTTAAATTTTCCTCTAATAGTATACCATTTTTTGCATCATGAATAATATTTTTTACAGCCGTTAAAATCTCCGCACGACTTCCGTAATTTAAAGCAAAGTTTAATATTAATCCATCATTGCCACTCGTTTGTTCCATCGCTTTTTCTACCGCACTGAGCGTGTGTTTCGGTATTTGATTTCTCTCTCCCATCATTTGTACCTGGACATTTTCTTCAATCAATTCCGGTAAAAACGTGCCAAGAAACTCTTCAGGCAATTTCATTAAAAAATCCACTTCATGTTTCGGCCGCTTCCAGTTTTCTGTTGAGAAGGCATAGAGTGT
The DNA here is from genome assembly GCF_003600835.1 of Bacillus sp. PK3_68. Lineage (NCBI taxonomy): Bacteria > Bacillati > Bacillota > Bacilli > Caryophanales > Bacillaceae > Bacillus > Bacillus sp. PK3_68. Next base: position 4,172,087 of record NZ_NQYC01000001.1, on the reverse strand, counting down.
TAATACTTTGACACCCAACTTATTAGCAAGTTTAGTTATCTTTTTTACCGTCTTCATTCCTTCATGGTGACCAGCAATTCGGGGAAGGGCTCTTCTTTTTGCCCATCTGCCATTGCCGTCCATAATGATTGCAATATGCTCCGGCACTAACTCCTCTTTAATTCTTTCTATTCGATCTTCGATATTATGGTCATCTGCTGTTTTCCATAATTTTCTCTTATTGATCATAAAATATCCTCCACGATGTAGCATCACCAAATTATAAACAAATCATTATCTATTATAATACCAAAATTGTTTGTTGATTACTTTGTAGAAATGGATGTATTTTTTTATTCAATAAAAAAGAAGAAAACCCTCTTACAGCGAAGAGGGTTTTTACATTAGACTTCCATAATTTCTTTTTCTTTATCCTTGGAAATACCGTCGATTTTGCTAATGAAATCATCCGTTTGCTTTTGCACATCGTCCGTTAAGCCACGCAGCTCATCCTCAGTAATGTCGCCAGCTTTCTCCAATTTTTTCAGCTCTTCATTCGCATCACGGCGAATATTGCGAATAGCTACCTTTGCGTCTTCCGCTTCTTTTTTCACTACTTTAGCCAATTCCTTGCGGCGCTCTTCTGTTAAAGCAGGGAATGCAAGACGGATAACCGATCCATCGTTAGATGGCGTTAGCCCAAGATCCGATTTTAAAATAGCTTTCTCAATGTCACCCATCGCTGTTTTATCATAAGGCTGAATAACGAGAAGACGTGCTTCCGGCACAGATACAGAAGCAAGCTGGTTAATCGGTGTTGGTGCCCCATAGTAATCGACCGTTATCCGGTCTAACAATGAAGCGTTCGCACGTCCAGCACGAATGGAGGCGAGCTCTCTCGTATACGCTTGAATTGCTTTAGACATTCTTTCTTTCATCTGTTCAATTGTTTGATTTGCCATTATTCCTTCCCCCTCACAATTGTTCCGATATTTTCACCCATAACTACCCGTTTAATATTGCCGTTTTCTGTAATAGAGAAAACAATAAGCGGTATGTCATTGTCCATACATAATGATGAGGCCGTTGAATCCATAACAGCAAGCCCTTCTTTAATGACATCAAGGTAAGACAATTGATCATACTTAACGGCATTTTTATCAACGCGTGGGTCTGCTGAATACACGCCATCTACATTATTTTTAGCCATCAAAATAACTTCTGCTTCAATCTCAGCGGCCCGAAGCGCAGCTGTTGTATCTGTAGAAAAGTAAGGGTTACCTGTGCCTGCAGCAAAAATAACCACTCGCTTCTTTTCAAGATGGCGGATTGCCCGACGGCGGATATAAGGTTCTGCTACCTGCCGCATCTCTATAGAAGTCTGAACACGTGTTTCAATCCCAAGCTGCTCCAGGCTATCCTGTAGAGCCATTGAGTTCATTACAGTAGCAAGCATGCCCATATAATCAGCTGTTGCGCGGTCCATACCCATTTCACTGCCGATCTTTCCTCTCCAGATGTTGCCGCCGCCTACTACGACTGCCACCTCTATATCGAGTTCAGCAATTTCTTTGACTTGCTCAGCAATTGATTTAATAACAGCTGGATTAATGCCAAATCCGGCCTCTCCTGCCAGCGCTTCCCCGCTTAACTTTAATACTACCCGTTTATATTTTGGAACGCTCATGTAAACCTCCGTATGTATGGTTATTGGTTTGCCTCGGCCTTAACCTTATGGAAAATTGCCAAACTCTAGATGAAATCCCTCACCAATAACCGGCAAGGGATTCCCATCTAACAATAACAATTTCTTTCTATCTTCACTCAATAGAAAAGAATTATTTTTTCACTTGATTCATTACTTCTTCAGCGAAATTGTCTTGACGCTTCTCAAGGCCTTCGCCCACTTCATAGCGCACAAGTGCAGTCACTTCTGCTCCTTTAGATTGAACGAACTTGCCCACTTTTTCATCAGGGTTTTTAACAAATGGCTGGTCAACTAAGCAAATTTCCTCAAAGAATTTGCCAAGACGGCCTTCAACCATTTTTGCTACGATATTCTCTGGCTTGCCTTCGTTCAATGCTTGTTGAGTTAATACCTCACGCTCACGAGCCACTTCTTCTTCAGAAACTGCATCACGGGAGATGTATTTAGGATTTAAAGCAGCTGCGTGCATGGCTACATCTTTTGCTGCACTTGAATCAGTTGTTCCTTCAAGAACAGTTAAAACACCAATGCGTCCGCCCATATGCAAGTATTCACCGAAGGCAGCATTGTCGCTTTTTGTTTTAATTTCAAAGCGGCGAAGAGTTAATTTTTCACCAATTTTCGCAATCGCTTCATTGATGAAATCACTAACTGTTTGGCCGTTATCCATTTTTTGCTCAAGTGCTTCTTCTACGTTTGCAGGCTTTTTAGCAAGCAAATGATCAGCTAATTCTTTTACAAGCACTTGGAAACCTTCGTTCTTTGCAACGAAGTCTGTTTCTGAGTTTACTTCTAAAATAACAGCAGTGTTGCCTTCGCTCTTGATAAAAGTCGTACCTTCCGCTGCAATGCGGTCAGATTTTTTGGCAGCTTTAGCCATGCCTTTTTCGCGAAGGAAATCAATTGCTTTTTCCATATCACCATCAGTTTCTGTTAGCGCTTTTTTACAATCCATCATACCAGCGCCAGTTTTTTCACGTAGTTCTTTAACCATTTGAGCAGTAATTGCCATAATTTATTTCCTCCTTTGAGTCATATGCTTCTTTACGATGCACAGTTTTACTTTTTTCTTTTTAAAAAAAGGTGATAAGAGAAGGTCTACTTATCACCTTTTTATCAGCTTTTACTCAGCTGCTGCTGTTTCTTCAACTTCTGTTGTTTCTTCAACTTCTGCTGTTTCTTCACCTTGTTTTGCTTCAAGGATAGCATCAGCCATTTTGCCTGTTAAAAGTTTAACAGCGCGGATCGCATCATCATTTGCTGGAATAACATAATCGATTTCATCCGGATCACAGTTCGTATCAACGATACCAACGATTGGAATATTCAATTTACGAGCTTCCGCCACAGCAATACGCTCTTTACGAGGATCGATGATGAAAAGGGCATCAGGAAGGTCTTTCATATCTCTAATTCCACCAAGGAATTTCACTAAACGTTCATGCTCTTTTTTCAATTGTACAACTTCTTTTTTAGGAAGTACGTCAAATGTGCCGTCCTCTTCCATTTTCTCGATGTTTTTCAAGCGTTGTACACGTTTTTGGATAGTTGAGAAGTTTGTTAATGTACCACCTAACCAGCGTTGGTTTACAAAGTACATTCCTGAACGTTCTGCTTCTTCTTTTACAGATTCTTGAGCTTGTTTTTTCGTTCCAACGAAAAGAACTTTTCCGCCGTTTTCAGCTAATTCTCTAACGAATTTATAAGCTTCTTCAACTTTTCTTACTGTTTTTTGAAGGTCGATAATATAGATTCCATTACGCTCCTGGAAAATATATTTTTTCATTTTTGGGTTCCAACGGCGTGTTTGGTGACCGAAGTGAACACCAGCTTCAAGCAATTGCTTCATTGAAATAACTGACATGTTTTAGTTCCTCCTAATGGTTTTAATTTTTCCTCCGCTCTCATCATTTTCGATCAGAAACTGTCCTAAAAGACAGCACCATCTGAGCAAATCAGGGAGCGTGTGTAATAACACCGTTAGTAACTATACCATAGCCAGGCAATGCAATCAACTATTTTTACCGGTCTTAGCAAATTTCAATGCTAATTCTACTTCCGTCTTTCCTTTATTTAATTTTTTAGCGATCTCTCCTATGCTAAGTCCCTGCTCATTCAATGAGAAAATATCCTCTGATGCCTTCTGCTCGTCCGGCAACGCGATATTTTCTTTTATTTGTTCTTTTCCATCTTCATTTGGTGTTTTATTTGTTACATTATATACCTGAGCAGCCCGCACCCGTTGCATAGAAGGAGCAGAGATAGTTAGCGAATCCGCCTGTATGTTGTCCGCAGAAGTCTGTTCGCTGGCAGCTTTTGGCGGAGAAGGTGTTCTTATTGAAAAAGTATCTTCCGCTGTAGGATGAGATGAAAACTCTTTAATAAACCTCTCATTCTCTTCTTTCATTTCCAGCAAGTAAGCAGTCATCATTTCTTCCATATCCGCCACTAGCTTCTCCTGTTGTCTCTTTACTTCATACAGACGATTTTGTCTTGTAAACAATAAAATAATTGCCAATAGAGCAACAGCATTAAGTATAAATGAAATAAAAATAAATAGAGTAGCCATTAGATCTCCTTAAAGATGAAACTTTTTCTTAATGTACCGATCCGTTGATTTTTACAAGCTGATTTTTCAGCTTAAACAATGCTTTTGAATGAATTTGGGAGATTCTTGAAGTCGAAAGATTCATTACCTCACCGATCTCAGTTAAAGTCAGCTCTTCATGATAGAATAAGCTGAGCACGAGCTGTTCTTTCTCAGACAGCTTAGAAACTTCCTCCGTCAACTCCTGAATCAGCTCACCCTTCACAAGAACATCTTCCGGCAGATCTGCCTTCTCGTCTTTTAATACAAATCTCTTTCCTTCCGAATCTTCATTATCATGTACTTGTTCGTCCATCGATAGGACATTGGAAAATAAATGCTCCGTCATCGTCTGATGAACTTCTTCTTCTGAAATGTCAAGTTGTTCTGCAACTTCCGCTGCGGTGATTTTTCGAAGGTATTTTTGTTCCAATTCCTCAATCTTTGCTTCAATCTTTTTTGCCCTTTCTCTCGTTCCTCTCGGGAGCCAGTCTTCCTTTCGAAGCCCATCCAAAATCGCTCCACGAATGCGAAAAGAAGCATACGTATCAAACTTTAAATCGCGGGTTGGATCAAATTTCTTCAACGCATCGTACAAACCCATCAATCCAAGACTTTTAATATCTTCTTTATTGACGCTTTTCGGCAAGCTTGCTGATATCCGTTGAGAATGAAAGGATACAAGTGGCATGTACTTTTCTACAAGCAGATTGCCTGCCTCTGGATCCTCTGACTCTTTCCAGGCAGCCCACAACTTTTGTTCATCATATCTGTTCTGTTTGGCCATATTTGACGTTTCTCCTCCTCGGATTGACCTCTCAGAGAAGTTTTTCTGAAAAAAACGGTCAGGCTAATTTATTCTTTATCTTCCACATTTTATTAGAAAATACCGCCAAAACGCAAATAAATTTTCAAAATACGACAAAGGGAAAATATGTATATTATTCCATCACTCTAACAATAACCCATTTACTTTCTCTATAATCTTCTATTTACACTTCTCTACTCTGTTCTCTTTAAGCGTTTTATCTTTTAAAAATTGTTTGATGCTTCAACGGTAAACTTCGTTACATAACGAAAGGGACACTTGTATGTCCCCTTTATATTATGTGATTGCCTTTATTAACTGTTCTTATATGAAGATCGCAAGTATGCGGATCAAATTCTATTGTACGGCCGCTGTTTCCGCCTGTGTCTTCCGCTATGAGCGGTATATGATGGGCCTCTAGTACTTGCTTCACAGCTGCAACATTCCTAGGTCCAATTTTGAATGAGCTGTTTTGCGAACTAAATTGAAACATTTGAGCACCACCAGCAATCTTTGCTTTCAATCTGTAGACTTGTGCGCCTTCAGCTTTTAATAGAGCGACCAATTCATTGATGCCTGTATCTGCATATTTAGCTTTATTCATATGGCCATTTTTGGCAAGCGATGAGTCTGGCAGCATAACATGTACCATCCCAGCGACAGATGTCCGGTCATCATAAATCACCACTCCAACGCAAGATCCTAGCCCCGATGTGCGAATGGCATTTGGTGGACGAACAATATTTAAATCAGCAATCCCTACTTTTACGATTTGTCCAATACTACTCATTTAATCCGACTCCAAGGGCCTCAAAAATTGGACCAAACGATAAAGGATCAGGAAGCAGAAAGAAATGCCCTTTCATTTCGTCTGTATATCCTGCCTGGACTTCCTTTAATATTGTTTCAATAACAATCGCATAATCCCCATATTGAGAAGACTCGACCAATCCATAGCTAATAATAGCGCCAAACATATCTATGGCCAGTTCTGGAACGGAAGGATAAATCTGTAAGCGAGTAAAGTCCCCAAGGGCTGATAAGTAAGAGCCTGATAAAATGTTTCCAAGTTCCTGCATGGCAGAGAGACCGATACTTTTCTCTCCCGCTTCCTTAAAAGAAAAAGCTCTGTCCCCGGTCATATTGCTAATAAAGCTTTCCGCTTGCCTTAAGGAAAGAACAAAGAACATATTCCCTGTAACTTCTCCTTCAATCCTAAGACTCACACTCACTACTTCCTCTTCTGCACCGCCCGCCATCTCCATCATATCGTTAAATGAAACGATGCGGGCACTAGGAACTTTCATATCAATTTGTTTGTTCAGTAAAGTAGAAAGAGCAGTAGCTGCATGTCCGGCACCAATATTGCCGAATTCTTTTAAAATATCTAAATGGGTCGTATTAATCTTTTCGATATAATTCATGGCCATATGCCCCTATTATTTAAAAACTCTTTCTAAATTTAATAAGATAAGCAGTCTCTTTTCTAGCTTAGCCACGCCTGTAATATATTCCGCTTCTACGGCACCGACGATGTCTGGTTGAGGTTCAATGATGCTTTTTGGAATATCAAGAACATCATTGGCGCTATCTACAACTAAGCCGACTTCAATATCATCAGACGCCGCAATAATAATTCTGGTCTGCTCATCGTACTCTTTTTCCGGCAGACTAAAGCGATTACGCAGATCAATAATTGGAGTAACCACTCCCCTTAGATTGATCACACCTTTAATAAAAGAAACCGTTCCTGGTACACGCGTTATGTGAATCAACTTTTCAATCCCCTGAACTTGGTGAACAGGAAATGCATATTCTTTATCCATTAATTGGAAAGCAATCACTTTAATCATTGACGGAGCTGTGATTTCACTCATAGGTTTTCCCTCCTTTTCCCCTCTGCCTATTATTTGATCAGGGCATTGCAGTCTACAATCAAAGCTACTTGACCATCTCCGAGAATGGTAGCACCTGAGATAGCAAACACATTTGATAAATAATTGCCAAGTGATTTTAACACAACTTCTTGCTGACCGATGAAGGAGTCTACGACTAATCCTGCCATTTTATCCCCTTTGCGCACGATTACAATGGAATAAAACTCATCTTCCTTGCTTTCTCTTGGCACTTCGAATATTTTTTCCAGGAAGACAAGCGGGACAATCTTCCCGCGGAAATCAATGACTTGTTGTGTATGAGCATTTAAGACATCTTCTTTTTTCACGATGGCTGTCTCAATAATAGATGATAAAGGAATAGCATATTTTTCTTTTTCCACTTCCACTAACATGACCGAAATAATTGATAGCGTTAATGGCAATTGAATAAGAAATACTGAGCCCGCTCCCTCGGTTGCCTCAATACTGATGGAACCTCCGAGAGATTCAATGGTTGTTTTTACTACATCCAAGCCGACCCCGCGGCCAGAAATATCAGATATCGTATCAGCAGTAGAAAATCCTGAAGCTAAGATCAGCTCATAAATTTGATTATCTGTCATAGAGGCTACTTGTTCTTCTGTTACTATGCCTTTTGACAGTGCCTTATTAAGTACTTTTTCCTTATTAATGCCTGCTCCATCATCTTCAATTTCGATAAACACGTGATTTCCGCTATGATAAGCTTTTAGCTTAACAGTTCCCTCTTCAGGTTTCCCCTTGGCTCTGCGTTCTTCAGGTGTTTCCACTCCATGGTCAAGTGCATTACGAATCAAATGAACGAGCGGGTCGCCGATCTCATCGATTACTGTCCGATCCAGCTCCGTTTCAGCACCGATGATCTCTAAGTTGATTTTTTTATTTAAGTCACGGGCTAACTGACGTACCATTCTTGGAAAGCGATTAAATACGGTCTCTACCGGCACCATCCGCATATTAAGAATAATAGTTTGCAGGTCCCCCGAGATTCTTGCCATTCTTTCAACGGTTTCATTCAGCTCAGGATTATTTAGTTCACCTGAGATTTGCTCTAGTCTTCCCCGGTCAATAACGAGCTCTTCAAAAAGATTCATTAAAATATCAAGCCGTTCAATATTGACGCGAATGGTTTTATTAGATACAGATTGTTGCTTATTACTAGATTTCGGCTCCTCTTTCTTTTCTGTTTTTTCCTGAGGAGGAGCTGGTGAATCTGGTACAACTGCAGCTGCTACTTCTTTTGTCGCTTCTTCAATTTCTGTTGATGGTACAATAAATTCCGAAACGGTTACGCGCTCAACCTCTGATACCTTTTTCACCTTACTTTCGATATCATCAGAAGACTCTTGAGTAATAAGAGTAACTACAAAGCGTTCATCAAACTGTTCTGCTTCCAGTTCTTCCGTAGAAGGAGTTGACTTAATCACTTCTCCGCACTTTTCTAATACTTCAAATACCATAAATACACGCGCTGCTTTCAATACGCAGTCGCTGCGTAATTCAATGGCTATCTCGAAGCAAGTAAAACCTTGCTCTTTTGACTGTTGAATGACCGTGTATTCAAATTCATCATACTTGATAGTTGAAGAAGGACTGACAGAAGGAGAAGCCTCTATTTGTACAGAAGAAGCTGTTTCACTCACCATTTCGCCATTTTCAATTTTCAACAGCTTATCAACAATATCGGATACATCCCGCTTCCCTGCACCGCCGGCCGCAATGTCTTGGACCATTGCTTCCAGATCATCAATCGAAGCGAAGACCACGTCCAAAATATCAGCTGTAACTTTCAGTTTATGATTGCGGATGGCATCAAGAACATTTTCCATTTTATGTGTTAAATTAGCCAGATCTTCATATCCCATCGTAGCAGACATTCCTTTTAATGTATGGGCAGACCGGAAAATCTCATTGACAATTGCAAGATCCTCAGGATTTTTTTCCAGCTCTAACAAGTTTTCATTGATTGCCTGCAAATGCTCTTTGCTTTCATCAATAAAAACTTCTAAATATTGATTCACTTCCATCAGCCGCTCACCCTTTCTATCCTATATACTCTAAAATTTTTTCAGCGATATGTTCTACAGAAACCGTGCAATCGATTAGACGAGTGGCAATAGCGGCTCGTGGCATTCCGAATACTACACACGACTCCTCAGACTCTGCAATGGCCTGTACATTCCCTGTTTCTTTTAATTTGATTAGTCCATTTGCCCCATCTGCTCCCATTCCAGTCATAATCACTGCTACTTTATCAAAGCCCGTTGCTTCACTGACAGATTCAAACATGACATCCACCGCCGGACGGTGTCCGTTAACTGGAGGCGATTGATCAAGATCTATGGCGAGCAGCGCCCCATTTTCTTTTATCTTTAAATGATAGCTTCCCGGGCAAATATAAGCGGTTCCCTTTTGAAGAGTTTCCCCATCCTCAGCTTCTTTGACATGGATGGCAGATAAAGAATCTAATCTTTGAGCCAGTGATTTTGTAAACCCTGGCGGCATATGCTGGACAATAAGTACTGGTGCCTTCAAATCTTTTGGTAGTTTCGTCAGCACTTTTTGAAGAGCTCTCGGCCCCCTGTTGAAGTGCCAATAACAACAATGCTCTGGCTATTTTTCGGCTTTCTTGTATTCCTACTGCTAACCCTTACTTCTCTCTTCCCCGGTGGTTGTTCTACCCTTGCCGGTTTGGGAGGAGCCGCTTGAGCAGTGGGAATCATAGGCCGCAGATTAGCTTTACTGGCAGCGAGTACTTTTTCTATTAGTTCATCTTTAATTTTATGGAGGTCAAGTGAAATGGTTCCCGAAGGCTTTCTGACAAAATCAACTGCGCCTTTTTCCATTGCTTGAAATGTCGTTTCTGCGCCAGCCCCTGTTAAACTGGATAACATAACAATTGGAGTGGGCATATGTTCCATAATGTATCCGAGGGCATCCAGCCCGTCCATTTCGGGCATTTCTACATCCATCGTAATAACGGCCGGCTTAAACTGTTTAATCTTCTCGATAGCGTCTTTGCCATTGCGGGCGGTCGCTACAACTTCTAGTTCCGGATGTGAAGACAAAAACTCGGTAACTAGTTTTCTCATAAATGCAGAGTCATCAACCACAACGACTTTTTTTTCTCTCATTACTAGTGCCTGCCTTTCACAAAGAAGTGACGAAGCTTGAATATAAAGCTGTCTGATTCTGAATGATCTGGTGAATACCCATATCCCTCTTTATACAGTCTTACGGCTTCTCGTAACGCCCGGGATATCTTTGCATTTGGATAAGCAATCAAAAATGGAGTCTGAGCGCTCACAGCTTTTTTCACAGCTGTGCTCTCCTGCAATACCCCAAGCTCAAAACTTGATTTACCTAAAAACTTGCGGACAGCTTGTTGGAGCCGCTTTATAGCTTCCTGTCCTTCTCTCTCTGAATCGGCCCGATTACACAAAAGATAAAAGGCGTTTTCTCCACCTTGAAAGTGAATATATTTCATCATGGAATACGCATCTGTTATAGAGGTTGGCTCGGGAGTGGTTACAACAATAATATCGTCTACTGACATGAGAATATTAAGTGTCTCCTTTGTCGCTCCCGCCCCCATATCAAACAATAAATAATCATATTGGTGCTGAAGCTCCTCTATATCATCCAGCCACCGGCTCAGATGGCTGCTGTTCCATTCTATTAATTGGTTCAGCCCCGAACCGCCTAGAATGTAGGAAACACCTTCCTTATCTCTATACACTAAGTCAGCGAGCGAGAGATTTTTTTCAAAAAAATCAGCAATAGAGTGCTCTGCCGTCTGCCCTGTTAACACATGAATGTTCCCCATACCGATATCCATATCAAATATTAGCACTTTTTTCCCATTTTGGGTTAGATTAATAGCAAAATTTAATGAAATATTTGATTTTCCAACCCCGCCTTTTCCACTCACTACAGCGAGAGTTTTTGCTTGTTTCCCCGCAAGGCGATTCAGCCTTTTCCGCAGTGACGCTGCTTGGTCATTATTTGTCATAGATGATCACCCAAAATAATATCAGCCATTTCCTTCGAATCAGGTTGAATCAGATCATCTGGTACATTTTGCCCATTCGCTAAAAAAGCCACTCCCTTATTATATTGGCACATCATATTTACAATCGTTCCTCGGCTCGTTGTTTCATCCATCTTTGTGAAAATAAACTGGTGAACCGGGACAGTTGAAAATTGATCAATTACCGCATGGATGTCCCGCTCTTTAGCAGTAAGGGACAGCACCAAATAATTTTTCATCTTTTCAAAAGGAACCATTGCTTTCAATTCATTCACAAACTGTTCCTCCAAGTAATTGCGCCCGGCTGTGTCAATATAAACGACATCGTAATCTTTAAATCGTTCAATTGCCCGCTTCATATCAACCGGCTTATAGGCCACTTCTACCGGTACCTTCAGTAAATCTGCATATGTTTTCAACTGCTCAATTGCTGCAATTCTATACGTATCAGTAGTAATAAAAGCGGTCTTAAGATTTTTCTCCAATACACTTTCAGCAGCCATTTTTGCCAGAGTAGTTGTCTTGCCTACTCCAGTTGGTCCAATAACATTAATAAACTTTTTGGAGAGCAGTAGCTGGTCCGCTTGCAATGGTTCGATTTTCTCAATCAACCATCCTCTGCTCCATTGGTCAGCCATTTCTTCATTGACTTGTCCCTTTTCCTCTTTCCACTTCTCTAAGAGAAACTGCTTTAATTCTTTAATTAAATCATCTGCCACCTCTTGCTTCTTTAACTTTATAATAGGCAGCTTTAACTCCTCAGGGTAAGTGTCGAGCGATAGCTGATCCACCTTTGAAAATTGCTTGACTATCTCCTTTAATTCATTTAGTTCCTTTTTTAAAGACTCCTCACTGTTTTTCTCTACCGACAATGAAGGAGAGGGCCGACTTTGACGGGAATTAGAGAGGTCCAGTTCTTTTGGACGGACTGCTTCGTGCATCGGGTTTGGGTCAATGGCCGCTACCACTTCAATTAGCTTTTTTTTAAATAAACCTAAAAAACCCCCGATATATACTGTTTTTGATTGCAAAATAACAGCTTGCTCTCCAAGCTCCGCACGAATCTTTTTCATTGCTTCCGGCATAGATGCAGCTGTATACTTTTTTACTTTCAATCTAGATTCACCACCCCTACACTTTGAACTTCGACGCTAGGCTCGAGTTCATTGTAAGATAAAATTGGCAGCTGTGGAAAATACCTCTCAGCAAGCTGCCTAATATACATCCGGATGGCAGGTGAGCATAGAATAATCGGCGCCTGCTGCATAAAAGAAACTTGTTCCACCTGAGCAGCCATCGCTTCCAAGATGCGCTGTGAATCCATCGGATCAAGTGACAAAAAGTTTCCATGCTCTGTCTGCTGCACGCTGTCCGCTACCCGTTTTTCAACTTGGCCTGACAGTGTGATAACTCGTAAAGGTTCTCCCGCCTCAGCGTATTGGCCGGTAATTTGTCTTGCTAATGACTGACGAACATACTCTGTCAGCAAATCCGTATCGGAGGTCATCTTGCCAAAGTCAGCTAGTGTTTCAAAAATAACCGGCAAATTTCTTATAGAAATATTTTCTTTCAATAACTTGGCCAACACTTTTTGAACTTCCCCCACTGTCAAAGGACTTGGAGTGACTTCCTCTACTAAAATTGGATAAGTCTCTTTCAAATGATCAATAAGCTGCTGTGTTTCCTGACGGCCAAGCAGCTCATGAGCGTTCGTTTTAATTACCTCTGTTAAATGAGTTGAAACAACACTCGGAGGATCAACAACCGTATACCCTAAAATTTCAGCCTGCTCTTTCATTTCCTCCGTAATCCATTTCGCTGGCAATCCAAAAGACGGTTCAATTGTGTCAATCCCCTCAATTGTATCGTCGTCTTCTCCCGGACTCATGGCAAGATAATGATCGAGCAGCAATTCGCCAGAAGCCATAACGCTTCCTTTTATTTTAATTCGGTATTCATTCGGCTGAAGCTGAATATTGTCTCGAATACGGACAACCGGAATGACAAGGCCAAGCTCAATAGCAAGCTGACGACGGATCATGACGACCCGATCTAGTAGATCTCCTCCCTGACTTGCGTCCGCCAGCGGAATCAGGCCATAGCCAAACTCAAATTCAATCGGATCAATATTTAATAAATTCACGACACTTTCCGGCTTTTTCAATTCCTCCGTCTCCATTTCTTCTTCTGCCTCGAACATGTCGATCTCTTCTTTTTCCGGTGTACGCCCAAGCATATAACCACCCAAAGCCAGCGCTCCAGCAATCGGTATGGTTAGTACATCGTTAATCGGGGTAGCAATACCGAGCAAAAAGATGGTCCCGCCTGCCACATAAAGCATCATCGGAAAAGCCAGAAGCTGAGACATGATATCTTCTCCCAGATTGCCTGTGGAAGCTGCACGGGTTACAACAATCCCCGTTGCAGTCGAAATCAAAAGAGCGGGAACCTGAGAGACAATTCCATCGCCGACTGTGAGCAAAGAATAACGAGCAGCTGCTTCAGCCGCTGGAAGGCCTTGCTGAACCACACCGACGATCATCCCAAAAATCAGATTGATGATAACGATAATAATACCGGCAATGGCATCTCCTTTGACAAACTTAGTCGCCCCGTCCATTGCTCCATAAAAGTCTGATTCACGGCTTACCTTTTCCCGCCGCTCTCTCGCTTCCTGTTCAGAGATCATCCCGGCATTCAAATCGGCGTCAATACTCATTTGTTTTCCTGGCATCGCATCAAGCGTAAAACGAGCAGCTACTTCAGACACACGCTCCGATCCCTTGGTAATAACAATAAACTGAATAATAATTAAAATAAGGAAAACAACCATCCCGACAACGATATTCCCACCGACAACAAACGTTCCAAACGTCTCAACTACGCCGCCTGCCTCACCTTTACTTAAGATCGAACGCGTCGTCGAAACATTTAGCCCGAGCCGAAATAGCGTTAATAATAGGAGTAAGGATGGAAATACAGAGAACTCCAGTGCTTCTCTCATATTCATTGAAATTAGCAGAACCAAAAGCGCGAGAGAAATATTTATAATAATTAACACACTCAGCAGCCACGACGGCAGCGGAATGATTAGCATAGCCACTATTAGAATTACACTTAACAATACGGAGACGTCTCTTGCTTTCATTTCTCTCTCTCCTAACAACAAACTTACAATTTATTTTTTATCCGGTATACATAAGCTAAAATTTCAGCTACCGCTTTAAAGAACTCTTCCGGGATTGGCTGGCCAACTTCTGCCTGATCATAAAGCGCTCTTGCCAGCGGCCGGTTTTCAACTAATTCAATTTCATTCTCACCAGCAATATATTTAATCTTCTGGGCAAGGTAATCCACTCCCTTTGCTACAACCACAGGAGCATCCGCCTGCTTTTCATCATATTTTAAAGCGATAGCATAATGGGTCGGGTTTGTAATGACCACATCGGCCTGCGGTACTTCTTGCATCATCCGGCTCATCGCCATTTCCCGCTGGCGCTGCTTAATTTTTGATTTGATGAGTGGATCGCCCTCTATATTTTTATATTCATCTTTGATATCTTGCTTCGACATGCGAATACTCTTTTCAAAATCATATTTCTGATATAAAAAATCGAGCAGGGCTAGAAAAAGAAGGGCGGCAGAAGCAGCTGCTCCCATTTGTAGCGTCAGCATTCCGATTGTCCTTAATGCATCGGCAATTGACTTAAAGGAAAGCTTCAATACCTCTTCAATATTGGACCAAAGAATAAAAAAGGTAACGGCTCCGACAAATGAAATTTTCAACATGGACTTTAGTAGTTCCACGAGCGCCCTAACAGCAAAAATTCGCTTAAACCCTTTGATCGGGTCCAATTTTTCTAACTTAGGCTTCAAAGGCTCTCCCGTCAGTAAAAAGCCCACTTGCAGATAATTCGCTGCCACTCCTGCCAGAAGAGCCACCAGCATAACCGGCCCAAGTATATAGATGAGCTGTTGCATAATCTCAAGAACAATTACTTTCAAGTTAGCTTCGGTGACCGGCATGATCAAATAATACTGCAGTGAATGTTGAAATAAATGAAGAATTTCTTTCCCTATAAAGGAAGCTCCTACAAACAGAAAACCAAACAATGATAACAGGCTGACGGCTGTAGTTACATCCTGGCTTTTCGCAACTTGGCCTTTTTTACGAGAGTCCTGCTTTTTTTTCGGCGTAGCTTTTTCGGTTTTTTCTCCGGCAAAAAATTGGAGGTCCAACTGCAAATGTTCCAATTTATGCCCCTCCTAATAATGTCATTACGTCACGCATTGTATAAATCATAAGTTCAAACAGCTTTTGGAGTACTGTAAACATCATTCCAATGACCACCGTCATAACGATAAATGCTGCACCGATTTTAATTGGAAAACCGACTACAAAGATATTAAGCTGCGGAACAGTCCTTGCTACGATCCCTAAAGCCACATCCACTAAGAATAAGGTAGCAACGACCGGCATAGCCATTTGAAAAGCAACCAAAAACATGGAACTAAAAGCCCGGCTCATATATCCAGCGAGGCTCCCATTGCCAAAATGCAGTGAAAGCTGGTCTAAAGGGACATACTGATAGCTGTAAAAGATACCATCCAATATTAGATGATGGCCATTCAGTGACAACAGTAATAGCAGCGCAAACATGTAAAGGTATTGTCCCATTAGCGGACTCTGCGCCCCAGTTTGCGGATCGATGACATTAGCGATAGCAAAACCCATCTGAAAGTCGATTAGCCCTCCGGCAATTTGTATAGCGGCTATCATCATATAAGCAGATAACCCCAAAAGGAGACCGACAAGCGCTTCTTTTAAAATTAATAAGAAGTAGCGGCCATCGATTTCAAGAGGACTCACATCTATCGTGTAGTACATCGTCCAGGAAAGCATAACGGCTAGCCCAATCCGGTGCATCGCCGGTATGGACCTGTGGGAAAGTAACGGCACTGTTATAAAAAAAGTAGAGACGCGGACGATAATTAATAATAAGACAGAAAAATCAGGCACTATTTCTTCCATTCAATCAACCTACAAATCTTGTTAAATTCGCAAATATATCAATTGTATAAGAAAGCATTTTACTCAGCATCCACGGTCCAAAGAAAATCAACCCGACGAGGACAGCAACAATCTTCGGAATGAAGGCGAGTGTCTGCTCTTGAATTTGTGTCGTTGCCTGAAAAATACTGACTGCAAGACCAACGACAAGAGCGATCAAAAGAAGGGGACCACACACAATGATTGTCGTGTAAACACCCTTTTCAGCTAGAGAGATCACCATTTCAGAATTCATTTATTCCACCTACTTAAAAGCTTTTCAGCAAAGATTCAATGACTAAATACCAGCCATCTACAAGAACGAACAGCAAGATTTTAAAAGGAAGGGATATCATAACTGGCGGAAGCATCATCATCCCCATCGACATTAAAATACTGGCTACCACCATATCAATAACGAGAAAAGGAATAAAAATCATAAAGCCAATTTGAAACGCTGTTTTGATTTCACTTAAAGCGAACGCCGGAACGAGCGAAGTTAGCGGAATGTCTTCAACCGTTTTTGGACGCTCAGCCCCTGAGTAATTTAAAAACAGCTCTAAGTCTTTCTGCCTCGTATGTTCACTCATAAAATCTTTTAACGGGACGCTTGCCTTGTCATATGCCTGCTCAAGATTAATTTCTTCATTAAATAATGGCGTGAGGGCTTCATCATTTATTTGTTGAAATACAGGCGCCATAATAAAGAAAGTTAAGAATAAAGCAAGCCCGATTAAAACTTGTGTCGGCGGCATTTGCTGAGTCGCGAGTGCGGATCTTACGAAGGACAACACGATAATGATGCGTGTAAAACAAGTCATTAAAATCAAAATGCTCGGCGCGAGCGATAACACAGTGAGCAGCAGGAAAAGCTTTACCGAAGTAGATACATTATCAGGAGAACTATTGTTAAAAAACTCCATAAACTCATTCATCTTGACTCTTCTCCCTGTTGTTCATTTTGGAGATGACTTGCTTGCGCGATTGTTTCATCTCACTTAATTTACTCTCAAACATTTGCTTAAAAGGATCCTGCTTCTCGCTTTTTGATGGTTCTTTCCCCTTCCACTTACCGATCATTTTTGTCATGATATCCTGAGGCTGAAGCAGCTGGTCCATCTGATTATCATAATGATCAATAAAACGGGCGAGTTCCTCTTCATCATCGATTTCTTTAAGCAATTCAATATTTTCACCGACTCCAAGAATGAGAATCCGGTCGCCAACTTTCACCATCTGAACTGAGCGGTTTCCCCCGAGCGGAGTACCTCCTAAATGATGAATTAACTTGGTCTGCTGGTAAGAGCGGCTTTTTTGATTGATGAAGCGAAGCAAAAAATAAATAAGAGCCAGAACAAAAATAAGTGCTCCGATCATTTTTAGAAAGTCCCAAATCGTTACGCCGACTGTTTTTTCTGCTTCTAGCTGTTGAGTTTGGCTGCCCTGCTTTTCCTCCTTCGTTTTTCCTGTTTCTTGCCCACATTTCTTAGGGCTTTCTAAACAGTCTTTCACATTATTGTCAAATGGCTCTGCTTGCGCAACAGAAACATTGCCTGCAAACAGAGCCATACTGAAGAGGATGAAAGCGAAAGGCTTAAAAAGTTGTTTAATCAACTGACGCACCTTCTTAAGCTTATGCTAATGTTTTGGAAATTGCCTCGATGACACGATCCGGCTGGAATGGCTTTACGATAAAGTCTTTTGCGCCTGCCTGAATCGCATCGATAACCATTGACTGCTGTCCCATCGCAGAACACATAATAATTCTGGCATTTGGATCATCAGCCTTAATTTCTTTTAATGCGGAAATGCCATCTTTCTCGGGCATGGTAATGTCCATTGTTACTAAATCAGGCTTCAGTTCTTTATATTTTTCAACAGCCTGTGCTCCATCGGATGCTTCTCCAACTACTTCAAAGCCATTTTTAGTTAGAATGTCTTTAATCATCATGCGCATAAATGCCGCATCATCTACAACTAAAATACGATTTCCCATTGTCACTAACCCCCAAAATAAATTAATTTAAATTTTTCAAACGGTCGCTCTGACTTAAAATATCTGTAATCCGAACGCCGAAATTTTCTTCAATTACGACTACTTCACCCTTAGCTATTAAGCGGCTGTTAACGAGAATATCGACAGGTTCCCCTGCCAATTTATCCAATTCAATAATAGAGCCGGCAGACAAATCCAGGATATCTTTTACCGATCGGTTTGTTCGACCCAACTCCACAGTAACTTGCAATGGGATATCTAACAGCATATTTAAATTACGTGCTTCATGCTCTTGAAGTGAAGCCGGTTCAAATGAAGTGAATGAAGCAGGTTGAACGTTGACAGGCGGCTGTTGAACAGTAGTATTCGGCGCTTGTCTATTTGCTTGAACGGCTTGTTGTCTGTCTTGGGATGGAACAGGCGCACTGTAAGCCGTTGCCTGTTCAGCTTTTTCTGCTGTTTGAATGGGCTCAGGCTGAACAGGAGGTGCTTCAACAGTCGCAGTTGCCGCAGTTTCATCAGAAGGATTCATTAATTCATGAACAAGGTCTTTAGCAAACTCTAATGGAACAAGCTGCATGATATTAGAATCAATGAGATCACCAATAGTTAAGCGAAAAGAGATGCGCACAAGCAGCTCTTGCTGTTTCAACGTCTCTTCTCCTTTTCCCAAATTAAGATCCATTAAAGCAATAGCAGGTGGAGAAATATCTACACGCTTATTGAAAATGGTCGACATGGACGTGGCAGCCGATCCCATCATTTGGTTCATCGCTTCCTGCACCGCGCTCAATTGAATTTCGCCTAAGTTTTCGTCAGGGTTTCTTCCATCTCCTCCCAGCATTAGGTCAGCAATAATTGCCGCATCCGTCTGCTTAATGACAAGGAGGTTGGTCGCTCCTTTGAACCCTTCTGTGTATTCCACTTCAATCGCTACATAAGGATGCGGAAACTCATCTTTTAAATTTTGACGATCAATTACGCTAACTGTTGGAGTCGTAATTTCCACCTTTTGATTTAATAAGCTAGAAAGCGCTGTAGCCGAACTTCCAAATGAGATGTTACCGATTTCGCCGAGGGTATCCTGCTCAAAAGAGTCTACATACACTTCTGTATCTGCCGCAGCCGGTTCTGTTATTTCTTCGCTTTCTTCATTTACATCTGCTGTGCCTTTTAACAAGGCGTCTATTTCCTCTTGAGAAAGCATGCCATCACCCATGATCCTCATCTCCCCTCTTGAAATCGTCAAGAATTTGAATTGCCATTTTTTTCTTTACTTTTCCAGCTTGTGCGGTGAATTTCGGAATGCCGCTAACTTTTACGAGCAAAGGCTCATCAATGCGCTTTTCCAACTCGATCACGTCTCCGACAGAAAGAGCCAAAAAGTCCTCTATCGTAATGCTTGTTCCGCCAAGCTCAGACACAACTGGAACCTCTGCTTTTTTAATTCGTTTTTGTAAGTTTTCAAACTCGCCTGGTTGTCTTTCCTTTTTATCTGGATTCTGCATCCAGTAATGAACAGAAAGTTTTGGGATAACCGGTTCCAGAACAACGTGAGGAATACAAATATTTATCATCCCTGTTGTTTCGCCAATTGTTGTATCTAATGATATCACAACTACTGTTTCATTCGGAGACACCATCTGCAAAAATTGAGGATTTACCTCAAAATTCGTCATAAGCGGATCGATGTCCGCCACATTTGACCAAGCCTCGCGGTAATTCTCAAATGCTCGTTCAAATACGCTAGACATAATTTTCGTTTCTATTTCTGTCAATCCCTCGACATTATTCACGCTTGCCCCGCGACCGCCGAGCAGCCTGTCCAAAACGGCATATGCAATATTAGGGTTTACCTCCATCAGCACGTGACCGTCGAGCGGCGGTACTTCAAATACATTTAACACCGTCATATTTGGGATCGAGCGAATAAATTCTTCATAAGGAATTTGATCCGTTGATGCGACTGAAATCTGTACGAATGTCCGCAGTTGAGCCGAAAAAAAAGTTGTTAAAATACGAGCAAAGTTATCGTGCATCCGTGTTAAACTACGAATCTGATCTTTTGAAAAACGAAGAGCCCTTTTAAAGTCATAAACTTTGACTCTCTTTTCCTGTTCTTCTTTCTTCAGTTCATCAGCGTCCATCTCCCCGGTAGAAAGAGCGGACAGCAGGGCATCAATTTCATTTTGCGATAAAACCTCTCCCGCCATAAAGTCACCTCCGTTAAATAAATTGTCGTGTATTACTGGATAATATAAGAGGTGATGTAAACGTCAAGCACTTTTCCATCCTGCATAATTTCATTAAACTGATCTTTCAGCCGATTTGTCAATTGTTCCTTGCCTTTTTTTCCTTTTAAATCCTGGGATTTCATTTCAGAAAGCTGCTCGATAATAATGTTCTTCGCTTGGAAATCGCGTTTAGTCATTTCCTCTTTCGCTTCCTTGCTATCTGTCTGGATTTTAAAAGAAATACGAATATAATCATCTGAGGCAAGATTCGTCGTCATCTCTGGAATATCTACAGTTGATTCAATAACTTCATCAATGCTTGGCGCTTCAGCCTTGCCTTCTTTAGAAGACTTTAAAATAATAACAATGGCTGCTGTGCCGATCAACAAAATAACCGTCAGCATTACAATCATGACTGTTAGCAGCTTATTATTGCCCTTTCCAGCCTTTGCTTCAGTCTCCATCTTTCATCTCTCCCTGTTCCATTTTCCCCAATACGTGCACCCGGCGATAAAACTCCTCCATCCGCTTCCTAACTTCGTCCTCCGACTCGCGTACAAGATACTTTTTCCCATTTGAAAGAGTAATAGTTGTATCTGGAAAACTCTCAATTGTTTCAATATAAAGGGCATTTAGCGAAAAAGACTTGCCATTTAATCTCGTTACACTGATCAATAGATTTTCAGGGCTGAAGCGGCAGCTCCAACCCTGACACCTCCTTCAATTACAAATCAGTTATTACCGCTTCAAGTTCACAAGTTCCTGAAGAATTTCATCCGACGTTGTAATAATACGAGTATTTGCCTGGAACCCGCGCTGAGCGACGATCATTTCTGTGAACTCTTC
Organism: Bacillus sp. PK3_68; assembly: GCF_003600835.1. Lineage (NCBI taxonomy): Bacteria > Bacillati > Bacillota > Bacilli > Caryophanales > Bacillaceae > Bacillus > Bacillus sp. PK3_68. The sequence continues at coordinate 4,150,933 of NZ_NQYC01000001.1, read as the reverse complement.
GGAAAGGTCGACGTTGGACATTTCTAATGTTCCGGGGACAATTGTGCCGGCTCCTCCCTGCCCTGCATAGTTATAAATTGGTTCTCCTGAATTAGCTGTTTCTACAAATGAATTAGAACCACTTTTTTGCAATCCGTCTGGATTTGTGAATTTAGCTAATGGTACCCATCCCTCTTTAAAAATATTTCCTGAAGAATCAACATAACTGATGAGGCCGTCACTTCCTATACCGAAACTTTTTGCAGTTGGTGGAATAGTTATAGGGATAAAAAGAATAGCTTTAAACGGATCATTAGGATCTGGAATAGCCTTTACTAAAAAGTCCCCTTCACTATTTACTACTTCCCCATTTTTATCAAGATAAAAATTACCGTTTCTAGTATATCTCTGGTTAACTATTTTTCCACTGCTGTCCTTGTTACCTGTCATAAAGAAACCATCACCTGAAATAGCAAGATCTAATACTCTTCCGGTTGTTTGCAAACTTCCTTGCGTATGAATGGTATCTATAGTTGATAATTGTGATCCTAAGCCTATTTGTTTTGGATTAGTACCACCTATAGAAGCTCCTGGCGCGCTGGCACCTGCTATTTGTTGATTTACCATATCTTTAAATGTTGTTCTTCCTTTTTTAAAACCAAATGTATTAACATTCGCTATATTATTTCCAATTACATCCAGCTTGGTTTGGAAGTTTTTCATCCCGCTAATTCCCGCATACATCGACCGAAGCATCGTCTTCCCCCTCTGTTAAACAAGTTGCCAACTATTATCGTTTTAAATTGACAAGCTCTTGCAAAATTTCATCAGAGGTAGTAATGATGCGTGTATTTGCCTGGAACCCGCGCTGAGCGACGATCATTTCTGTGAACTCTTCAGAGAGATCAACGTTGGACATCTCTAGCGTTCCCGATACAAGTTTACCTGCTCCTCCTGAACCTGGAGCAGAATTTGTTGCCGCTCCAGAGTTGTTAGAAACCCGGTACAAGTTGCTTCCTACTTTTTCTAAACCATCAGGGTTTGGGAATTTCGCTAACTGTATGGCTCCGCCAGTTGCATTCCCCCCTACAACTGAAATACTTCCATCTGCCCCGATACTGAAGCTTTCAGCAGTAGAAGGTATATTTATATTGCCTCCCGCTCCTTGTAAATAGTATCCGTCACTGTTCACTACATTTCCTGTTGCATCGAGGTAAAAGTTTCCTGACCGAGTATATACTGTGTCATTTCCCTTTTTGAGAACAAAAAACCCATCTCCAGAAATACCAAGATCTAATGGTCTTGCAGTAGTTTGCAAGCTTCCTTGTGTATGAATCGTATCAATTGAGCTAATTTGAGAACCTAAACCCACCTGTTTAGGATTTGTTCCGCCTAGCCCACCAGCGGCTGCACTGGCCCCTGAAATCTGCTGGCTTACCATATCCTTAAAGGTAACGCGGCCTTTTTTAAAGCCAAATGTATTAACGTTGGCAATATTGTTGCCAATAACGTCTAATTTATTTTGAAAACCTTTCATTCCGCTAATTCCTGAGTACATTGAACGTAACATGAATTATTTTCCCCTTTCGAAAGGATCTACTTAATAAGACCCCATTCGTTATTTACTATGGACTGACCATCCTTTTGCTTCCTCATTATTATCGGCTCATAGGTCCGTATGATTAGGTCTTTTTTGTGAAATTTATCAATTTTAAAGAAAAAGTTATTCCTTACTTTTCGATTTTTGTAAGAGCTGATGGGCTGACTTTCTCGCCGTTATCAAGCTGGAGCCAGATCGCCCCATCCTTCATCGATACAGACTGCACTGTCGCCGTTTGATCAACTCCGTCTTTATTCCAAGTGACTTTGTGCCCAATTAAATGGCTAGCATCAACGAGCGAATGGCTGCTGCCAGAGGCCCCTCCGCCTTTCACTTCCGAAATATTGGCAGGCTCAAGAATGGTTCCATCTGCCATTAAAAATTGAACGCCATTGCCCTTATACTGGATTGAAACGATAGTTCCAGTTCCCGTTTTCACTTCCGGTTCAGCTTCTGGATCTGTACTTTCCACAAGTTTATGCCAAGTAACCTCTTTACCGACAAAGGAGTTATAGCTGATCATTTGTGAAGCCTGCTGCATTTGCAGAAACTGGTCAAAAGAAGTAGCCATATTTGTCATTTGCTCCAATGAAGAGAATGTCGCCATTTGTGCAATAAAATCCTTATCTTCCATTGGGCTAAGCGGGTCCTGGTTTTGCAGCTGCGTCATTAAGATCTTTAAAAATTCATCTTTTCCAAGAGAGCTGTTTCCTGTTTTCGGCTGCTGCCTATTATTTTCCAAATACAAACTTGGATCAATTTTAGCCATAGATATTTAAACCTCCATATTCAGTAATAAGTCTTGAAAGTTCTCCGTTGGCTCGTCATCCGTTTCCGCTGGCTCTCGGTCCTGTTGCTGCGGCTGGCGGGACTGCTGCTGTTGTTGTTGGCGGTCAAATTTCTGCGGTTCTGCCTGGCTGAATGTCAGCTCGATTTTATCGACATTGATATTTTGCTGATTAAACGCGTGCTTTAAGCTGCTTACATGCTGCTCAAATAAGTCCTTCACCGTAGACGTCGAGGAGAGAATTTTAGCTGTCATTACACCGTTTTGCTGCAGCAATTCAATTCGCAGACTGCCAAGCTGTTCTGGATATAACCTGATCAGCAGCTTTGTTCCATTCGGCATCTTTGCTAAATTTGAATTCCCAAGAATTTGTGAAAACTTCTCCATAAATTGTTCCATATTCATCGGCCGCGGATTGGTTTGAACACTCATAGAAAATGTTTCTGTTCGGCCAAGGGGATGGAAAAACGGCTGAATGTGGTTGACTCCTTCTTTTCCTGATAACAGAAGTGGCGCTTTTTGCGCTCCTTCTCCGTCCACTAACTCAGTTGCTGTTCCTTGCTGGAGAGCACTAGTTTGATTGGCGGAGATTGCTTTTGTATTTGTCGATGGGGAATATAAAAAGTTTTGAAATGCTTTTTTCAAAATGGCGGTCCGATTGTCTGTCTGCGGCGACAGCAGTTTGTCTAACTTGCCGACGATCTCTTTCATAAAATCTCTCATTGCCTCCTGCGAAGACAGAGCTTTTAAATTGCCATCGGCTTGTTCGCTCATCAACTGCCAAAGCTTTCCTGTCTGTAGAACCGTTTGTACAGTCTTTTCGTCAAGTTTTATCCATTCCTTTGCAGGAACGGCTGCTAATAATTCAATCACTTGCAATAAAGCAGCTATCCCCTCGTCTCCAGTTAGTCGGTCTAATGTTTCTTCCTGCAACTGATTTTCATCCGGGTCCGTGAATGCTTCTATAAATTCACCTGTTTTTTCCGTGCCAGCCAAAGCAGTGAGCTGTTCAGTTAAATCTTTGATGCTTTTCTGCAACTGCTCCGTGCTCATTCCCAAAAAGGCAGCAAGCTCTTCAAAGGAAGGCTGCTTTCCATCTCCCATCCATTCCTTAACGATCGCTTTAACAGCTTCCGGTATATTTAGCAGCTCTTCTACGCTGACTGCTCCGGCCAGTTGCTTTTCCTCAGCCAGTCTCGTTTGTGACGGATGAACAGCCGCTTCCTGAACAGCAACACTGTCTTGCTGGCCGGTAAGGATTGATTTAAAATCCCCTGTTGAAGCGGCCTGCTCACTTGCAGATGCCTTCTGTATATTCTTTTGTGCTGAGAGCGCGTTTACCAATTGCATCATGATTCTAGCCATCCCCCTGCTTGTATAATCAATCACCGGCTATCCTTACTGAGAAGTACCGGAAAGTAGTTTCGTATATTTAGCAGCTGTTTCCGGAGGAAGTTTTTCCAAAATATCAGCTTGCTTTTCCGTGCTCATTTCTGCCAGAATTTTTACCGCTTCCCTATCTGACAAGTTCACTAAAATATTAGCAATGTTTTTTGGTGCCATTGTTTCATATGTGTTAATTAATTTATTATCTTGTTTGTCAGTAGTAACAGCTGACTCTTCTTCTTTCTTTAACTTCTCTAGTTCGATCTTCAGACGGTCCTTTTCTGTCAATAACTCTTCCACTTTCTTATCGGATGCTTTTAGCTTTTTCTCAAGCTGTTCGATCTTTGCTTCTTTGTTTTTTATCTCCGCTTGCAAAGAAACGACTTTCTCTTTATCTGTTTGGCCGCCTTTATCATCTGCTCCACCGTCTATCATGTTTGAAATGAGAGGAACGTGCTCCCCTACCTCTTTTGCTTTTTCAAATACATTCACCCCGGCAACTGTCATAACGATGAGTGCGACAGTAATTGCGAATAGCAATGGAATCACAAGAACAAAAAGAATCCATTGAAATACGCCATATCCTTTTTCTTCTTCTATTTCCACGAATTCTTTTTTCTTTTTCTTTGCCAAGACTCTCACCTATTTTCCACGGTTCATGAATTGAATGGTTGAAATTTCATCCATTTGTTTATTTTCCTCTTCCAGCAAACTTTCTTTAAATTTCTCAAAATCTTTTTCTTTTATCTTTTCATACTTTTTAACTTCTATATTTTTTTCCTGCAACTGCTGCTCATGCCATTGCATTTTATTACGGGCATTAATAACTACTCGCTGCTGGTATTCAATCGTTTGCTCAAGGTTAGAAACGAATAGCTGGTAGTGCTGAATTTCATGAATGGAGAAACCGCTAACCATCTTTGCTTCTTGAAAATCAATTAAGCTCTCTTTCTTTTTTAATAAAGAATATAATTTTTCAGCTGCTGCCTCGAACTGCTTTAGCGATTCATTATAAAGAGTTTGTGTCTCTTCTTTTTCCCGTTCTCTTAACTGCAATATCTTTTGAAATTTATAGTTATATGCCATGCTTAATATTCTCCCTTCTCAGCTAACTGAATAAGAGACGCTACGCTTTCTTCCAAGGAAACTTTTTCATCTGTTCGCTGCTTTAAATAAGAGATAATTTTAGGGTAATATTCAATGGCACGATCAATTTCAACGGATGAGCCTTTTTTGTAAGCACCAATATTAATAAGATCTTCTGAATTTAAGTATGTGCTCATCATCTCTCTAATTTGAATGGCTGCCTGCTTGTGTTCCTCTGATGCGAGATGGCTCATCAAGCGGCTGACACTTTTTAAAACATTGATAGCAGGATACTGTCCTTTATTAGCTAATGCACGATCAAGTACAATGTGGCCGTCCAGTATCCCTCTCACTGCATCAGCGATTGGTTCATTCATATCATCCCCGTCAACAAGCACTGTATAAAAAGCGGTGATACTCCCCAGTTCATTTGTTCCTGTGCGCTCTAGAAGCTTTGGCAAAATGGCAAATACAGAAGGAGTGTACCCCTTCGTTGCCGGTGGTTCTCCGACTGCCAAGCCGACTTCCCTCTGCGCCATGGCTACCCGCGTAACGGAATCCATCATCAGCATGACATTTAAACCTTTATCTCTGAAGTACTCAGCAATGGCCGTCGCTGTAAATGCTCCTTTAATTCTCATTAAAGCCGGCTGATCCGACGTGGCTGCTACGACAATCGATCGGGAGCGCCCTTCTGGACCGAGATCCCGTTCAATAAACTCTCTTACTTCTCTACCACGTTCACCAATTAAGGCAATAACATTTAGATCAGCTTTTGTATTGCGGGCGATCATTCCGAGGAGCGTACTTTTACCTACGCCGCTCCCCGCAAAAATTCCGATCCGTTGCCCTTTGCCAACTGTAAGCATGCTATCAATCGCTCGCACACCTACCTCTAGCCGGTCATTAATTGGCGGTCGGGTGAGTGGATTAGGTGGACTTTGTTCGGTACCGACAGAAGTGAGCGTTTTTGGAAGGGATGTTCCATCCATTGGCTCTCCCATCGAATCAATTACTTTTCCAATAAGTGAAGGGCCGACCTTAATAGCCAGCGGATGACCTAAAGACTCGACAAGACTGCCAGGCGAAATGTCGCTTATGTCACTATAAGGCATAAGTACAACCATTTCATCTTTAAAACCAATCACTTCTGCTCGGATGGCCCGGCCACTCCCTGCTCCATCCGGGTAAATTACACATACATCGCCAATAGACGATTTGGGTCCTTGAGACTCGATCATTAAACCAACCACTCGTTTTATACGACCATATCGTTTATACGTATCAAGGCTGCTAATTTGCTGAGCAATCTGGGTTAATTTCACTTTTCCTCACCTTCAAGAAGTTCGAATAGCTGTTTTCTCAGCTGCTGGAGTTGACTGTCAAGGCCTACTTCAATTCGGCCCTGGCTCGTTTCAATATAACAGCCGTCTTCCTCCAATTTTTCGTTCGGATAGATGTAACAGAGCGTATCGATCGGAAACATGGCGTCTATTTCTTCTTTTTGACTAACAACTAATGAATAGTGCACCGGGTGAACATGTATCTGCAATTCCTTCTGTTCTGGCATATCCTTTAACGCTTGTTGAACCATTCCCAGAAAAGCTTGCTCATCCTCCTCGAGCTTTTGGCTAATAATTTTTTCAGCCGCTTTTACTGCAATATCTAACATGAGCTTTTCCGATCGTTGAACATTCATTTCATACTCTTTTTTTGAGCATTCAATCGTTTCCTTGGCTGTTTCAATCAGCTCCATGTAATCATCATAGCCTGCTTTGTGCCCTTGCTCCTGCCCTGCACGAAAGCCTTCTTCGTAAGCTTGCTCGGTTAGCGATTGTTTCTCTGTTTGCCATGATTGTTTTTCATTTTCAATTTCCTGCTCTACTTCCCGTCGGCGTTGTTCAGCCTGTTCAATAATCGTATAGGCGGCTTCTTCGGCTTCTCTTATTGCCCTTTCCTTCTCTTCTTTAAAATAAAGAGCTTGGTTAGGCAATTCTTCCTCATTATCCAAAGAATGCGACCGAGAATGAAACACTTTCACTTTAATTTCTTTATTGCCGTTACCTTCCGTTCGGTGAGATTTAATAATTCTAGACAATAATGTCATCTCCCCCACCGCGGGCGATAATAATTTCACCGGCTTCTTCCAATCTGCGAATTGTGCTTACAATCCGTGACTGCGCCTCTTCCACATCACGCAAACGCACAGGCCCCATAAACTCCATTTCTTCCTTGAAAGTTTCTACCATCCGTGTGGACATGTTTCGGAAAACCACTTCTTTTACTTCCTCGCTTGAAACTTTCAGTGACAATAGCAAGTCTTCATTTTCACAATCTCGAATGACCCGCTGAATCGAGCGGTTATCCAATGTAACGATATCTTCAAAGACGAACATCCGCTTCTTAATTTCTTCAGCGAGTTCGGGATCTTGAATTTCCAGAGAGTCAAGGATTGTCTTCTCTGTTGCCCGGTCTACCCCGTTCAATACTTCCACAACAGCTTCCACTCCGCCTGTTTGCGTGTAATCCTGGGTAACTGTAGCGCTTAATTTACGCTCGAGAATTGCCTCCACTTCATTAATAATCTCTGGAGAAGTGCTATCCATAATGGCAATTCTTCTTGCAATATCTGCCTGTACATCCTGAGGCAACTCGGAAAGAATCTGACCTGCCTGCTGTGGATCAAGATAAGAAAGAATTAAAGCGATCGTCTGCGGATGCTCATTTTGGATAAAATTTAGAATTTGACTGGCTTCTGCTCTGCGCGCAAAGTCAAAAGGTCTAACTTGTAAGGACGAAGTAAGCCTGTTAATAATATTTTGCGCTTGATCTTTGCCAAGCGCTTTTTCAAGCACCGTCTTGGCATAACCAATTCCGCCTTGGGCAATATAATCCTGGGCAAGAGCAATATTATGAAACTCCTCAAATACTTCCTCTTTTGCCTCTGTATCTACTTTTTTTACGCCTGATATTTCCAGTGTCAGTCGTTCGATCTCTTCTTCCGACAAATGCTTATATACAGAAGCTGATACATCCGGACCAAGGGAAATAAGAAGAATGGCCGCTTTTTGTTTCCCTGTTAACTTTTTCTCTCTAACAGCCATACTGAATTCCTCCTATTCAACACATTATCTTGTATATGCCATCGGTTTTTATTCTTCAGATAACCAAGACCGGAGGAGTTTGGCAAACTCTTCGGGTTTTTCTTTCGCCATTTTCTCCAATTGTTTTCTGCGGGCCGATCCTTCTGTTTCTATTTCGTTAATATCAGCAAGCGGCTCTTCTGGTTCTAACTCTTCTTCGAACTCTTCTTCCTCTTGACGGCGACCGCGCAAAATCAAGAATACTAGTACTCCGATAATGACAAGCAATACGGCTCCAACTGCGTATACCCACCAAGGTATAGAGGATTGCTTTTCTTCAGTAAACGTCGCTTTTCCTTTAAATGGCTGAACAGAAACAGAAATCTTTCCTTCTAAATCCTGGTCAGTTAGCTCTTGATTATATCCTTTATCAATAGATGTCCGAACGATTGTACCAAGCATTTGTTGAATATCGTCCACTCGTTCTTGAGGCAAAGAATCCGGATTGTTAGCCTTTGGCGGCTCAACCATCACTTGAATCCCTAAATCTCGAATCTTATAAGGGCTTTCTTTAATTTTCTTGCGGATGCGATTTACTTCATTATTAATTGTTTCTTCGGAACGCTCATAGTCACCGGAACCGCCGGTCCCTCCCATATAGGTGGAACCTTGTGAATCGGCCGGATCTTCTCCTTGAGGAATACCACCAGCTGCCCCGTCGCCCGTAAAGGTTTCATTAATTCTTTGAGCGCTGATTTGGATACCAGCCATCTTTTCTTCATCTACAGGTGTAACGAGGTTTTCTTCTCTATTCTCCTGGGTAAAGTCAACATCGGCAGTAACGGATGCTACAACCTTGTCTTGACCCATCAGCGTGCCGAGCATACTTTGAACTTGTCGCTGAATATCCCGTTCAATTTTCTTTTTAATGTCCATCTGCTGAACCATCTCATTACCGTAGAGAGAGCCGCTATCCTGCTGGTCATAATACTCAAAATTCTGATTCATAATAACGATATTCTCTTCTGGCAAGTTGGGCACACTTTTCGAAACAAGATGGTAGAGTGATTTAATTTGCTTTTCATCAAATTGATAGCCAGACTCTGTTTTCAGCACAACAGACGCAGAGGCTTTTTCTTCATCGTCTTTCACAAATACCTCTTTTTGTGGAAGATTGATCATGACTTTAGCATCTTTTACACCTTCAATGCCTGTCATTAAATGAGCAAGCTCTGTTTGCATAGCATCCAGTTTTAAAATATTAAATTCATTGTCGGTCATACCGAAGCCAGCATTCTCACTAAAAAAGCCGTAATCAATGCTTCCCGATTTAGGCAGACCTTCTGCCGCTAAATCAACCTTCAATGAATCTACCGTTTCCTCAGGAACGAGTATACCGGTTCCTCCTTCAGTAATTTCATACTTGATTCCCCGGCCGTCCAAATTTTCTTTAATAGCTCCTATCTCCGTAGGAGCAAGCTCACTGTAAAGTGGTACCATCTTGTCTCTTGTCATAAATAAAACAAGAGCGCTAATGGCTATAACGAACAGCAGAAAAGCGCCTATGCCTATCCATCTTTGCCTTTTCGTACGGCTGTTCCAATATTCTCGTATTCTTGTTAATTGTTGGCGTATCGTTTCATTCATTACAATCCCCGGTTAAGTTGCTTCTGATTCAAAGGGTGTTTCACTAGTTTGTCTTTTTACATTTACATTTGCATTCTCATAATTTCCTGATAAGCTTCTACAGCTTTGTTGCGCACTTCCATCGTTAATTGCATCGCTACGCTTGCTTTTTGTCCGGCAATCAACACTTGATGAAGATCTACATTCTCCCCGCGGATGAGCTTACTTGTCATATCATTAGATGTAGCATCCGCTTGACTCACTTGATTAAGCGACTCTTTTAAAAAGTCGGCAAAATTCTGTTGAGCTTTATAAGGGGTTACTTCAGGCTTCAATTCAGCTCTTTCAGCTTTTGAAAATGGTGTGACTGCTTGCACAGATTGAATAGCCATTTATTTATCTCCTTTATTTACCAATTTCTAAAGCTTTTGTCATCATTGACTTCGATGCGTTAAAGACTGTTACATTTGCCTCATAGGAGCGCGTGGCAGCCATTAAATCTACCATCTCCCGTAAAGGATCAACGTTAGGCATCTGCACATATCCTTCTTCATTCGCATCAGGATGCGTTGGATCATAAACCATTTTAAAAGGTGTCAAATCGTCTTCTACAATGTTGGTAACCTTGACTCCATCTCCCGCCCCACCGCTTTGACGGCCGATTGCTTGATTTAAATAGGAAGAAAAATCACCTTGTCCAGGTTGAAGAACAACTGATTTACGGCGATACGGCTCCCATTTCCCGTCAACCTGACGGGCACGAGTAGAATCCATGTTAGCCATATTGGAAGAGATAACATCCATGCGCAAACGCTGGGCAGTCAAAGCTGATGAAGTCGTATTCATACTATGAAATATGGACACTTTTACCTTCCTCCTTTAATGACATTTGTTAAAGAATTAAACTTGCTGCTCATTCGATCGACAAGGGCATTATAATAAATCTGATTGGTCGCAAGGTCCGACATTTCCTTATCCGTGTCGACACTATTGCCATTTTGATTAAATGAGAGGTTGCGATTCGTCACAACCGCAGGGTGGCTTTGACTTGACTGAAAAGAAAAATGACGGGAATCTGTGCGGTAAGCATTCAATTCATTAGCTAGTGTTTCGTCAAATACTTTTTTAAAGCTGACATCTTTCGACTTATAGTTTGGTGTGTCTGCATTTGCAATATTATTAGCAATGACTTTTTGCTTCAGCGCAGAATAATCCAATCCTTTTTCAATGTTACTGAATGAATCTGAAAATATCTTCATTTATCACCACTCCGCTTGATGTGTTAGTAATATTTACTCGAATGAAAACGTTTTGAAACATTTTTTCCTATATTTGCTTTATTTTAAAAGGAAAGAACCTTTTGCCCTATTTGGATTTATTTTCAATCTCACGTTAGAAACTATAACATAATTCTTATTTAAATTTCACTTAAGTTTACAATTTCGCTAAAAAAATAATACATTTTTAACTAAATTGACAAACGTAGGCATTTTTACTTACTTAATAACACAACTAGAAATCACTACCACACATTTAATCACAATTTCCCAACCATAACAAATGACAAAATTCCTATTTTGGGAATAAACAACAAAAAACCACCTGTCGAAAACAGGCGGTTTTTTACTTATAAAGAAATTAATTTGATTTTAATTTTTCTAATTCAATGAGGAATTTATCATTTAATACTTTAATGTATGTGCCTTTCATCCCTAAAGAACGAGACTCAATGACACCAGCACTCTCCAACTTTCGCAGCGCATTCACGATAACAGAGCGAGTAATGCCGACACGGTCAGCAATTTTTGAGGCGACAAGTAAGCCTTCTTTTCCGTCTAATTCTTCAAAGATATGTTCAATCGCTTCCAGCTCACTATAGGAAAGAGAGCTGATCGCCATTTGGACAACCGCTTTGCTTCTTGCTTCCTCTTCAATCTCTTCTGTCTTCTCACGTAAAATTTCCATGCCTACTACGGTTGCTCCGTACTCAGCTAAAATTAAATCTTCATCATGGAACTTCTCTTCCAAACGAGCCAACACTAGCGTACCAAGACGTTCACCTGCCCCTTTAATCGGAACAATCGTCGTATGACCATTTTTAAACAACTCTTTATTCTCAACCGGGAAAGCAGTATACTCGCTATCTACATCCAGGTTAGAAGAAGTCTCTTCTAAGTTAAACAAGTTTTTTGTGTACTCTTCAGGGAAACGTCGTTCAGCAAGCATTTGTTTCATCCGCTCGTTCTCGATTTGCTGATTCACCCCGAAGCCTAGTAACTTTCCTCGACGACTCACTACATATACATTCGCTTCAATTAATCCAGACAGGGACTCTGCCATTTCTTTGAAATTGACATGTTTGCCTGCTGCATCTTGCAACAACTTGTTAATCTTTCTTGTTTTCTCTAACAAATTCATAATAAAATCCTCCTACAATGACTAGTCTATCTGTTACCGGTCAATGCATTATTTTTTACTTTATTTTCTACTTCCCGTTCTACCCTTTTATCCATTGAGTTGAAACTCTATAGGATAAACTGACTCACATCTTTATCACGTGAAATAGCTTCCAACTTCTCATTTACATATTGCGGAGTAATCGTAATTTTCTCCATCGTGATATCAGGCGCTTCAAATGATAGGTCTTCCAATAGCTTTTCCAGGATGGTATGAAGGCGGCGAGCACCTATGTTATCAGTACTTTGATTGACTTCAAAGGCAATTTCTGCTATACGTTTTATAGCATCGTCAGAAAATTCAATTTCTATACCTTCCGTTTCTAATAAAGCTATATATTGTTTTATTAAAGCATTATCTGGTTCCACTAAAATGCGAACAAAGTCTTCCACTGACAGTTTCCCAAGTTCTACGCGAATTGGAAAACGCCCTTGTAATTCCGGAATAAGATCGGATGGTTTCGACATATGAAAAGCGCCTGCTGCAATGAATAAAACATGATCGGTCTTTACCGAACCATATTTTGTTACAACCGTCGAACCTTCTACAATCGGTAAGATATCACGTTGCACGCCTTCTCTCGACACGCTGGCCGATGAAGAAGCTGCACCTTTAGCTGCTATCTTATCAATTTCATCAATGAAGATGATACCTGTCTGCTCGGCCCGTCTGATCGCCTCTTGTGTAACATCATCCATATCAATTAGCTTTTGAGCTTCTTCATTGGTCAATACTTCTCGTGCTTCTTTAACCGATAACTTCCTTTTCTTCTTTTTCTTCGGCAAAAGCCCACCGAGTGCATCCTGCATGCTCATACCCATTTGTTCCATGCCCGACCCTTGAAACATATCAAACATGGAAGGCGGCTGCTCTTCCACTTCGATTGTAACGATCTCCTCTTCCATTTCGCCGCGCGCAAGCTGATCTGCAACCAACTTTCTTCGCTCTCGAATAGAAGACTCCTCATGAGAATCCTCCTGGCTCACCTGCTCTTGTCCACTGCCGCCAAATAACATTTCAAATGGATTCTTCATGCTGGCTGCTTTCTTTCTTGTCGGAACAAGCAATTCTACGAGCCGCCGATTGGCTGCTTCTCTTGCCGGCTCTTGCACAGATTGGATTTTTTCTTCTTTGATGATCCTTACAGATGTTTCAGCTAAATCGCGCACCATAGATTCTACATCCCGGCCGACATAACCTACTTCTGTAAATTTCGTTGCCTCTACTTTAATAAAGGGTGCGCCCGAGAGTTTTGCGACACGACGGGCAATTTCCGTTTTCCCAACCCCTGTCGGACCGATCATCAATATATTTTTAGGAATGACTTCATCCCGAATTTGATCACTTAACAAACTGCGCCGGTAACGATTACGTAAAGCAACAGCTACTGCTTTTTTAGCATCTTTCTGACCGACAATATACTGGTCAAGCCGTTCTACAATTTGTCTCGGCGTCAACTGCAATGATTTCTTCTCCAAGCTCTTCACTCCTTTACTCAAGTTCTTCCAAAATAATCTGGTCATTCGTATAAACGCATATCTCTCCTGCAATTTCTAAAGCAGCTTTAGCAATTTCTCTCGCGGATAGATGATCGCCCGAATAAGTTTTTAAAGCGCGTCCTGCGGCTAAGGCGAAGTTGCCCCCCGATCCAATAGCTAAAATGCCGTCATCCGGTTCAATGACTTCTCCTGTACCGGAGATTAATAGAATATTCGAGCGGTCCATTACGATTAGCATGGCCTCTAAACGGCGAAGCACTTTATCAGAACGCCATTCTTTCGCAAGCTCGACTGCTGCACGCTGCAGATTTCCGTTATACTCTTCCAGCCTACTCTCAAACAACTCAAACAACGTGAAAGCATCAGCGACAGATCCAGCAAAGCCTGCAAGTACTTTTCCATTGAACAGCTTGCGCACTTTTCTGGCCGTGTGTTTCATGACAACAGCATTTCCAAATGTCACTTGCCCGTCTCCGGCCATTGCACACCCGCCTTTGTGCTGAACAGCAAAAATTGTAGTAGCATGAAACTGATCCATAAATTCTGATTCCTCCTTTACTTACGCACGGGGATGATGAGTTAAATACGTCTTTCTTAAATGTTCTTTTGTCACATGAGTGTATACTTGTGTAGAAGAAAGATGATCATGCCCAAGCAGTTCTTGGACCGTCCGCAAATCCGCCCCATTGTTCAGCAAGTGAGTAGCAAAGGTATGCCTCAGCATATGGGGATGAATTTTTCTTGTTAACGACGCTTTCTCAATCAGTGTGGTTAAAATGTGACGGACGCCTCTTGAAGTCAGCGGTTTGCCACGATGGTTAACAAACAAAAAAGAGTGGTTGTCTGTAGACTTCATTAAGAACTTTCTCGCAGTTGCTATGTATCGCTCGATTGCTTCATGGGCAAAAGTTCCGAAAGGCACATATCTCTCTTTATTCCCTTTTCCTTTAACAAGTAACACGGAAAAATCAAAATCAATATGCTTCATTTCAATTCCTGTACATTCACTCACACGGATACCCGTTGCATAGAGCAGCTCAAGTATTGCTTTATTACGGAGGTTCAAAGGCTCTTCCCCTTCGCACACAGCAAAAAGCTCTTCCATCTCTTCTTCATAAAAAAAGGAGGGGAGCTTATTTGCCCCTTTTGACTGCTGCACGAGCGCAAAAGGATTTTCCGTTATGACCTTTTCTCTGGATAAGAAGCGAAAAAAACTGCGCATGCTAGAAACTCTTCTAGCAATAGTAGAGCGGGACAGTTGTTTATCGTGCAGCGTTGTTAAATACAGCCGTGCATCCAAGTATTCCACATCTTCTAAGTTCTTAATGCTTTGCTCAGTAATGAACTTAAAGAATTCTTCAATATCGTAGCGATAAAATTGTATCGTGTAATTTGAATAGTGTTTTTCGACTCGCAAGAACTCGATGAACGATTGTAAATACTTATTAAAAGGTTCAGACATTTAAACACCCCCATAGGGCTACTAAATAGTATCACAATCAAGCAGCCCTTGCAAGAAGTTTACAAACTTTTCACAAAAGTTTGAATTGTTTCTAATGCCCGCTGAGCATGGGCTTCGTATCTTTCCTTCTTGTTTCTTATTTTAACCGGAAGGTCAGGAAACAAACCAAAATTAGCATTCATTGGCTGAAAATTCTTTTCATTTGTTGAAGTAATATAATGAGCCATGCTACCAATCGCTGTTTCTGCCGGTACAGCCACAGGGTCTTTTCCAAGGGCTAGACGCGCTGCATTGATCCCGGCAATCAAACCGCTTGCTGCGGATTCTACATATCCTTCCACACCCGTCATTTGGCCGGCAAAGAATAAATTACTCCGTTCCTTGAACTGATAAGTCGGCTGCAAAACTTTCGGCGAATTAATAAACGTATTACGATGCATAACTCCATATCGGACAATCTCTGCCTTTTCCAGTCCAGGGATTAATTGCAGGACTTCTTTTTGAGGCCCCCATTTTAAATGCGTTTGAAAACCAACAATGTTATAGAGCGTCCCGGCGGCATCATCTTGACGCAGCTGCACAACCGCATGAGGTCTTTTTCCTGTGCGTGGATCTTCCAACCCGACTGGTTTCATCGGTCCAAACAGAAGCGTTTTCTTTCCGCGCTTTGCTAGAACTTCCACTGGCATGCAGCCTTCAAAGAAAATCTCTTTTTCAAATTCCTTAAGGGGAACGGTTTCCGCAGAGATCAGCGCTTCATAAAACCTGTCAAATTCTTCTTCTGTCATTGGACAGTTTAAATAAGCGGCTTCTCCTTTATCATAACGGGACTTTAAATAGGCTTTACTCATGTCTATGCTGTCCTTCTCAATAATAGGAGCGGCAGCATCATAAAAGTATAAATAATCTTCTCCCGTTAGTTCCTTCAACTTTTGCGATAAGGCTTGGCTTGTTAACGGTCCGGTAGCAATGACAGTAATTCCCTCGGGGATGTCTGTCATCTCTTCATTAAAGACCGTAACGTTCGGATGATTTTTCACCCGTTCAGTCACTAGACCGGCAAATTCATGGCGGTCAACGGCAAGGGCTCCTCCTGCTGGAACAGAACAATGGTCTGCTGCAGAAATAATAACGGAATGCAAAGCTCTCATTTCTTCTTTCAACACGCCGACAGCATTGGTGAGTGCGTTAGCCCGCAATGAATTGCTGCAAACGAGCTCAGCGAATTTATCTGTATGATGAGCCGGTGTTTGTTTGACGGGCCGCATTTCATACAGATGTACTTTCACGCCCCGTTCAGCAATTTGAAAAGCTGCTTCACTTCCGGCTAACCCTGCTCCGATCACATTCACGACTGGTTCCATTGTTTTTTTGCCTCCTGAATAAATAATGGTACGTACATCTATGTCCCTAAAGCATTGTACAACAGACGTTCCCATAAAAAAAGTATTATGTTCAAAAACAAGCAAAAAAGCGGGAAATTCCCGCTTTTATACCTGTGTTTCTTCCTTATAATCGCAGCCTGTACATTGAATTTGCACGCCTTTTTTCAGTTTCTTTTCAACAAGCATCTGTTCACACTTTGGACACTTTCGCTCAATTGGTTTATCCCATGATAAAAAGTCACATTCTGGAAAGCGATCGCACCCATAAAAAATACGGCGTTTTTTACTTTTTCTTTCTATTATATTTCCTTCCTTGCACTTCGGACATTTCACGCCGATTTCCTTTACAATCGCTTTTGTATTCCGGCAATCAGGAAAGTTGCTGCAAGCCATAAACTTTCCATAACGGCCCATTTTAAATACCATCGGATTGCCACAGTTTTCACAATCCTCGCCAGCAGGTTCATCCTTAATTTCAACTTTCTCCATTTCTTCTTCCGCTTTAACTAAGTGTTTTTCAAACCCCTGATAGAATTCATCGATTACCTCGACCCATTCTACTTGTCCGTCTTCTATATTATCTAAGTCTTTTTCCATCTTTGCTGTAAATTCGACATCAATAATATTTGAAAAGAATTCCATCATCAGCTCATGCACAATTTCGCCTAATTCTGTTGGTACAAAGCGCTTATTATCAAGAGCTACATAGCCGCGTTTTTGAATTGTGTCAAGCGTAGGAGCAAACGTGGACGGCCGACCAATCCCCAGCTCTTCCAGCGTTTTTACAAGCCTTGCTTCTGTATAGCGAGGCGGCGGTTGAGTAAAGTGCTGTTTCGGCTCTATGGTCTCGGAAATTACTTTGTTCCCTTTTTCCAAGTTAGGCAACTGTTTTTCTTTCTCTTCTTGCCCATCATCTGATCCTTCTATATACACTTTCATGAAACCTTGAAATTTCACTTTCGAACCGGTAGCCCGAAATGTCACCTCGCCGTTTACAAGGTCTGCGCTGACTGTATCTATCACCGCTGCTGACATTTGACTGGCAAGGAAACGTTCCCATATCAATTTGTATAGCCGTAACTGATCGCGCGACAAAAATTCTTTTAGCATCCCCGGTTCCTTGAATACACTTGTTGGACGTATAGCTTCATGCGCATCCTGGGCATTTGACGGTTTCTTTTCTTTCCTCGCTTTGGCTTCAGCTTCTTTTGTATATTCTTTGCCATGAATCGACTCGATAAATTCATGCGCCTCTTTTTGAGCAACCTCAGAGACTCTCGTTGAATCCGTTCTCATATACGTAATTAACCCGACTGTTCCTTCTTTGCCCAAATCGATTCCTTCGTATAGCTGCTGAGCGAGCATCATCGTCTTCTTTGCTCGAAAGTTCAGCTTGCGGGCTGCTTCCTGCTGGAGAGAAGATGTTGTAAATGGCGGTGCAGGATTTCTTCTGCGTTCCTTTTTTGTCACACTGGCAATCTCGAAGCTGTTTCCTTTAATAGCTGAAAGAACCGCTTTTACTTCTTCTTCAGATTTCAAAGCCGTTTTCTTCCCGCCCTTTCCATAAAAGGAGGCTGAAAAAGAATCTGTTCCTTTTGAAAACTGGGCTTCAATTGTCCAATATTCTTCCGGTGTAAATTGAGTGATCTCTTTTTCACGATCGATAATCAGTCGCAAAGCGACTGATTGCACGCGCCCTGCGCTCAGCCCTTTTTTAACTTTCTTCCAAAGGAGCGGGCTAATATTGTAACCGACTAGACGGTCCAAAATACGGCGCGCTTGTTGGGCATCCACAAGATCCGTATTAATCGGCCTTGGATGCTTAAATGATTCCTTAATGGCATCTTTTGTAATTTCATTAAACACAACCCGGCAATCCGATGACGTATCAAGGTCAAGACTATGAGCCAAATGCCAGGCAATCGCTTCCCCTTCTCTGTCGGGGTCAGCCGCCAGATAGATTTTTTTCGCTTTTTTAGCGGCTGTCTTTAATTCTTTCAGCACGGGTCCCTTTCCACGGATGGTAATATATTTCGGTTCATAATTATTTTCTATATCAACACCCATTTGACTTTTAGGCAAATCGCGCACATGGCCCATAGATGCTTTTACTTTATATTTTTTCCCCAAGTAACGTTCAATTGTTTTCGCTTTTGCAGGGGACTCGACTATTACTAAGTACTCTGACATGCATAAACCTCCCCCTAGAGGTGAAAATAAATAGATGTAACACACATTATTAGCCGGTTTGATGACAATTGTCAATCAATTGCATTTTAATTATGTTTTTCTATTTGTTTTTCTCTATTCATTAAGTTATTTTTTTCATCATTAAAATCATTGATTCTTTTGCAAAATTTAATACAGTTTGCGAATAAAAGCAACCTTTTTTTATCAAAGACGGAAAAATTAATTGATTTTTCTTCCATATTTGTATCGATTTTTACATAATTTCCTCTAAAATATCTGCACTTGTCCGCACTATTTTGGCTCCCTCACTAATTAGCTCATTTGTTCCTTCAGACAACGGTTCATCAATCCTTCCCGGAACACAAAATACCTCTCTCCCCTGCTCTAAAGCACAGTAAGCGGTAATTAAAGAGCCGCTTTTCTTTCCCGCCTGTACTATAACAGAACCGAGAGATAAGCCACTAATGATTCGGTTTCTAGCAGGAAAATACCACTTTCTAGGTGGGGTGTTTGGCGGGTATTCAGAAACAATCAGGCCGGATTTCATGATTTTTTGAGCTAAAGACAAATTCTCTCTCGGATATATATGATGAAATCCGCCAGCAATAACGGCGATCGTTCCCCCCTCTTCAGCCAAAGCTGCCTCGTGGGCAAAAGCGTCCACTCCTTTTGCCAGTCCGCTGACGATAATACAACCATATTCGACGAGTTCTGGCACCAACAGTTGTACAGCCTTCCGTCCATATTCATTGGCTGTTCGCGCGCCAACAATCGCTATTTTTCGCTCACACGTAAGTAAAGACACATCTCCTGCTGTATAGAGGATCCATGGAGGTTGCGGCAAGGTTTTTAGAAGGGGCGGATAGGAGGGACTATAAATGGGGATCGATTGAAACCCTTGAGCTTTGTACATTTTGAGTAGAGGGCGGTCCTTTTGATGCTTCAGCTGTTCGACAACAGCCGCCGAGTGGGAAGGTGAAATGGCAAGTATGCGGGAGAGATAGACAGGGGAATAGTTATATAAATTCTTCAGGTCATTTTCTTGCCTCAAAAGTGAATAAATGGCTTTCCAGCCGATGCCATGACAATGTTGCAAGTGGATGATTTTTTCCGTTAGCGCGTCCAGTTTGACTGCCTCCTTTTTAAAGAAAAAGGCTGTCCGAAATGCCTTTTGCATTGCTTTCGGAGCAGCCTCTTCGTTGTTTATTTAACTAGATTAATGCGTTTTGCACTCTTCGTAAATGCCTTTTTCTTTGATCACTTCGATCAAAGTTTCACCCATAACGGATGGAGTTTCAGCTACTTTAATTCCGCATTCGTTCATTACGCGGATTTTTTCATCAGCTGTCCCTTTTCCGCCAGAAATGATGGCACCGGCATGGCCCATGCGTTTTCCTGGAGGTGCAGTACGGCCGCCGATGAAGCCGACAACAGGTTTTGTCATGTTTGCTTTTACCCATTGAGCTGCTTCTTCTTCAGCTGTTCCGCCGATTTCACCAATCATAATAACAGCTTTTGTTTCTGGATCTTCGTTGAACGCTTTTAATACGTCAATAAAGTCCGTACCGTTTACTGGGTCTCCACCAATACCAACAGCTGTTGATTGGCCGATGCCAGCTTGTGACAATTGGTGTACCGCTTCATAAGTTAATGTACCGGAGCGGGAAACAACACCGACATGGCCTTTAGTATGAATGTAACCAGGCATGATACCAATTTTACATTCATCAGGTGTAATAACACCCGGGCAGTTTGGCCCAACTAAGCGAGTTTTCTTGCCTTGCATATAGCGTTTTACTTTTACCATATCTAATACTGGGATATGTTCAGTAATACAGATAACAAGATCAAGCTCTGCATCTACTGCTTCTACGATTGCATCTGCAGCGAATGGAGCAGGAACATAAATAACAGAAGCGTTAGCACCTGTTGCTTTTACTGCATCACTAACAGTATTAAATACCGGTACGCCTTCTACCTCTGTTCCACCTTTACCAGGTGATGTACCACCAACGATTTTTGTACCGTATTCCAACATTTGTTTTGTATGGAAAAGAGCTGTTTTACCAGTGATACCTTGAACGATTACTTTTGTGTCTTTATTAACAAATACACTCATGCCTATACCTGCCTTTCTCTGGTCAACTCTGGGATTATTTGCTTACAAGCTCAACGATTTTTTGTGCGCCATCAGCCATAGACTCAGCCGCAACAATGTCAATATCAGACTCACTTAAGATTTTCTTACCTAAATCAACGTTTGTTCCTTCTAAACGAACAACGAGTGGCACAGATAAGCCGACTTGTTTTGCAGCTTCTACCACACCAGTTGCAATGATGTCACATTTCATAATTCCGCCGAAAATGTTAACGAAAATACCTTTAACGTTTTTGTCGGAAAGAATAATTTTAAATGCTTCTGTAACTTTTTCAGCTGTCGCGCCGCCCCCAACATCAAGGAAGTTAGCCGGATCGCCGCCGTAATGCTTAATGATATCCATTGTTGCCATAGCGAGGCCTGCCCCATTAACCATACAGCCAATGTTGCCATCAAGAGAGATATAGCTTAAGTCATATTTAGAAGCTTCGATTTCTTTTGGATCTTCTTCTTCTAAATCGCGGTATTCCATAATATCTTTATGGCGATACAATGCGTTAGAATCAAAGTTGATTTTCGCATCAAGCGCCATAACATTACCGTCACCTGTTACAACAAGCGGGTTAATCTCAGCAATAGAAGCGTCTTTCTCAATAAATACTGTATAAAGACCCATCATAAACTTCACTGCTTTGTTCACAAGTTCTGCCGGAATATTGATGTTGAAAGCGATACGGCGAGCTTGGTAAGGCATTAAGCCTGTTACTGGATCAATGTACTCCTTGAAAATCTTTTCTGGAGTAGCTGCCGCTACCTCTTCGATTTCTGTTCCGCCTTCTTCAGAAGCCATTAATACGACTTGAGACGTAGCGCGATCTAGAACAAGACCAACGTAATATTCTTTTTGAATATCGCAGCCTTCTTCAATCAATAAACGCTTGACTTCTTTTCCTTCTGGACCTGTTTGATGAGTGACAAGCGTTTTACCTAAAATTTCTTCAGCATATGTACGCACTTCATCAATATTTTTTGCAACTTTAACTCCGCCCGCTTTTCCGCGGCCGCCTGCGTGAATTTGCGCTTTTACGACACAAACGTCAGTGCCAAGTTGTTTTGCTGCTTCAACTGCTTCTTCAACGGAAAAAGCAACTTTACCGTTTGGAACGGCTACCCCGTAATTTCTGAGGATTTCTTTGCCTTGATACTCATGGATATTCATACTTCATCCTCCTATCAATCTCAAAAAAGTAGACTGCGTTTCCATTGTATATAAAGTCGGAATTTCTGTCTAGATATTGGACCTAATTTTGTTATTGTTCGGCTTTTTTATAGATTTTTGCGATTATTCCAACACTCGTAAGCGCTTTTTATGGAAAAAATGGATGTCCTTTCGCAGCCCCTTCTACACAATTACCCTACCCTCAAATGATAAACCTCATTCAAATTATTTTTTTAGCTGGTCAAGCCGATAAATGAAGGCAAACACTTCCGCTACGGCTTGATAGAGTTCTTCGGGGATGGTTTCATTAATTTCTAACTTCCCCAACAGCTCGACCAGGCTTGGGTCTTCCTGGATAGGAATATTATGCTCTTTAGCTCTTTCAAGGATGTTTTCGGCCACTTTGCCCTTCCCTTTAGCAATTAACAGAGGGGACTGGTTCTTTTCAGGGCGGTAAGAGAGAGCGGCCGCCTGTTTTCTTTTTGTCTCTTTATTCATATGCGGATATCCACTCCCTCATAAGGCTGTGTTTCCATTACCTGAACAAGCGGGGGCAGCTCGCTTTTCCCGGACTGCTTGAACTGAATGCTCGATAACTGATACCCTTTTTCTTCTATCCCTGCCTTCAGTGAGGGAAGAAGAGCCGCTGCGGTTGACTTTAGACCAGGCGTTTCATTAAATATTTGCAATTGGATAATCCGATTTTGTACTTGCATATCTATTACCGTTTCTTTTATATGTTCGAGTTCTAAATAAAATAGTACTCGGCAATAATCGGAATCTAGTTGACCATCTTCCGTCTTTTTTCCTGACCATTGTAAAGTCAGCTCCGTATGAAAACCGAACAGATTAATCGGCACTTGCATAATCAGCTGCTGAATAGGCCCATTTTCAGCAGACAGCAGGGGCTGTACATTCATCCGTCCCAGCAATTGTTCTGCAGATTCTTTAATATGAACAGGCAGATTTTCACTAAGAAGGCGCAACAGCTGGGGCTTTAGCATTTTCTCAAGCTCAGCCTCTTCAGGCAAACTTGTTCCGAGCATTCCTTCCAGGTCAACCCCTAACCATCGGAACGTATCCTTGATCAATGAATGGGCTTCCTTGGCAGATAAATGAAGCTGCATATCATTCTCTACCGCAAGTGCAATTTGTTGAAACAACAATTCCTTTCTAGATAGCGCTGCCAATGACGAAGAATGAATTTTTGCTGTTTCATTTTTTATAAGGCCAACAAACTCTTCTGCCTCTTTATTAAAGAGAGCAGCCAATTGGCGAATCGCTTCCGATGGCTCATTATGCTGGATACTTACTTTTGCAGCGGTTTTAAAAACAGCCGCTATTTGCTCATTGGTTAGGTCTGTAGTCTTTAGTCCCTCTATTAATGACTTAATTTCAGCTGTTAAAGGCCCTACAGCGCTCTTCCCCGCCGCTTTGGCATTGTTAATCAATGCTTGCTCTAATCGCTGCAGAGACTCCCTATCATCTGGTTGCTGGATAAACTGGCTGACCGCCTGCTTTATGGAAGGCGGTTTATTTTCAAAGACCGCCTGGTTCGTTGCCCCAGGTGAGCTTGTTTCTCTTTTCCATTGGCGCATGATTTGAACGAGCGAATCATCGATGCTGTCTCCAGACTCTGGAATAACTCCCCATGATTTAACTAAATCAATAGCTGCTGACTTAGAGGCTGATAGCTTTTCAGGTGAAAACAGCTTTTCCATTATGGCGGCTGCAATTTTCTGGACAGTATGCTTCTCCAGAGGAGTCTGCCAGTCTTTTAACAATTTTATTAATGCATCGGCCGAGGACGGTGGCTGATTCATCTGCTGAAGCTTTGCAGCCAGATCTTCTGTTAATTGACCAAGAGAAATTGAAGAGTAAGCTGTCATCAAAGGTTGGAAGATAGCTTTAGTTATTGGGAGAGAATGCTCGGTCATCATCTTGATTGCTTGCAACCCATCAGACAGCGGTCCCTTTGCCAGCCATTCTCCCGCCTTCATAATCAACTCTTTCGTCAGCGGCATCTTCTCTCTCATCATCATTTCGACAAATGCTTTATTCTCTTTTGTGATCGGTAAAGACAACTGCATGAGTAAATCCCTTGCCATTTTTGATAGACTTTCATTTTCTGACATTGGCGATGTAATCACTTGCAGGTGTATTCCTTCATTATTCGATGCTACTCGGAACCAATATCTTTCCCCTGATTGAAGCGGCACTTCCAGCTTTGCAACCATTGTAGTTGTTCCAGTCGATAGCTCAGCCATGCCATTCGGTAACATTTTTACTACTTTGGCGGGAAACATCTCCCCTTCTCGTAACTGAGCTGTTTTTTCCTTGCCGAGAAGACCTTGCGCGAGAGCAGCTTGCTGGATAATCATCTCTTTCCCCCCTTACTTTTTCTGCTGTTATTCTATTTCCTTTACTGGAGAAAAACTCCTTCGGTGAATCTCGCAGGGACCGCTTGAATTCAAACCTTTCAAATGCTCTGCTGTTCCATATCCCATATTTCTTTCAAAACCGTATTGTGGATAAACGAGAGCATAGTCACACATTAACCTGTCTCTGGTCACTTTTGCTACGATCGACGCTGCTGCAATCGATACACTTGTTGCATCCCCCTTAATAATAGATGTCTGAGGAATGGGAAGGCTTAGTGTCATTGCATCGATCAACAGATGCTCTGGGACCCGTGAAAGACCTGCTACCGCTACTTTCATCGCTTTTTTTGTGGCTTCGTATATATTTATTTCATCAATTTCAGAAGCCTCAACAATCCCGATACCTACGTCTGCTTTTTCTATAAGTTCTTCATAGAAATAGTCTCTTTTCATTCTGCTGATTTTTTTAGAATCATTAATTCCTACTAGCTCAAGATCTTCTGGTAGCACAACTGCTGCTGCGACAACCGGCCCTGCGAGTGGTCCTCGTCCCACTTCATCGATTCCCGCAATATATGTTACTCCTTTCTCTATGAGTTGCTTTTCAAAAGTGAGCTTTCTCTCGTAGTTTAATCGTTCTTGCTCCCGTTGATTTTGTCGGCGGTACCATTGGGCAATTGCCTGCTGGACTCCTTTTCGAGAATCTTTCAGCCACTCCTGAAATTGCGGATGATTTTCTGTTTGAATATTTTTTAGTTCCTTTTTAATTTCACTTACTGACTGGACCATCATTAACTCCTTTTGTTTACTTTCTTGTTAACAGCTATTTTTTGAATTTTGCACATGTTGTTTTTAGTAAAATATATGCGGAAATCTCATGCCACTGGCAGCCTTATTTATTTTAATCATGCTTTATTCATTTTTAAAAGGCTTAGTCAAAACTCCATCTCATTTCCCGCCTTCTTTTCTTTTATATCGACTTTGTTTAAACAAAATAAAGACCCTAAGAAAGGGCCTTTGCTTTTTGTTATTTCATTTGTGCTTCCGGAAAGTCAAACGTTAGCTTTCCAAGCTTTTCTCCACGGATATCACGGATAATAACTTCCGTTGTTTTATCATAATCGATTTCGTTGCGTGCTGCGTAACAGCCGCGCAGCGTGCCGATATTATTGAAAAGGTCCACTACGTCCTCCGGAATGTCCTCGAGCTGATAGCGCTCTTTAAGACGGTCTGGATAATGATCTTCCAAAAAGCGGAGAGCAAAAATTGCCACATCCTGCAAATTAAGGATGGTGTCTTTAATCGCTCCGGTCAAAGCCAGCTTAAAGCCAGTTTCTTCATCCTCAAATTTTGGCCAAAGAATGCCAGGGGTATCCAGAAGCTCCATTTCTTTCCCTGCCTTGATCCACTGCTGGGCTTTTGTGACACCAGGCATGTTACCAGTCTTAGCAATGTTCTTTTTAGCCAGCCGGTTGATTAATGTAGACTTCCCTACGTTCGGGATACCGACGATCATAGCCCGGATAGCCCTAGGCTTTATCCCTCTGGATTTCATTCGGTCGAATTTTTCCTTTAGGATCTCCTTGGCCGCTTTATTAATAGCCGCCAAGCCGTTCCCTGCATGAGAGTTAATCGCTAATGCGGGAATCCCCTCCTGTTTAAAGTAAGCAAGCCAGCGATTAGTAACCGCTGGATCCGCCATGTCGGCTTTGTTTAAAAGCACTAATCTCGGCTTTTGCTGGATGATTTCATCAATCATCGGGTTACGTGAAGAAATTGGCAGGCGAGCATCAACCAATTCAAAGATGATGTCCACTAATTTCAGTTTCTCTGTTACTTCCCTTCTCGCTTTAGCCATATGGCCGGGAAACCATTGAATTGTCATGGCTTCACCTCCGTTCTATTAAAATGATCCTGTTTAGTCTACTATGCGCATTTTGTTTAATGGCCAGAAAACAAGGCTCGTATCGCCTACCACTTCATCAATTTTAATCGTCCCGATGTGGCGGCTGTCCTTGCTGTATAATCGATTGTCTCCGAGCACGAAGATTTCACCCTTAGGGACTGTTTCTTTTCCCGTGATATCTTTTAGAGTAAAGTCAGGCGTAAGCGGACCAGGTTCCTGCGCCTTATACTTGTCCAGGTAAGGCTCTTTATAATATTTTCCGTTAATATATAATTTATCATTCTTATACTCAACCGTATCACCCGGAAGTCCGATCACACGTTTAATATAATCTTTGTGCTCTGGTGCATGAAACACTACAATATCGAAACGTTGAGGTTCCCCCATTTTATTGACGATCATCCAGTCGCCGTCATTCAGCGTCGGCATCATTGACTCTCCGTCTACAACGATAGGGGCAATGATAAAATATCGAATAATTGCTGCCAACCCGATTGCGATTAAAAAGCTTTCGTCCACTCCCAGAATTCGTTTTTTTCCTTTGCCAAATTCGTCACCACCTAATTTATTATGTAATCATCATATCATCTTGGGCGTTATTGAGAAAAGAAAGGACTCTTTCATTTGAAAAAGGAGCTTGTTTCCAAGCTCCTCTCACAAAAATGCCTATTATTATCGAATTTCTTTAATACGAGCTGCTTTACCGCGAAGGTTACGCAAGTAGTACAATTTAGCACGACGAACTTTACCACGGCGAGTTACTTCGATTCTTTCGATCTTCGGTGTATGAAGCGGGAACGTACGTTCAACGCCTACGCCATAAGAGATTTTGCGAACAGTAAATGTTTCGCTTACTCCGCCACCGCGACGTTTGATTACAACCCCTTCAAAAACCTGGATACGTTCACGTGTGCCCTCAACGACCTTTACGTGTACGCGTACTGTATCTCCAGGACGGAAAGCCGGAAGATCTGTGCGAAGTTGTTCCTTAGTAAGTTCTTCAATCAATTTGTGCATATTATTCCTCTCCTTCTAACCGATGCTCAATACAACTTTTATTGAGTCGCAGCGGAACACCGTTATAATGGGCTTGGACTGTTGTCACAAACCACGAAAAAATTTTATCACATTTAAAATAACAAATCAAGAATCTCTTTCTTTTTCCCACTCTGTTAACCATATTTTCTGCTGTTCTGATAAAGGATAATTCGCTAGTAAGTCCGGGCGCCGTTCCCATGTCCGTCTTAAGGACTCTTTCTCTCTCCATTCCTCTATTAATCGGTGGTTCCCTGAAAGAAGAACGCCTGGCACTTTCAAGCCCCGAAATTCAGCTGGCCTCGTATAGTGAGGATGTTCAAGAAGCCCGGAGGAAAATGAATCGAGTATAGGAGATTCCTCATTGCCAAGCACATCAGGCAAGAGACGGACCACACTATCTGTAATAACCATAGCTGCTAGCTCACCGCCTGTTAAGACAAAGTCACCAATCGAGATTTCGTCTGTTACAAGCTGCTCACGAATCCGCTCATCATAGCCTTCATAATGGCCACAAATAAAAATAAGATGCTGCTCTGCAGCCAATTCTTCGGCCTTTTGCTGTGAGTAGCGCTCTCCTTGGGGACACATTAAAATTACCCGTGGACGAGAAGAGGGAGAGGATGCCTTTGCCTGCTCGACCGCATCAAAAACCGGCTGCGGCTTCAACACCATTCCCGCTCCGCCACCATATGGATAATCATCAACCGTTTTATGCTTTCCCTCGGCGAATTCCCGGAAATTAATCACATTGTACTCAACTTTTCCTTTTTCAGATGCTTTCTTCAATATGGAAGAGCGGAGAACTCCTTCGAACATTTCAGGAAAAAGAGAAAGAATATCAATTTTCATCATGACAATAACCCTTCCATCGGTTCAATAAAGATGAGCTTCTCTTTCACATCTACCTTTTTTACAATTTGCTCAATATACGGAATGTAAAAATCTTTTCCATTTTTCCCCTTAACTACCCACACATCATTAGCTCCCGGCGTTAAAATTTCGGTTACTTTACCAACTTCCTCCTCATCGACTGTTTTAACTAGACAACCGATGATTTCGTGGAAGTAGTATTCTCCTTCGTTTAACTCACCCTGCTGCGACTCTTTTATTTTTAAAAGCCCGCCTTTGAACGGCTCTATGGCATTTAATCCATCCACACCTTCAAATGTGAGTAAATCAAATGATTTGTGTTTACGATGCGATGAGACGATTAAAGGTTTTCCTTCCGTTTCACCGGGCATGAACAAATAAAGTGTGTTTCCTACTTTATATCGCTCATCAGGGAAATCCGTTCTCGAAATCACTCTTACTTCGCCACGAATTCCATGTGTATTCACAATTTTTCCCACGTTAAACCATTTCTCCATTGTTGGCTCACCTCTAACGAATCTCGACGACAATGCCATCTTTAATGACAATTGTCTTTTCTGTTTCTTCCCATCGATCTCCAATTTTCACATCGGCTAGTGTCTGCATTTCTTTTTCCTTCAACTCACTGCCAAGAGGAAGCAGCTCCAGCTGGCTTTGTTGAAAATTAATATTTTCAATTTTTTGCTGACGCTGCTTCATCTCCTTCTGAAAAAAGGCTGTAGATTGCTGGCCGACGCCTTTTTGCTGTCGTTCAGTTTTTTTTAACTCAAAGCGTAATTGCTCATATTCTTTTTCAAGCTGGCTTTTTTTATCCTGATAAGATGAAAGCAACGATTGTTTCAGCGTCTCTGTTAATACTTGCTTAACAATTACTGTCCGCAAAACTTGCATGCCTCCGCCTTCCTTTCTATGCCAGATATGCTTCCGCTTCGACGCACATGATGTGCTAGTGAGGGCGCTGTGACACGATGTCACGCCTTTAGCCGTCATTCCCTCTTTGTCTAGCTCCAGCGGCTAGCACGTACGCTAATTTCGCTCTCTGTCGAGGTCAAAGAACGACTCCTTATCAAATCCTCCAACCACCTATCGGGCTGATCAGGCCGCTTCCGCTTTACTTATTAAAAATTTATATGAAAAAAGGGAGGTTATCCCTCCCTATTCGGCTATTTCTACATACACTTTTTTCTGATGAGCAACGTTTGCCGCTGCCATTACAATGGTTCGAACCGCCTTAGCAATGCGGCCGTGCTTCCCGATGACTTTCCCAATATCCTCCGGATGAAGAGAAAGGCGGTAAGTAACCTTGCTTTCTTCTGCTTTCTCTTTCACATAGACTTGATCGGGATGGTCGACAAGTGGTTTAACAATTGCTAAGATTAACTCTTCCATTTCTCTTATTTGCTGATTTTAGCGTTGTGGAATTTTTCCATAATGCCTTGCTTAGAGAAAAGATTACGTACTGTATCAGATGGTTTCGCACCATTTTGAAGCCATTTTAGTGCAAGCTCTTCATCGATTTTTACTTCCGCTGGTTGAGAAATTGGATTGTATGTTCCAACTGTTTCGATTTGGCGTCCGTCACGTGGAGAACGAGAATCTGCTACTACAATACGATAGAATGGAGCTCTTTTAGAACCCATGCGTTTTAAACGAATTTTTACTGCCATTTTTAAAGCACCTCCGAATAGTTTTACACAAGATAGAATAATAACAAATAATAAGGTTGTTTGTAAAGGTTTTTTTCTTTACATTTTATTTTGTTGCTATAAAAAAGCGAATTTTGCTTTTCTTTGTCTAGCTGCAGCAGCCAGCTCGTACGCCGGTTTCAGCCTCTCTATCAGAGAATCCTTGCCGAGCCCTCCAACCTCTTATCGGGCTAATCGGGCCGCTTTCGCTTCCCTTACATAAATGGAAACTTAAACGGCATTCCTTTTTTCTTGCCCTTTTGCTGCATGCCAGACATTTGCTTCATCATCTTTTTCATCTCTTCAAATTGCTTAAGAAGACGATTGACCTCTTGAATAGAGGTTCCGCTTCCTTTGGCAATACGCTTTTTTCGGCCTGAGCTAATAATTTCTGGATGCTGCTTTTCCTCATTCGTCATCGACTGAATAATAGCTTCAACGTGAGAAATTTGCTTTTCATCCACCTGAACATTGCTTAAACCTTTAATTTTATTAGCTCCGGGAAGCATTTTGATAATCTCATCCAATGGACCCATGGAACGGACTTGGCCAAGCTGTTCGAGAAAGTCATCAAATGTAAAGGACATTGTCCGCATTTTCTGCTCAAGCTCTTTTGCTTTTTCTTCATCCACGTTCGTTTGCGCCTTTTCAATCAGCGTCAATACATCGCCCATGCCCAAAATCCGGGAAGCCATTCGCTCCGGATGAAAAGGTTCAAGAGCATCGAGTTTTTCACCCATACCAGCAAACTTAATCGGCTTTTCAGTTACCGCACGAATAGATAAAGCTGCCCCTCCGCGCGTATCACCATCAAGCTTCGTTAAAATAACGCCCGTCACACCAAGCTGTTCATTGAAGCTTTCTGCAACATTCACCGCGTCTTGACCAGTCATTGCATCTACTACAAGGAAGATTTCGTCAGGATTAGTCAATTCTTTGATATCTTTTAGCTCACCCATTAAGTCTTCATCTACGTGTAGACGGCCAGCCGTATCAATCAAGACATAATCATGATGATCTGCTTTTGCTTTTTCAATCGCCTGCTTGGCAATTTCCACCGGGCTCACCTGGTCCCCTAAAGAAAAAACGGGCATATTTAGTTGTTTGCCGAGTGTTTCCAACTGCTTAATAGCTGCCGGACGGTAAATATCCGCCGCTACAAGCAGCGGCTTGCGGTTATAACGCTTCCGCAACAAATTAGCCAGCTTGCCAGTAGTCGTTGTTTTACCGGCCCCTTGAAGACCAACCATCATGATTACTGTTGGTGGCCGCTTTGCTACCGCAATTTGGCTTTGTTCGCCACCCATCAGGTTGGTTAGTTCTTCTTTAACCACTTTAATGACCTGCTGACCAGGCGTTAAGCTTTTCATTACTTCCTGGCCGACAGAGCGTTCGCTAACTTTTTTAACAAAGCTTTTGACGACTTTGAAGTTAACATCCGCTTCAAGAAGGGCAAGACGCACTTCTCTCATCATTTCTTTGACATCCGCCTCTGTCACTTTCCCTTTGCCGCGGATTTTTTGCATTGTGCTTTGCAGTCGGTCGGCTAATCCTTCAAATGCCATGTTGCCGCCTCCTAATCTAATTTCTCGAGCGATTCAATAATAGACTGTCCGTCAGCAGAAACAAGTGATTTTAACTGTTTCAGCAAGCGGCTGCGCTCTTGAAATTTTTTAAATAGCAGTAGTTTGCTCTCATACTCTTCGAGCATTGCTTCCGTGCGTTTAATATTATCGTAAACCGCCTGGCGGCTCACTTCATACTCTTCCGCGATTTCACCAAGAGAGAAATCATCTAGGTAATAAAGGGACATATAACTGCGCTGCTTATCTGTTAACAAAGAATGATAGAAATCATACAAGAAATTCATTCTTGTTGTCTTTTCAAGCATGGACAGCCCCCCTTGTTAAGTTAAAAACCTTTACATAAAAATAGTCTACTCATTTTAAATAGCAATGTCAAGAAAATATCTTTACGTCTAAGAAAAGCAAAAGCAGCCTGATTAGCCCGGTAGGAGGCTGGAAATCCTGACGAGGAGTTGTTGCTTAGACTCCTTCGACAGAGAGGTCGAAACACTACCGTACGGACTGGCCAATAGAAAAGCGCAAGACGCTGCTTCTATTTAAGTATATGGCCAGTTAATACAGACAACCGGCCAAGAAAGTGACACATTCGGCAAGCCAGCAAAGTAAGGGCTATTCTCTAACAGTAAGATAAACTCTGCCCTGCCGGAAGATTAAATCATTCTTCCTCTTCTTCTGTGTCTTCCTCTTTTTCTTCGAAGGCAGTAGAAAACAAGCCGTACACGTATTTTTCCGCATCAAATTGCTGGAGATCATCCATCTTTTCACCTAAACCGACAAATTTAACCGGAATTTCGAGTTCTTTGCGGATAGCGAGCACGATGCCCCCTTTAGCTGTTCCATCAAGCTTTGTAAGAACGATTCCGCTTACGTCTGTTGCTTCTTTGAAGGTTTTTGCCTGAACCATGGCATTTTGTCCCGTGGTCGCATCCAAGACAATCAATACTTCATGAGGGGCTCCGGGAACTTCTCGTTCAATGACTCTCTTTACTTTTTCCAATTCCTTCATTAAATTCACTTTATTTTGCAGTCGTCCGGCTGTGTCACACAACAAAATATCCGCTTTCCGTGATTTAGCCGCCCGAACAGCATCATACATCACCGCAGCCGGATCAGAGCCTTCCCCCTGCTTAATTACTTCCACGCCTGTTCGTTCTCCCCAGACCTCAAGCTGCTCAATCGCTCCGGCACGGAAAGTGTCTCCAGCGGCTAGCAACACGTTTTTGCCTTCTGATTTAAACTTATGAGCCATCTTACCGATTGTTGTTGTTTTCCCTACTCCGTTGACGCCAACAAAGAGAATGACTGTAAGGTCGTTTTCCTGTATATTCAATGCATTTGGTGCTTCTTCACCGTTCTGGTAAATATCGACGAGTTTTTCTGTGATAATATCACGTACTTCTGCCGGATCTTTCGTATTGCGCCGTTTTACTTCATGTTTCAATTGATCAATTAATTCCATAACTGTATCAAATCCCACATCGGCACCGATCAGAATCTCTTCCAACTCTTCGAAGAAATCCTCATCAATTTTGCGATAACGCGCCACGAGGTCGTTTACTTTGCTGGAAAAGTTATCACGTGTTTTCGTCAGGCCCGTTTTAAATTTTTCTGTTGCCTGGTCTGTGGAAGTTGTCAATTTTTCTTTTAATTTCTTAAAAAAGCTCATCCGCTTTCCTCCTATATTTAATATCCTAAACTGATATTTGATAAGCCAAATAGGATGAAGGAACAGCCTCCACTCTATTCGGCTCATAAATAATACACGAATTAAACAGGGGTTTCTGCTTTTTTATCCATTGTCACAGAAACCAATCGAGATACCCCTGACTCCTGCATAGTGATGCCATACAAAGCATCCGCTTCTTCCATTGTTCCCTTTCTATGAGTAATAACGATAAACTGTGTATCTTGGCTAAATTGCTTTAAATACCGACTAAATCGAAAAACATTCGCTTCATCTAGAGCTGCCTCTACTTCATCAAGTACACAGAAAGGAACAGGACGTACTTTTAGAATGGCAAATAGAAGGGCAATAGCCGTAAGTGCTCGTTCCCCTCCCGATAAAAGACTGAGGCTCTGAAGTTTTTTCCCAGGCGGCTGCGCAACGATATCGACCCCCGTGCTAAGCAAATGGTCCGGATCTGTTAATCTCAATTCAGCTCTCCCACCGCCAAATAACGACTGAAAAACCGGAAGGAATTGTGTGCTCACCGATTGGAAGGTTTCCTTAAATCGCTTCGTCATCTCTTCATCCATTTCCTGTATAACTTGAGATAGTGTATCTTTGGCCTCTTGTAAATCAGCTCGCTGCTCTTCAAGGAAGGTGTACCGTTCAGATACCCGCTCATATTCTTCGATAGCTCCTAGATTTACGCTGCCTAATTCCTTGATAGACAGCTTGATCAAATGAAGTTTTTTACGCACCTCTTCGATCGGAAAAGGCAGTGGGTACTTCTCTTTTGCCGCTTCATATGTGAGAGCATATTCTTTATTTAACTGTTCCAGGCGGTTATCAAGCTCCACATCCAGGCGATTGATTTTCACTTCTTCATCCTGGACAGCTTCGCTCATTGCTTTATGAAGCCTTCTCGCTTCTTTAAGCTCCCTTTCCTCGCCCTCCAGCCGGCCTAGCTTATCCATACGTTCATTTCTACGCATAGTAATAAGCTTGCTTATTTCTTCTTTATCCTGCCGCTTTTTCCGGGCAGCCTCGTCCAATTCTTCTTCTCCCTGCCCGCTTGCTGACATTTCTGTTTTTAGCCAGTTCATATCTTCATGCCACTGTTTATGTTTTTGTTCAGAAGCAGCCAACTCAGCAAGCACTTGTTCAAGGCGTTCTTTTCTTGATGTCAACTGCTCTTGCTTGACGGCAAGCTTGGAATTAAGCTCGCTTATTGTTTGCATGATTGTTTCCTTCAGCGTGCTTTCATGAGCCTTTTGTTCTGTTAACTTCTTGATTTTTACATCGAGCTCCTCAATTTCCTGCTGACTGATGACTAATTGTTTTTCCGCATTTTCTAAAAGCACTTGAAGCCTTTGATGCTCCGTTTCGAACTCTTGCTTTTCTGAATCATAGATAGATAAGCGACTGTTAATGGTTTGGTAGGCAAATTGCCATTCAAGCTGTTCGTTTTTCCGCTCCTGCTCATTGGCTCTTATTAGTTCTGTCTGCTCTCTCATCTCTTTAAGGAGAGCTTCTTTGGAGAGTATACTCTCTTTTAATTTTTTCACTTCACGTTCAGCAGCTATCGTCTTTTCTTCCATTGAAGCAAGTCTCACTCTCAAGGACTCGAGCTCGTTTTTTCGGCTAATCAATGAGTTTCCTTTTTGCTTCAAAGCGCCTCCAGTCATGGAACCGCCGGGGTTCACAATATCTCCATCAAGCGTTACAATCCGGTAACGATAATTCATGAGCTTAGCCAGCTCATTGGCTCCTTCTAAATGAGCAGCAACTACTGTATGACCAAGGAGATTGGTTATAGCTGGGCTGTATGCTTCTGGAAAGCTGATAAGGTTGGACGCTATGCCGATGAAACGATCGTCATTTTCCAGCTGAGCAGAAAGGGTGGCTGGGAATATTTTTTCCTTTATCGAAGTTAACGGCAAAAAGGTAGCCCGCCCAAATCGATGCTTCTTTAAATAACCAATGGCTTCACGGGCAGCCCGCTCATCAGCCGTAATAATATGCTGCATGCTGCTACCAAGAGCCACTTCCATGGCCGTTTCATATTTTTTAGGCACCTCAATAATTTCAGCAACCGCTCCTTCAATCCCTGAAAGTTGTCGGTCTCTCGCTTTTAATATTTCCTTCACGCCTTGAAAAAAGCCAGAATAGTCCTCTTCCAAGGATTCAAGCATCTCTTTGCGCGATTTGGCATCCTGAAGAATTTGATAAGCTTGATAAAGACTAGATTCCTGCTTTTCATATTTCGATTTCATTGTTTCAAGAAGCTGTTGCTCTCGATGCAAAGCGTCTACATGGATAGCTGCACGCTCCTGCTCAGAAGCAAGTGCTTCATCAATAGCAGATTTTCTAGCCTCTATCTCCTGTCTTTCGGCAAGATATTTTTTATTTTCAGCATCGAGCCGCTCTTTTCTGTGCACCAATTGTTCGATCTGCTGTTTTACGTGCTGACGTTCATTTTTAGCAGAGGCCTGCACGTTCAGACTCTCAATATAATCGGCTTTTAACGACTCAATTTCCTCTTCTAAGTTTTTGGAAAGCTGCTTCATTTCTTCTTGCTTAACTGCTAGCAGCTGCTTTAATTCAACTTCTTCTTTTTTATCTGCTTCCGTCTTTCTCCTTAAATCCTCTGCCTGCACAGAAAGCTGTTGGATCTTTTCTTTGATTTCCGCTAAGTTGTCAGCCAGCTGTCCCTCATTTTGGATCGCATTCTTTTTTCGTTCCTGCAACACTTGTTTACGGCCTTCCAGCTTTTCCAGTTCCTCGCTGGCAGCTAAAAGCACCGCCTGTAAATCATTCACTGACTCATCAAGGGCTGTAATTTGCGTTCGCAATTCTTCTGCTTTTGCCTCTTTCTGTTGAAGGTTCGAAAAAAGCGCAGTTTCTTCTTGTGCATGCTCAGCATGGCTTGCTTTTAACTGTTCCCATTGAGTATGCAGTTCGCCAATTTCATAAACAATCACCGCAATATCATAGCTGGTCATTTCTTCTTTCTTGTCAAGATAATCTCTCGCAATCGATGCCTGCATGCGCAAAGGCTCTATTTGCCCTTCTAATTCATGGAGAATGTCTTGAACACGCAGAAGATTTTCTTGTGTTTCATCCAGTTTTTTCTCCGCTTTCTTTTTCCGGTTTTTATACTTTAACACCCCAGCTGCCTCTTCAAAAATTGCCCGGCGCTCCTCTGGTTTGCTATTCAATATTTCTTCTACCTTGCCTTGGCCGATGATAGAAAAAGCCTCCTTACCAAGACCCGAATCCATAAATAAATCAACGATGTCTTTGAGACGGCACGGCCTTTTATTAATAAAGTATTCACTGTCCCCGGAACGATAGACCCTTCTTGTTACATTGACCTCACTGTATTCAATCGGGAGTGTTTGTGCTTCGTTGTTTAAAGTTAGGGTTACTTCGGCAAAATTCAGCGGCTTGCGGCTATCGCTGCCAGCAAAAATGACATCTTCCATTTTACCGCCGCGCAAACTCTTTGCTGACTGCTCTCCAAGTACCCAGCGTATCCCATCCGTAATGTTGCTCTTCCCCGAACCATTCGGACCGACTACAGCTGTTACCCCATCGACAAATTCGACAGAAACGCGTTCAGCAAATGATTTAAATCCGGCAATTTCCAGTTTCTTCAGGAACATGTTCCTTTCCCCTGCCTTCTACTCTGTATGTTGTTTCAAAGCTGTCAAAGCCATCTGAGCAGCCAGCTGCTCGGCTTCTTTTTTCGATTTTCCTTGTCCACTTCCAAGCACTTCTCCATTTAATGAAACTTGAGAAACAAACTCTTTACTATGAGCCGGACCTTTTTCCTGCAATATTTTATATTCAAGTAATCCCTTTGTCTGACGCTGCACAAGCTCTTGCAATTGGCTCTTATAATCCATCATATGAGAAAAAGCACCGGAATCAATTCTAGGAAAGATCATTTTTTCCAAGAAAAGGAGGACAGCATCCATCCCTTGATCTAAAAACAAAGCGCCCATAAACGCTTCAAATACATCTGCCAAAAGAGCCGGCCTCATCCGGCCTCCAGTCATTTCTTCGCCTTTTCCAAGAAGAACATATTTCCCGAAATTCAACTCGTTAGCGAAGGTGACAAGTGATGGCTCACAGACTACGGCAGCCCGCAATTTCGTTAAATCTCCCTCTGACATGAGCGGGTATTTTTTAAATAGGTAGTGAGAAACGGTTAACTCCAACACCGCATCCCCTAAAAATTCAAGTCGTTCATTGTCCTCATATGGCTTTTTCCGATGCTCATTCACATAGGATGAATGGGTAAAGGCATGCTTTAGTAAATTTTCGTCATGAAAATGAATGCCTAAATTTTCTTGCAGCTGATTAAATTGCTGTTCTCTTTTAGTTAAAGGCCTCTTGAAGTCTCTATGTGGTTTCTTCATTGGATTTCCTCCGGTAATTAAACTAATTTGCACCCACACACAGTGTAGTCGAAATTGAAAAAAATCGCAAAAGAAGAAAGCTCCGTTTCAAGAACGGAGCTTGTATTCTTCGAACGATTAATTTTTGCTGTTTATGTAATTCACAGCGTCGCCCACTGTTGCGATTTTTTCTGCATCATCGTCAGAGATTTCCATGTCGAACTCATCTTCTAATTCCATTACTAGTTCAACTACGTCTAAAGAATCTGCTCCAAGATCTTCTTTAAAAGAAGCTTCAAGGTTTACTTGGGATTCTTCTACTCCAAGACGATCTACAATGATTTTTGTTACACGCTCTAATACCTCTGCCATACTCATTCACCTCCCCTCAAGTCATTATAGACGATTTTCGGTAAAGATAAAATAAATTTTCTGCTTCATACAGGGCACAAACTTGCGTGGACCTCCAACCCTTTCTCGAAGTCCAACGAGCGCTTACCGCTTTTCTTGTCCAGCTTCGCCTTCTTGCCCCTCGAGGTCATAAGCCGATCTGGCTATGCGGCTGAAAGACGCCACTTCGCCATTTCGGCTTATGCTTATCGGAGCAGTACAGTCGGCCCCGCTTTTCTTGTTATCTAGCTCCTGGCGCTTGCGCGTACGCAGATTTCACTCTCTCTGTCAGAGTTTGAAAAAGCAACTCCTCGTCAAGAGCTCCAATCCGCTATCGCGCAGGACGAGC
The DNA here is from genome assembly GCF_003600835.1 of Bacillus sp. PK3_68. Taxonomy (NCBI): domain Bacteria; kingdom Bacillati; phylum Bacillota; class Bacilli; order Caryophanales; family Bacillaceae; genus Bacillus; species Bacillus sp. PK3_68. The sequence continues at coordinate 4,112,802 of NZ_NQYC01000001.1, read as the reverse complement.
GCCTTCTGCTTTTCTCTTATCCAGCTCCTGGCGCTTGCGCGTACGCAGATTTCACTCTCTCTGTCAGAGTTTGAAAAAGCAACTCCTCGTCAAGAGCTCCAATCCGCTATCGCGCAGGACAAACGCCTTCTGCTTTTCTCTTATCCAGCTCCAGCGGCCAGCCCGTACGGCGGTTTCGGTCTCTCTATCGGAGTCTGAAGAACGACTCCTTGTCGGGCCCTCCAACCTCCTATCGGGCTGATCGGGCCGCTTCCGCTTTTCTTATTACATCACCATGCCGCCGTCGATGTGAATGGTTTGGCCGGTAATATATTTAGCGTCTTCTGATGCAAGGAAAAGAGCCGCTTTTGCAATATCAGCAGGCTCACCAAACTGAGCGAGCGGTATTTGTCTAAGCATAGCTTCTTTTGCTTCTTCTGGCAGGGCGTCTGTCATGTCGGTTGTAATGAAGCCCGGAGCCAAAGCATTAACTGTAATACCGCGGGAAGCTAGCTCTTTTGCTGTAGTCTTCGTTAAGCCGATAACACCCGCTTTAGCGGCAACATAGTTCGCTTGTCCAGGATTTCCACTCACCCCAACAATGGAGGCGATGTTAATAATACGGCCACTCCGCTGCTTCATCATTGGACGAGTAACTGCCTTTGTGCAAAGAAATACACCTTTTAAATTTGTATCAATGACATCATCCCATTCTTGCTCTTTCATGCGCATTAACAGATTATCACGGGTGATGCCTGCGTTATTAACAAGGATATCAATTTTTCCGAATGCTTCTGTCGTCTGCTTTACCATTTCTGCTACAGAGTCATTGTCAGCAACGTTGCATTGTACCGCCAAAGCTTTGCGGCCAAGCGCTTGAATTTCCTCAACAACCTCGTTTGCTTTTGCCTCACTTCCGGAATAATTAACAGCAACATCCGCCCCCGCACGGGCCAATTCAAGAGCAATCTCACGCCCGATTCCACGCGATGCACCCGTTACTAAAGCGGCTTTTCCTTCTAGTTTCATTGTGCTGCCTCCTTTAATGCTTTTACTGCTTCCTGAATAGATGCTCCATCCTGCACAGCATACGTAGTCACTTTCCGATTTACTTTCTTAATAAGACCTGATAAAACTTTCCCCGGGCCTATTTCAATAAATGTGTCGACTCCCGCCTCAATCAGCGTTTCTACACTGTCTTCCCAAAGAACCGGAGAGTACAGTTGCTGGAGTAATTTAGCGCGAATATCTTCGGCCTTCGTAACAGCCTTTGCGTCAACATTGGCAATCAGCGGCGTGTCGCAGTCTTTTATTTCTACTTCGTCGAGCACTTGCTCAAGCTGCTCCGTAGCCGGTTTCATTAATGAAGAATGGAAGGGGCCGCTTACATTTAACGGAATGACCCGTTTTGCGCCTTTCTCCTTCGCCAACTCGCCGGCTTTTGCTACTCCATTTTTCGTTCCTGAAATAACAATTTGTCCTGGACAGTTTAAATTAGCCAGGCCTACGGTTTCGCCGGATGCTGTTACCTCTTCCGTTACCTCCTGCAAAAGGCTCCGATCCATTCCGAGAACGGCAGCCATTGTTCCTTCGCCGGCTGGTACAGCTTGCTCCATGAATTGTCCTCGTTTATGAACAGCATAGACAGCATCCTCAAATGTCAGTGCATTCGCAGCAGTAAGCGCTGTATACTCTCCTAAACTGTGACCGGCCACAAAGTCGGGTGTAATGCCTTCTTTTTCAAAGATTTTTAGTGCCGCCATGCTTGCTGTTAAAATCGCCGGCTGGGCGTTCATGGTTAGTGTCAGCTTTTCTTCCGGTCCGTCAAACATAAGCTCACTTAATGAAAAGCCTAATTTATGATCTGCTGATTCAAACAATTCCCGGATTTCCTGATGCTCCTCCGCCAAGGCTTTTCCCATACCGACTGCTTGTGATCCCTGCCCCGGAAATACAAATGCAATTTTCCCCATCTTCCATTCCTCCTTACTTTTCTGTTGATGACACAATCCCAGCCGCTCCTGCGATCTTGGAAGGGACATCAGCTTCCGCCATCATATAGGCTTGCTTTAACGCATTATAAAAGGCATTGGCATTTGATGAGCCATGCGCTTTGATAACAGGCGCTTTTAAACCGAATAACCCTGCTCCTCCATATTCGGTGTAATCCATTTTATCTTTTAAACTATAAAGTTCATTTTTAAGCAAACCAGCGCCCAACTTTGCTTTTAAAGAAGAAGTCAAGGCTGACTTCAGCATTGAAAAGACTGATAAAGCTGTACCTTCAATTGTTTTTAACACCATATTGCCAGTAAACCCATCCGTCACTACGACGTCTGCCACCCCATTTAATAAATCGCGGGATTCTACATTGCCGACAAAATGAATACTTTTTTGTCCGCTGAGCAGCCCAAATGCTTCTTTCGTTAAGTCATTTCCTTTTTTCTCTTCTGTGCCAATATTCAAGAGGCCAACACGAGGGTTTTCTATTCCTCTTACTTTTTCCGCATAAATCGAACCCATAATTGCATATTGAAGCAAATGTTCAGGTTTAGCATCGACGTTAGCTCCAAGATCAAGCATAACAAATCCTTTGCCATCAACAGTCGGCAGCGTCGGAGCGAGAGCCGGGCGCTGAATTCCATCCAGGCGGCCAACAACGAATAAACCAGCGGCCATTAAAGCACCTGTATTCCCAGCTGATACACAGGCAGCTGCCTCTCCGTCAGCTACCGCCTGTGCCATCATAACCATGGAGGCATTTTTCTTGCGGCGAACCGCACGCACCGGCTCATCTGTTCCAAGAATCACTTCATCAGTATGTATAACTTTCGCCCGGTTAGTTGTCTCCAACAATGGCTGGATCAGCTTTTCATCCCCATAAATAAGCAGTTCCAACCCAGGCATTTCTGCTAAAGCTTTATTCGCACCTAAAATAATTTCTTTTGGGGCATGATCGCCGCCCATTGCATCTATTGCTATTTTCATTGTCCTTCATCCTCTGCTGTTGTATTGGAACGGTACATAGTAAAGTCTCCTTGAAAAACAAGCTCTTGTCCGACATAGCTGTTCACTTCAACGATCGTCCGCTCATTCACTGCTTTAATATCGATAACCTTCGCTTTTGCCACCACTCGTTCTCCTTCATGAACCGATCTTTTAAACCGGATATTCGCTTTGGCAGTTAAAGCAAGCTCGTCATTAATAACAGCGACCGCAAGAGAATTCGCTTGCGCAAATAAATGATGGCCACGGGCAATTCCATTTCTTGCAAATACGTGTTCCCTCTTGACATCAAAAATAGAAATCGCACTCTTATCCAGTTCAATATCAATAATGTCACCAATCACTTCTTCAATCGGCAGCGACCGGACTTCATTAGTCAGTTTCTTTTCTGCTACATGCTTAATTCTTTCACGAAGCTCGGGAATTGCCAGTTCCATTCTATCCAATCGAATCGTCTGCACGCTTACTTGAAATTGTTCGGCTAATTCTTCGTCCGTCACAAATGGATTATCTGCAATTGTTTCCTGAAGCTGAATTTGTCTCTCTTTTTTTGTACGTCTCATCGTTTCACACCATCCGATATTAGGACTAGGTACTAACAGTAGTATAAAAGCAAAAAAAAGAGAATGCAAGGAAAAACTTGCATTCTTCAAAGGACAACTCAAACGAATTTAAGCCTTTTCTACTGATTGAGACAACGGTCTGCTAACAACGTCTTGGCTTTAATCTAATTTCTCGCCTGAGAGGGCGCCAGATTCCTCTAGGTGGCGGCGAAGTGCCACATATTCATCTTCTCTCCAGAAAGCCTCTGATTCAATCAATTGTTTGGCATCTTCCCTGGCTACTTCAAGCGCCCGGTAATCATGAACCATATCAGCTACTTTGAATTCTGGCAGGCCGCTTTGCTTTTTCCCAAAAAAGTCGCCCGGCCCCCTTAACTCCAAATCTTTCTCACTTAAGACGAAACCATCATTTGTTTCGGTCATGATCTTCATGCGCTCTTGGCCAATTTCTGTCTTTGGATTAGCAAGCAAAATACAGTACGACTGCTCACTTCCCCGCCCGACACGGCCGCGTAGCTGGTGAAGCTGGGAAAGACCAAATCGTTCCGCGTCGTAAATGACCATCATAGTCGCATTCGGTACATTCACACCGACTTCAACCACCGTAGTAGACACTAACACCTCGACCTGCTGTTCTGTAAAAGCTTTCATCACGCCTTCTTTCTCTTCTGATGGAAGCCGGCCATGCATTAAACCTACCCGGTAACGGCCATCAAAGTACTGAACAAGCTGAGCGTGAACATCCAGCACATTTTGCAAGTCAAGTTTTTCAGACTCTTCGATTAACGGACAGATCACATAAGCTTGCCGCCCCTTGACCAATTCCTTCTCCATGAAACCGAGGACACGGTCAAGCATTTCTTCTCTTGCCCAGTATGTTTCAATTTCTTTTCTTCCCGCCGGCATTTCATCGATGATGGAAACATCCATCTCTCCAAACACCGTGATCGCTAACGTACGCGGAATAGGTGTAGCCGTCATAAAAAGAACATCCGGACTCTCTCCTTTTTCCCGAAGAACCCGCCGTTGATTAACGCCAAACCGATGCTGTTCATCAGTAATCACAAGACCAAGCCGATAAAAACTAACTTCTTCCTGAATGAGCGCATGCGTACCAACTATAATATCTATTTCTCCAGATTCCAAGCGTGCAAGCAATTCTTTGCGACGCTTCCCTTTGACGGAGCTCGTCAACAAAGCTACATTTACGCCCACCGGTTCAAACAGCTGGCTGAGTGATTCAGCATGCTGCTCAGCAAGAATTTCCGTCGGCACCATTAATGCTCCTTGAAACCCTGCTGTAACACTGGCATAAAGACACACAGCTGCTACCGCTGTTTTTCCGCTGCCGACATCCCCCTGCAAGAGCCTGTTCATTCGGTACGGAGATTTCATATCAGCACAAATATCGTTCACTACTCTTTTTTGAGCATTTGTCATAGTAAACGGCAAAGAGTCGATAAAATGTTTAAGCTTATGAATGTCATAAGCTTGCGAAATGCCTGCCGAGTGTTCTCTCTCAAATTTACGCAAAGCCTGCATCTTCAACTGGAAATACAGAAACTCTTCAAAAACAAAACGCCGTCTCGCCTGCTTCATTTCTCTTTCAGAAGCTGGGAAATGGAGAGATCGAAGTGCATCCCGGCGGCTTATTAATTTATACTGAAGAAGCGTTCTTGTCGGTAGAGTTTCTTCCAGGTATTCACCATACTGCGATAGAGCAAGTCCTACATATTTGCGAAATAGCTTTTGCGAGAGCGCCCCCCTCAATGGATAAACTGCTTCAAAGTCTCCCTGCCGGTTATGCGGTCCCGCTTCAAATTGCTGTCCGGTAATCGTTTGTCTATGTTTATCCCATTTCCCTGTAATCGTTACCGTATCATTTATGTCAATCTTGCTTTTTAAGTACGGCTGATTGAAAAAAATCACATTTACTAAATATCGACCAACGAGCACTTTAAAAGTTAAGCGTGACTTTTTCTTTGAATAAAACATAACAGAAGGCTGGCTATGAACTTTCCCCTCTACTGTTACTCGCTCCTCATGTCCGACATCAGCCAGGTCTTTAAGGCGGTAATCCTCATAGCGGGACGGAAAATATTCAATCAAATCTTTTATCTTTTCAATGCCAAGCTCATTTAATGTTAATGCCGTTTCTTTTCCGATCCCCTTCAGGACATCTACCGGCTGCAAGAGAGGGGATGAATCAATCCCGGGATTGGAGTGGTACACCATAAATTTTCGCCTCCAATTTTCGCCCGGTAGGTGTGGCCGCCAAACCACCACCGGCTGTTTCCCTCAAGGCAGAAGGCATCGTTTGACCAATCTTATACATAGCATCAATCACTTCATCACAAGGAATTCGGCTCGTTACACCGGCAAGAGCCATATCGGCTGCTACGATAGCATTGGCTGCTCCCATGGCATTTCTTTTTACACATGGCACTTCCACAAGCCCCGCCACAGGATCACAAACTAATCCGAGCATATTTTTCAGCGTAATAGCCATAGCTTCCGCACATTGTGCTGGTGTGCCGCCAGCCATTTCTGTAATGGCTGCCGCTGCCATGCCAGATGCAGAGCCTACCTCAGCCTGGCAACCACCTGCTGCACCAGAAATGGATGCATTGTTGGCAACAATGTAACCAAATGCACCAGCTGTAAATAAAAAGCGGATTTTGTCCTCCCGGGAAGGCTTAAGCTTCTCCTGTATGGCAAACAATGTGCCTGGCACAACTCCTGCACTGCCCGCAGTCGGTGTTGCACAAATTGTTCCCATCGCTGCATTTACTTCATTCGTAGCTACCGCTTTACTGACGGCATCGAGCAAGAGCGGACCTGACAATGTATTCCCTTTTTGAATATATTGCTGCAAAAGAACTGCATCTCCTCCGGTCAATCCTGAGAGAGAACGCACTCCTTTTAAACCGCGTTCTACCGCTTGCTCCATTACATCTAAGTTTTTTTCCATTAACCCCATAATTTCTTCACGGGATTTTCCTGACACTTCACTTTCCTGTTCAATCATAATATCAGAAATCTTTTTTTGTTTGTCTTCAGCTAATTTTACAAGCTCTGCTGCATTTTTAAACAAACCGACCACTCCTCTTCTTAGCTGGATTTAAAGACCGATTAGTCAGCCACTCTTGCTACTTGCGTAATATGAGGCAAACGCCGGATTTGATCAAGGACTTCTTCACTAACTGTCTGATCTACTTCGATTGTCATTAGAGCCATCTCTCCGACCCCTTTGCGGGAAACCTGCATATGACCAATGTTAATATCATGCTTTGCCAACTCATTAGAAACCGTTGCAATAACTCCGGATCGGTCATCATGGACAACGAGAATAGCAGGATGGTGCCCTGTTAACTTTAATTCAAAGCCATTTAATTCAGTAATTTCGATTTTTCCGCCCCCAATGGAAATCCCAACAAGCTCCATTTCCGATCGGTCGTCCCCGATGCGAACTTTTGCCGTGTTTGGATGAGCCGGAATGCTTTGCTCTTTCACAAACTGTATATCTATTTTCCGTTCCTTAGCAATGTCCAGCGCATGTTTAATACGCTCGTCAAATGTATCAAAGTCAAGGAGCCCTCCGACAATGGCTACATCCGTCGCATGCCCTTTAAATGTTTCAGCAAATGATCCATAAAAAGAAATAACCGCCCACTGCGGTTCTCTTCCAAATAAACTTCTGGCCACTCGGCCGATTCTTGCCGCTCCTGCTGTATGGGAGCTTGAAGGGCCAATCATAATTGGTCCAATAATGTCAAATACACTTTTATACTTCACCCTGCCGCCTCCTTTAATACTGATTGTTTATAAGACAGCCGCCCAGCTTTAATTTATATGTTCTTCCATTTTGCTCTCGTAAAAATCAAAACAAGGTTATAAGCCGTTTTAACCGTAGCTTATCTTCTCTATTTTACTATGATTCCGCTAAAAATGCACATAAAGAAGAAGGAAGGGATGAGCCCTTCCTTCTGGTTATTCTACTGCAAAGATGAAAGAATAGAGCGGCTGTTTGCCTTCATGAACCTCTACTTCCACTTCTTCAAAATTCTCCTCAATAAAGTCCACTACTTCCTCAACCTCTGTTTTAGAAGCATCTTCTCCGTAAATAACGGTGATGATTTCTGTTTCTTCATCAATCATTGTCCGAAGCAGCTCTTTTGATGCGTCCACTTTATTTTTATCGGTTAGCAAAATCTTTCCGTCAGCAATTCCCATGAAATCATCTTTGGCAATTTCAACACCATCGATATTCGTGTCGCGAACAGCGAAAGTGATTTGCCCAGTCTTTACATGGGCAAGAGCGGCTGTCATAGCTGATTGGTTATCCTCAAGGCTTGCTTCAGAGTTATAAGCAAGCAAAGCCGACATCCCTTGCGGAACAGTCTTTGAAGGGATAACAACCGCCTCCATCTCCACTACTTCAGCGGCCTGCTCAGCAGCCATAATGATATTTTTGTTGTTCGGTAGAATGATGACCTTATTGGCATTAACCTCTTCAATCGCCTTTACAATATCTTCTGTACTCGGGTTCATCGTTTGGCCGCCTTCAATTACTACAGAAGCGCCAATGCTTTCAAACAACTGAGCGATGCCCTCACCCATACAGACAGTGACAATACCGATCTCCTGCTTTTCCTTTTGTGCAACAGCAGGTCCTTTAGCTGGAGCATCCACAATATTGCTATGCTGCTGACGCATGTTTTCAATTTTCATATTGATTAGACTGCCGTAACGCTGACCGTAAGTTAATACATTCCCCGGCTGTTCAGAATGGATATGCACCTTGGCTAATTCCTCATCTGCTATTACAAGCAAGGAATCCCCATACTCACTTAAATCCGCCCGGAATTTCTCTTCAGAAAATGGATGATTCTTCAACTTATCTTCTTCAAAACGAACCATAAATTCTGTACAATAACCAAATTCAATGGCTGACGTATCCATAAAACTTTGGACATTTTTATGATGGGCGGCATTAACAAGCTCGTCCATACTCGGAGCAATGCCCACGGCCTCAGAAAGCTTCTCTCCTTTTAATTCTGCAAGGAAGCCCTCATATACGAGCAACAGCCCTTGTCCTCCACTATCAACTACGCCAACCTCTCTAAGCACAGGCAAATAATCCGGTGTCCGAGCTAAAGAAGCTCTTGCTTCTTTTACAAGCTCCTCCATAACCGTAATAATATCTGTTTGTTTTTTAGCAGAAGCAACCGCCTTTTTTGCCGCATCCTTCGCAACGGTTAAGATGGTTCCTTCCACCGGTTTCATCACCGCCTTGTAGGCAGTTTCCACTCCCGCCTCGAAAGCTTGAGCCAACTCTTTACTCGTCACTTCCTGCTGCTGTTCTACCGCCTTAGAAAACCCGCGGAACAACTGGGACAAAATGACACCTGAATTTCCACGCGCTCCCATAAGCAGCCCTTTAGACAAGGCTGCTGCTGTTTTACCAAAATGATCACTCACGTTCTGCTGAACTTCCTTTGCTCCAGAAGTCATGGACAAATTCATATTTGTCCCCGTATCTCCGTCAGGAACAGGAAACACGTTCAGCGCATCGACCATATCGGCATGGGCTGACAAATGAGCGGCTCCCGCTTGAACCATGTCGGTAAACCGCTTTCCATCCAATGAAGTAATAGACACAAATCTTTCCTCCTCACACACTATGGGTTCGTTACTCGAACCCCTTGCACAAAAATGTTCACTGCGTCAACAGATAGACCAACAGTCTGATCAAGCGTATATTTCACTTTCGATTGCACGTTATTGGCTACTTCCGATATTTTTGTTCCATAGCTGACAATGATGTACATATCGATAAATACCTGGTCTTCTTCCTGACGTACTACGACGCCGCGGGCAAAATTTTCCCGTCGCAGGATTTCGGTAAGTCCATCTTTTATTTGTTTTTTCGATGCCATGCCGACAATGCCATAACAATCAATGGCTGCTCCACCGGCAATCATAGCGATCACATCATTTGAAATATCAATTTGTCCGTATTTTGTTCTAAGCTCAATGGCCACAAGGACCCCCCTTAAAATTGGTTGTAAGCTACAGACATTTTACTATACTTGCTCTTGTTTTAAAAGAAACACTTACCCGCATTATATCATTTCAAATGGGGGAGGAGGATGTCAAGGTTTTTTTCTTGAAAGACTTTACAAGAACAGTTGCAATTGAAAAGGTTGTATGGTAAATTATTAAAGTATCTTTCAGAATATCATGAAGTATTGAAACCATCTTTTCAGCTTCAATGGTGAGGAGTGAATAATATGCCAAAAAAATGTGTTGTAACAGGCCGTAAAGCTCGTTCCGGCAACACTCGTTCCCACGCTATGAACGCCAATAAGCGTACTTGGGGGGCCAACCTGCAAAAAGTTCGCATTTTAGTAGATGGCAAACCTAAACGTGTTTGGGTTTCTGCAAGAGCGTTAAAATCCGGAAAAGTAGAGCGCGTATAATAATTTTCCAAACGGAAAAAAACCGGCTGGTTACCAGCCGGTTTTTTCTATTGAGAAACTATAAGCCACCTCATGATGGACACTCATAGGCAAAATTTGTGTATGCGCTTGCGCCTGCAGTTACACAGGCGCCCCGCTTTGCTTGTATCTATCTATCTTCTGTTATGGCCTGCCTTTATTTTTTCAGTGTTCCAAGCATTGCTCGGACGAGCCCGCCAAGAAATTTAGGCAGTTTAATGGTATAAAATTTCATGATTGCCACCCCTCCAATTTAAAGCTGCTCAATCATCAGAACTTCTTACCACCATTAATATGCCATTGGTGAATGAAAAAGTACCACTTTCGCCTATCAATTCGTTACTTACATATAATGTAGACCCTAATTGGACAGTATGATTTGTAAGCGGGTATTTAAATCCCTCAAGCGTAAATCCTTTCACTTCTTTAGTAATAGGAAAAAAAGAGAAATACTTATAAGATGAATCCTTCCTGACTTTCCTTTTCATCGGCCCATGGCAAACCGACAATCGATTCGAGCGGTCAATGATCTCCACTTCCATATGACGGAAATTCATTTGATTGCTTGTAAGCAAGCTGATTGTGCCAAAGAAATGATCGATTCTGCCCCCTGTTGCACCTAAAATGGTTAGCTGCTTAGGCTGTAGTGAAATCGACCACCTTAAAGCAAGTTCAAGGTCTGTCTCATCTTTTTCAGCCGGGAATGTATGTATAGTTTTTACTTCTTGTTGGATGAACTGCCATTCTTCTTCAGAAACTGAGTCAAAGTCCCCGAATGCGGCTTGGGGTTTAATTCCTCGATTCAGCAAATACACGGTTCCCCGGTCCACGCCTATCCAGTATGTATCTGTCTCATGAAAGCCCCTTAAATCAGGCAATTCTTTTTCTGGCCCTCCAGCGACTAATATAATTTGCAATCCCCTGTCACCTCCTAGATAAAGACTTGTTTCTAGAAATAAATGGAGCCGTTTCGCACGGCTCCATTCTCCTCCTGTTCACATGGTTGTCGATAACTTAATATCTGCGATTGCCTGCTTTCGATCATCTTTATTATATATGGCTGAACCAGCCACTAATACATCTGCCCCTGCATCTGTACATAGCTTGGCCGTTTCGGTGTTGACGCCGCCATCGATTTCTATTAAGACGTCAAGCCCTTTAGCTGTAATCATTTGTTTCACTTCCCGGATCTTAGGCACAACCGAATGAATAAAAGACTGGCCCCCAAATCCGGGGTTCACTGTCATCAAAAGAACAAGATCAATATCTTCTATAATATATTCTAACACGGAGGCAGGCGTTGCCGGATTTAAAACAACTCCAGGCTTCACTCCAAATGAACGGATCAATTGGATTGTTCTATGCAAATGCGGACAAGCTTCAGCATGCACAGTAATATAATCGGCACCCGCTTTGGCGAACGCTTCGATGTAGAGGTCCGGATTTTCAATCATCAAATGAACATCTAAAGGAAGCTTTGTAACAGGACGTGCGGCTTCAACAATGAGCGGTCCAATTGTAATGTTTGGAACAAAGTGTCCGTCCATAACGTCTACATGAATCCAATCAGCACCGCCAGCTTCTACTTCTTGAATTTCTTCCCCTAGCTTAGCGAAGTTAGCTGATAAAATCGATGGGGCAATCTTTACCATATTAATACCTCGGCTTTCTTTCTTTAATTTCATCCATGAACTGTAAATAATGCTCGTATCGGTAAGCCGGAATGTCTTTAGCATCAACCGCCGCTTTAACGGCACATTTCGGTTCGTTAATATGCAGGCAGCCTCTAAATTTGCATTCATGGCTTCTTTCCATCATTTCAGGAAAATATTGAGGCAGCTCTTCTGCTTCCACTTCTGTTAATTCAAGAGAACTGAAGCCTGGAGTATCAGCAACGAGGCCATTTTCCACATTAATTAGCTCGACATGCCGCGTTGTATGTTTCCCCCGGCCGAGAGAATCTGAAATGTCGTCTGTTTTTAACTCCAGTTCAGGTTTAAGTGCATTTAACAAGGAGGACTTGCCGACACCGGATTGCCCGGCAAATACCGATGTTTTTCCTTGCAAATGCTCTTTTAATATTTCAAGATTAGCTAAATTTTCTGAAGAGGTCAGAATTACTTCGTATCCGAATGAGCGATAATTAGCTGCATACTGTTTAATAGCCGCTTCTCCTTCTGCGTCCAAAAGATCTATTTTTGTGATGCAAATAAGCGGCTCTATCTGCTTTGATTCAATTAAAACGAGAAAGCGGTCAAGCAACGCTGTGCTAAAATCCGGTCGGGCAGCAGAAAAAACTAGAATAGCCTGATCGACGTTCGCAATCGGCGGTCTGATGAGTTCATTTTTTCTTTCTTCAATTGCTAAAATGTAACCCTCCAAGTCATTCTCTACCTGGAATTCAACAAAATCACCAACGAGCGGAGACACTTTTCGCTTTCGAAAAACGCCCCTGCCCCGACACTGGAAGGTCTGGCCGTTAGTTGAGACATAATAAAACCCGCTCAGTGCTTTCACTATTTTTCCTTCAGGCATCCCATTCCTCCTATTTAAGAGATTTGTTTTTAGTTCATCGTTACTCTATGCTCCTTCCTCTTCTTCATTCTCAGAATCGCTAGTTGTTTCTGCTTGAACCTCTTCGCCATCCTCTGGATACGGAACTGTTTCGTCAATAATTACTCTTTTATCTCGGATCACTTTATAACCTGCTTTACTGCCTTTTGTTAAAACAAACTCCAAGGTTTTCTTTAAATCTTCTTGGATCGTCAACACTTCAAACGGCTCGGTCATGCTGTGATTCATGTCTTCTATATAGATTTGCACTTCCTGAGGTGCTCCCTCTTCATCTGGTTCATAAGGGATGGTAATCTCTTTTGTTACAGTCTTCGGCGGAATTTCCTTTTTGCCTTTGGAGATGGTCACCTGTACTTTATCTCCTTTATTAAGTTCTGTGCCACTGCTTGGATATTGAGAGATTACCAAACCTTTTGATACAGAATCTGAATAATTCTCCCGCGCAACCTCAATGTTTAATCCAGTTGATTCCGCATAATCTTTTAAACTTTTTTCATTGTAATCAGTTAAATCAATCAGCGGAATTTTTTCCGGACCCGTGCTCACGGTCAATGTTACAGTTGTGTCCTCAGGGATCACTTTATTTTCCGGCTCAGGATCTTGATCAATGATGGTTCCTGCTTCGCTATCATCATGTGTGGTCTTTTGTTCCACGCTCTTGAAACCTGCTTTTTCAAGCTCTTCTTTTGCATCATCAAAAGACTTGCCACTGTAATCCGCCACAGCAATGGCCTCTTTTCCTGAACTAATATAAATGTTCACCGTGTCGCCTTCTTGCATTGTTCGTCCAGCTGCCGGATCGGTTTTGATGACGATCCCCTCAGGTACTTGATCGCTAAATTGTTTTTTCGTTTCTCCAACTTTAAAGCCGTCAGTCACAAGCTTGGACACCGCTTCATCAAGCTGCTTGCCACTAACGTCAGGGATCTTTACCTCTTTCGGTCCTAACAAGGATGGAAGGAGTGTAATGGCTCCAATGGCTAAAGCAATTAATAAAATGGAGACAAGCACAAAAATCGGCCATCGTTTTCGCTTTTTCTTTTTCTTATCTTTCTCCGGCTGCTGTGTATCCTCCAGCTGGTCAACAGGATGCACAACTGTCGTATCCGATCCTTCAGAGAGTTCACTATCCTTGATGACAGGGATCGCTTTTGTTTTTTCATCGTCCTCTTGAATGGAAAACCTTTCTTCTTGTGCTCTTTCTGGATCAAGAGCAGTCGATAAATCCTGCTCCATTTCTTCAAGGCTTGAATATCGGTGAAATGGATCCTTAGCGGTAGCCTTTAAGACAATGTTCTCCACGCTTTGCGGGATATCTGGATTCCACCTTTTCACAGACGGTGTTTCAGCCTGCAAGTGCTTAAGAGCAATAGATACAGCGGACTCACCGGAAAACGGCAGCTGCCCCGTCAGCAATTCAAACATGACAATACCTAAAGCATAAATATCAGATTTCTTTGTAGCCATTCCGCCTCTTGCCTGTTCAGGAGAAATATAATGAACAGATCCAAGAACGGCATTCGTTTGTGTGATAGAAGTGGCGCTTAACGCCATGGCAATACCAAAGTCAGTAATTTTCACATTACCTTCCTGGTCCATTAATATATTGTGCGGCTTGATATCCCGATGAATGATTGAATTATGATGAGCAAAAGCAATGGCCGATGCCAGTTGTTTCATAATGTCGATCGTTTTTTCAACAGGAATAGGGGAGTATTGCTGAATGTACTGTTTCAGCGTCATCCCATCGACATATTCCATCACAATGTAATTGATGCCTTCTTCTTCTCCCACATCATAAATATTCACAATATTAGGATGAACAAGACTTGTGGCAGACTGCGCTTCTCTTTGAAAACGTCTGATAAACTCTTCTTCATTCACAAAATCAAGACGCAGAACTTTCAGGGCGACTTCTCTTTCTAAAATCATGTCCTGTGCCAAATAAACATTGGCCATTCCCCCGCCGCCAATCATTTTAATGATTTTATAGCGGCCACCCAGTCGCTTTCCAATTAACATTCTGCCCTCACCCGCTTTCGAGGCCAGCAGAATGTTCGAGAATAATAAGCGTAATATTGTCTTCCCCGCCATTTTCATTTGCCATTCGGATGAGAGACTCGGCTTTTTCCTCAATGGAAAGTTTGGTTTCTAAAATCCGCTGCATTTCTTGCTGTGCCAATTTGTTGGATAAGCCGTCTGAACATAGGAGGAGCGAATCTCCTTGTTCAAACATCACTGTGTAATAATCAGCTATTATTCCCCGTTCTGTTCCTAGTGCACGGGTTAATACATTTTTTCGAGGATGATTCTCTGCATCTTCCTTCGTGATCTCCCCTGACTTTACAAGCTCGTTTACAAGAGAATGATCTTCTGTTACTTGCACAAGGCCGCTCTCACTAAATAAGTACCCTCGGCTATCTCCGATATTGGCAATCGTACAAAAGCTGGCTGTGCATATAGCTGCTACAAGCGTGGTTCCCATTCCGCTGCACTCAGGGAAGTCTTTAGAATGCTCTAATACTTTTTTATTGCTTTGCAGGATAGCTGCTTTCAACCAACTTTCTGCCTGGCTGGCTGTTCGAATTTCTTCCATTTCTATCCACAGTGACTTCATCGTCTCAATAGCGAGGCGACTGGCAATATCACCGGCATTGTGACCGCCCATGCCATCAGCAACGATAGCCAGGCGATCACCAGCCACATTTACAAATACTCCGCCGTTGTCTTCATTATGAGGACGAATCCGGCCTTTATCTGTCCGAAAAACAGAGTCCATAAGGGCTCACCTCGTTTCTTCTGACCGTTCTTTCGCACGCAGCTGTCCACAGGCCGCATCAATATCGTGACCTTGCTCACGTCGAATCGTTACATTTACACCATGGTCTTTGAGCGTCTTTTCAAATTCAAAAATTTTCTTCCTCGGCGTACGTACGTAGTTGCGCTCCGGCACATAGTTAACCGGAATCAAATTTACATGGCACTTTAAGTCTTTAATCAATTCAGCTAGCTCAATCGCATGTTCAACGGAATCATTCTCTCCACCGAATAATCCATATTCAAAACTGACTCGGCGACCTGTTTTGTTAATATAGTAACGAACAGCCTCCATTAAGTCCGGCAGCTTATAGGCTTTGTTAATCGGCATGAGCTTCGTACGCAGCTCATTATTGGGAGCATGAAGTGAAATAGCGAAATTAATCTGCATCTCTTCGTCTGCAAATTTGTAGATTTTCGGCACAATTCCACTTGTTGATACCGTAATATGCCGGGCGCCAATATTTAAACTCTTTTCATGATTAACAATTTTAAGGAAAGCCATCATTTGATCATAGTTATCAAATGGTTCCCCAATCCCCATAATGACAATCGAACTAACCCGCTCTTCTTTCTCATCAAGTGCCTGTTGTACTTTTACGACTTGAGCTACGATTTCTCCTGCTTCCAGATGACGCTTTAAACCGCCAAGTGTCGAAGCACAAAATGTGCAGCCGATGCGGCAGCCGACTTGCGTCGTTACGCAGACAGAGTTTCCATAGTCATGACGCATCAAAACCGTTTCAATCGAATACCCATCATGAAGCTCAAATAAGAATTTAATTGTTCCATCAGAAGACTCTTGCTGGATAAGCGTTTTTAATGTAGTGATTGCAAAATGGGCAGCAAGCTTTTCCCGAAGCTGCTTTGACAAGTTGGACATTCCCTCATAGGATGTCACCCGCTTTTTATAAAGCCAGTCGAAAATTTGTTCTGCCCGAAACGGCTTCTCTCCTTGCTCTTTCAGCCAGTCTTTTAAATCCTGCAATTGCAGTGAATAAATGGATGGCAGCTGCTGCTTGTCCCCTGCTTTTTCTTTTGATGTTGTTGCTTGCTCCATTACTGCACCTTCTTTCGTAATTTACTGATAAAGAAGCCATCCCCGCCGAAGTCCTGCGGCAGAACTTGAAGCAGATAATCGTCTGTCAATGCCTGAACAACGGGCGGCAAATCTGTCAGTGCTGTCGGTTCAAAATCAGTGTGGGTTTCTATAAATTTTTTAACTGTCCCCTCATTCTCTTCTTTATCTGCCGTGCAAGTGCTATAAACAAGCACGCCCCCTTTTTTCAGAAGGGGAGCTACAGCATCTAAGATGTCCAGCTGAATGTTTTGCAGGACAGAAAGGTCTTTCTCTTCCTTGGTATACTTAATATCCGGCTTTCTTCGCAAGACACCGAGCCCTGAGCAAGGAGCGTCTACTAAGATGCGATCAAAGCTCTCTTCTTCAAAGATCTCTCCTGCTTTGCGGCTGTCCCATGCTTTCGCCTCAATGTTGATTAATCCTAATCGAGCGGCATTTTGTTTGATCAGCTTAATTTTATGCTCATGTAAATCAAGCGCTACAACAGAACCACTATTGTTTAACTTCTCTGCGATATGTGTTGTTTTACCGCCTGGAGCTGCACAAGCGTCCAAAATGGTTTCATTATGTTCGGCTCCAAGGGCATAACCGACAATCATAGAGCTCTCATCCTGAATCGTTGCCATCCCGCTTTCAAATACGGATGAGCGAGCGGCATTCCCCTTTAAAATGCGGATGGCTTCCGGCAAGACCTCGCTCGGTTCCGCTTCAAATCCTTCCGCCTTCAGCCTATGCAAAACTTCCTCCCGGCTGGCTTTTGTTGTATTGACGCGAATCGTCTGCATAGGAGCAGTTAAGTTAATAGCACACATTTCCTTTGTTTTCTCCATGCCAAATTGCGCAAGCCACCGTTTCACAAGCCAAAGAGGATGGCTCGTTTCAATGGAAATTCGTTTTGCTTCATCCTTTATTTCTGAAAAACTGCGCAAGCCATTTCTCTGTACAGAACGTAAAATACCATTCACAAGGCCAGAAATTCCTTTATGTCCTTTTTTCTTAGCAATTTCAACTGCTTCATGAATGACTGCTCGTTCCGGAACTTTATCAAGATACACCATTTGATAAAGGGAAAGACGAAGCAGCTGCTGGACCCATGGCTCCAACTTTTTCTTAATGAAAGGAGCTAGAAAAAAATCTAACGTCAGCTTTCTTTGGATCGTTCCATACGTAATCTCAGTTAATAGGCCCGCGTCTCTGCCCGTTAACTCATATTTTTCAATAGCTGAATGGAGCAGTAAATTACTATAGGACTGGTTCTTCTCTACGGATTCAAGTAAGTCAA
>NZ_NQYC01000001.1:3200000-3490000 GCF_003600835.1 Bacillus sp. PK3_68 | reverse complement strand
TAAGGGTTACCCCACCGACTTCGGGTGTTGCAAACTCTCGTGGTGTGACGGGCGGTGTGTACAAGGCCCGGGAACGTATTCACCGCGGCATGCTGATCCGCGATTACTAGCGATTCCGGCTTCATGCAGGCGAGTTGCAGCCTGCAATCCGAACTGAGAATGGTTTTATGGGATTGGCTAAACCTTGCGGTCTTGCAGCCCTTTGTGCCATCCATTGTAGCACGTGTGTAGCCCAGGTCATAAGGGGCATGATGATTTGACGTCATCCCCACCTTCCTCCGGTTTGTCACCGGCAGTCACCTTAGAGTGCCCAACTGAATGCTGGCAACTAAGATCAAGGGTTGCGCTCGTTGCGGGACTTAACCCAACATCTCACGACACGAGCTGACGACAACCATGCACCACCTGTCACCGCTGTCCCCGAAGGGAAAGATCTGTCTCCAGACCGGTCAGCGGGATGTCAAGACCTGGTAAGGTTCTTCGCGTTGCTTCGAATTAAACCACATGCTCCACCGCTTGTGCGGGCCCCCGTCAATTCCTTTGAGTTTCAGCCTTGCGGCCGTACTCCCCAGGCGGAGTGCTTAATGCGTTAGCTGCAGCACTGAAGGGCGGAAACCCCCCAACACTTAGCACTCATCGTTTACGGCGTGGACTACCAGGGTATCTAATCCTGTTCGCTCCCCACGCTTTCGCGCCTCAGCGTCAGTTACAGACCAGAGAGCCGCCTTCGCCACTGGTGTTCCTCCACATCTCTACGCATTTCACCGCTACACGTGGAATTCCGCTCTCCTCTTCTGCACTCAAGCCTCCCAGTTTCCAATGACCCTCCACGGTTGAGCCGTGGGCTTTCACATCAGACTTAAGAAGCCGCCTGCGCGCGCTTTACGCCCAATAATTCCGGACAACGCTTGCCACCTACGTATTACCGCGGCTGCTGGCACGTAGTTAGCCGTGGCTTTCTGGTCAGGTACCGTCAAGGTACCAACAGTTACTTTGGTACTTGTTCTTCCCTGACAACAGAGCTTTACGATCCGAAAACCTTCTTCACTCACGCGGCGTTGCTCCGTCAGACTTTCGTCCATTGCGGAAGATTCCCTACTGCTGCCTCCCGTAGGAGTCTGGGCCGTGTCTCAGTCCCAGTGTGGCCGATCACCCTCTCAGGTCGGCTACGCATCGTCGCCTTGGTGAGCCGTTACCTCACCAACTAGCTAATGCGCCGCGGGTCCATCTGTAAGTGACAGCTAAAAGCCGCCTTTCCATTCTTCTTCATGCGAAGAAAAAGAATATCCGGTATTAGCCCCGGTTTCCCGGAGTTATCCCAGTCTTACAGGCAGGTTACCCACGTGTTACTCACCCGTCCGCCGCTAACTTGAACAGAGCAAGCTCCGTCAAGTCCGCTCGACTTGCATGTATTAGGCACGCCGCCAGCGTTCGTCCTGAGCCAGGATCAAACTCTCCAAAAAGATTGTTTGCATAGCTCATTAAATAAAAATAAGAATTAACTTACTGGCATGTATTTTGTTCAGTTTTCAAAGATCAATTTTTCGCCATTTCTTTAACAGCGACTTTTTTAATATACCATATTATTTCTTTCTCGTCAAAGCTTTTTCAAAACTTTTTTTGAGATATTAGTGCGTCGCCGTTGTTCATTGTCGTCAGCGACGCTTACTAATATAACAAGTTTTTTAAAAACCGTCAACACTTTTTTCGAAAAAACTTTTATTCATTCGTTACACGGTAATATCTATGGTAAATGCCCTGCCCTTTCGTTTGCACTTGTTGCTCTTCAACAAAGGACTTACCAACCAAGTATTCCAGTAAAACACTAAGATCTACTGCGTAATAATTGATCTCCGGGTGGTTTAAAAGCTCTTGGAATGACCACGCTTCTTTTTCTTTTAGAATAGAAAGTAAATGATCTGCCCCATTTTCTGTTCTTGAATGAATTAAAAAATCAATAGCAATGAACAAAAGCTCTAAGCGCTTCTCCAGCTCTTCGTCGCTCGTTAACAATTCTTCATACAACTTATAGATTTCCGGCTCCATCTGCTTCACCTGCAGCCAGACCGTTACTTCAGGATAAAATCCATTTTCAATTACAGCAAGACGGGCAAGATGATGAAGGGAATGCATGACATGATTATAGGCATCTAAGTAATGACCATTCTTAAAAAAGTCCCTTCCATACGTCCATCTTCTAATTAATTTAGAAAACTCTATCGCCATTTTTATTTTTCGGCCAAAGAAAGGAAACTCTCTCATTTCCTGTTTCATATGAAAGACATACTCATTTCGATCAAACAAAACTTTGCCATGATAGAGCCACTCAATAAACTTTCTGTTGTTGCCGAGAAGCAGCCATTCTTCCAGCTGTGCTTCTGTAACCGTATAAAGTGCTGCCTTTTTATCTCCATATATATACTGCTTTATGAAAACAGGCGATTCTGCTTCTTTTACTATAATAAGTAGAATGACGTCAAAACTCTCAGTAAAGGATGCTTCGTTTTCTTTCTTTTCTATTACAATAACACCCATGGTATTCTGTTGACTTGTCCGTTCCTGATAAAGCGGACGAAGGATATCATCCATAGTAATTCCTCCAAACGCGGGTTTCTTCTATTTCCATTCATTTCGACAAATTAAGAAAGAATCCTTTAAAACTTTTAAATTTGGAATATTCCTGTGCTTTTTCACTTACAAACTATGATATAGTTTATTGTTAGGAGGTTAAAGAATATGGCCAGAAATTATTCAAGTAAAATTAACCGGATTCGCACATTCGCTCTTAGCTTAATCTTTATCGGCATTGTTATTATGTATGCAGGAATCTTCTTTAGACAATCTCCTTTTTGGATGACACTGTTTATGCTAATTGGCTTACTGTCGATTATTGCCAGTACGGTCGTTTACTTTTGGATTGGCATGTTATCCACTAAAGCAGTACAGGTTATCTGTCCTAGCTGTGGAAAACCAACAAAAATGCTTGGCCGTGTAGACATGTGCATGCATTGTAAAGAGCCTCTTACACTCGATCAAAGTCTGGAAGGCAAAGAATTTGATGAAGGCTATAATCGCAAAAAGAAATAAAAAGAATTGTTCGTTTAACGAACAATTCTTTTTTAATGAACTTCTTTACTTGTTGTACATTCCGGACACGTGCCATACACTTCCATCCGATGATGACTAACTTTAAACCCTGTTACATGCGATGCAAGCTGTTCTACTTCATCCAGGCCGGGGTAGTGGAAATCAACAATCTTTCCGCACTCTTCGCAAATAACGTGATAGTGATCTGTTGTAACGAAATCAAATCGGCTGGATGCATCTCCATACGTAAGTTCTTTTACAAGACCGACTTCACGAAATACCCGCAGATTGTTGTAAACTGTTGCCACGCTCATATTAGGAAATTTTCCTTCAAGCGCTTTGTATATATCGTCTGCTGTTGGGTGGGTCATAGATTGAATTAAAAACTCAAGTATCGCATGACGCTGAGGAGTAATCCGAACGCCAGTTGCTTTTAACGTATCCAACGCTTCCTGTAGATGATTATGCTCATGAGACACCGTCATGCACCTCTTTTCTTTCTAAAAGGTATTATTATATTATAATCTTTATAATTAGTGTACTAATTCTTTCTATACTTTGTCAATAAAAAAGAAACCTTTACAGGACAATCAGCTCTAAAGGTTCTTGATTTTTCTTACTTATTAATATCCCTTTTTCAAATTCACTTTATTCTCATAATCAGACCCGTTTTCTTTATATATTTCCAGATTATGCATAAATATTTCCAACGCTCGCGGTACATACTCGCTTGTTACGCTTGAAATATGAGGAGTAATTGTTACTCTTTCCTCATTCCAAAGTGGATGCTTCTCTGGCAGAGGCTCTTCTGTAAACACATCCAGATAAGCATGAGCAATCTCTTTATTTTGCAGCGCATTCATTAAAACCTCATCTTCAAGCAGATCGCCACGGCCAACATTAATGAAAACAGCCGTTTCTTTCATCGCTTTAAAATGCTTTTCCTTAAGCAAATGCTTTGTTTCATCTGTACTTGGCAAAACAGACACAATAAAGTCCGCTTCCGGAAGAAGCATAGATAATTTGTCCATTGTATAGATTTCGTCAAAACAGTCACTCTGATGCCCGCTGCGATTGACTCCAATCGTGCCCATTCGAAATGCCTTGGCGAGCCGGGCAATCTCCGTTCCAATGGCTCCTGTACCTAACACAAGCAAATGCTTGCCTGCTAATTCTCCAATTTCCAATCTCTTGTTCCATATCTTTTTCTTCTGCAGATCGAGCAATTCTGGAAAGCGTTTTACATGGTTAAGCATATAGCCCATTGTAAATTCAGCCATCGGAATTTTATGTATGCCCTTGGCGTTAGTTACTAAAATGCCTCTTTTTTCAATTGCTTTGAAAGGCATTTTTTCCATGCCTGCAGACGCTACCATAATCCATTGTAAGTTCGTGCAGCTATTGATATGGTATTCCGTTAAGTCTTCACCGAATGTAACAATTACTTCAGCTTCCGACAAATTTTCTGCTTCATCTATCGATTTATAATAACTAAACTCTTCCTCAGGGAATGCCATGCTTAGTTTTCCTTGCCACGCCCGTGGAGGCCGAAAAGTAAATATAATCTTCATTTCTCTCCTCCTTATTTCTTTAGGATAATTGTTCTTTAATAAACTGAAGCGCTTCCTCTACATGCCCCGCTACCTTTACTTTTCTCCATTCCTTAACTAACTTTCCTTCTGAATCGATCACAAAAGTAGAACGCTCAATCCCCATGTACTCTTTGCCGAAGTTCTTCTTTAGCTTCCAAACATCATATAATTCGCATACTTCATGATTTTCATCTGCAAGTAGTAAAAACGGCAGGTCGTACTTGTCAATAAATTTCTCATGACGAGCAACAGGGTCTGTGCTCACTCCCAAAATCACTGTTTCTAGATCACTAAACTGGTCATGCTTATCACGAAAATCACAAGCTTGTGTCGTGCACCCTGGAGTCATGTCTTTTGGATAAAAATAAAGAACAACATTTTTGCCCCTGTAATCAGATAAACCTACTTTTTCTCCATTGTTTGCTATTAATTTAAAATCCGGGGCTACTTCTCCTATCTTTGCTACCATTTTTCTCTCTCCTTTGCTTTAAATAAGATAAATAACCAGATTCATTCGTCTGAATTATCTTATTACTAGCGTAGCGGATGGGAAAAAATATGGCAAATAATAATTAGTTATTGTCTTTTTCCAGCATAGTACGCACTACAAAAGCTGTAGGGATTGTGTAGCCTATCCATGCTTCAATAAGAGCGACCCATCGGCCTGCCCCCTCAGGCACGATATCACCGTAACCCACCGAAAAAAGTGTGATGCCACTAAAGTAGAGTGAACTAAAGAATTTGTCCCAAAAATTAACAGCGCCCGCTTCCTCTCCCGTCCAAACAGCTTGTCCATTAAGCTGCAATAATGTATAGATTAAAGCAAAGCCGATCATAAGTGTTAAATACAAGCAGCCAAAATATAAGAAGTAATGAAAGGATAAGTAACGATTCTGAGGCTGTCCCGGAGCAAACATGCCTTTTATACTCATTGTTAAACAAAAAACTACTGCGCTAAAAATTGCAGGAGTCATGCTTCCGCCTCCCATTGCTGCTCACTTTTCTCTTATATATATGCTGGCTATAATCTGTTTATGATTGACGGACTTCCGTTGCTTAAACGGCAAGGCAAGTCTAAAATGAATATGTATCTATCACCAAGGAGGCCTATACATGCAACACACTAATTCTGAGCAGCTTCATCAAGAAGCACTAAAACATATTGTGGGAGGAGTAAACAGCCCTTCACGTTCTTACAAAGCCGTTGGCGGGGGCTCGCCTGTAGCTATGGAGAGAGGAAAAGGAGCCTATTTCTGGGATGTAGATGGCAATCAGTAC
Organism: Bacillus sp. PK3_68; assembly: GCF_003600835.1. Classification (NCBI taxonomy): domain Bacteria; kingdom Bacillati; phylum Bacillota; class Bacilli; order Caryophanales; family Bacillaceae; genus Bacillus; species Bacillus sp. PK3_68. Next base: position 3,484,043 of record NZ_NQYC01000001.1, on the reverse strand, counting down.
ATTGATTATCTTGCTGCCTATGGCCCGATTATTACTGGGCACGCACACCCGCATATTACGGAGGCAATTAAAGAAGCAGCTGAAAAAGGCGTGCTGTATGGTACACCAACACCGTATGAAGTCACCTTTGCAAAAATGTTGAAAGAAGCTATTCCAAGCATGGATAAGGTTCGATTTGTCAACAGCGGGACAGAGGCTGTGATGACAACAATCCGTGTAGCTCGCGCTTATACAGGACGCGACAAGATTATTAAATTTGCCGGCTGTTATCATGGACATTCTGATTTAGTTTTGGTAGCAGCAGGATCAGGACCTTCTACGTTAGGAACGCCCGATTCTGCGGGGGTACCAAAAAGTATTGCTCAAGAGGTTATTACAGTTCCATTTAACGAAACAGAGCCATTGAAAGAAGCATTAGAAAAATGGGGCGAAGAGATTGCTGCGGTTCTTATTGAACCAATCGTCGGTAATTTTGGTATTGTCGAACCGAAACCAGGCTTTTTGGAAGAAGTCAAAAAACTGACACACGAAGCCGGCGCATTGCTCATTTTTGATGAGGTCATCACTGGCTTCCGTTTCATGTATGGAGGAGCACAGGATCTATTAGGCATTACGCCTGATTTAACAGCCATGGGAAAAATTATTGGTGGCGGTCTACCAATCGGCGCCTACGGCGGCCGCAAAGAGATCATGGAGGAAGTAGCTCCGCTTGGTCCGGCTTATCAGGCAGGAACCATGGCTGGCAACCCGGCCTCTATGCTTGCTGGTATCGCTTGCCTTGAAGTGCTTCAAAAAGAAGGAGTATACGAGGAATTGGATCGCCTCGGTGCTATTCTTGAAGAAGGCATTTTAGCATCAGCCCAAAAATATAATACCCCTATCACAATTAATCGTTTAAAAGGTGCTTTAACCATTTACTTTACAAACGAGAAGGTTGTGAACTATGAACAAGCAGAGGCAACAGATGGAGAAATGTTTGGTCGCTTCTTCAAATTAATGCTTTCTCAAGGAATTCATCTTGCCCCATCCAAGTACGAAGCATGGTTCTTAACAACTGAGCATACAGATGAAGATGTTGAGAAAACATTGCAGGCAGTAGATTTTGCTTTTTCTCAATTGCGTTAAGTGATATAATCTTCACCTAATACACTTACACTGAGAAAGGAATCATTTTATTTATGAAGCTGGGTGCACGAATTTTTAAAACGGGAATCGCTATTGTCTTAGCTTTATTCGTTTCCACGCTATTAGGCCTGCCTTCCCCGGTTTTTGCAGGCATCGCAGCAGTGTTCGCTATTCAGCCTACTATTTATCGTTCTTATTTAACTTTAATTCAACAAGTACAGGCAAACATTATAGGAGCAGCAATTGGCATCTCATTTGTGCTTTTATTCGGAAATCACATTGTATTTGTAGGGCTGGCAGCTATCGTCGCCTTAATTATCATGGTGAAGCTGCATTTAGAAAAATCCATTGGTCTTGCATTAGTTACATTGATGGTTATCATGGAGTTACAGAATGAACATTTTATTCAATTCTCCTTGATCCGCTTTATCACTATTATGATTGGGGTACTATCAGCCTCAGCTGTGAACTTAGTCTTTCTGCCTCCACAATATGAAACAAAGCTGTTCGGGCAAATTAATCAGGTAACTGAGGACACATTAAAATGGATTCGTCTAAGTTTGCGAACCGGAACGGACTATCACGTTTTAAAAAAGGACATCAGCAAGATTCGCGAGCGGCTCATAACAGTTGATAATCTTTATTTAATGTATAAAGAAGACCGCGGAACACTGAAACGAAATCTCACTTCTAAAAAACGAAAAATGGTTCTATACCGTAAGATGATCTTAGCCACTCGTAGAAGCTACGATATACTGCGAAGGATGAATCAATTTGAAAACGACATCTCTCTTCTAACGCCGGAATTACAAAAGACCCTTGTTGATTATCTTGATTCATTGATGAGCTATCATGAACATTTGCTTTTACGCTTTATTGGCAAAATAAAAACAACGGTTGAGATAGAGGACGTTTTTGAAATGGGCGTAGATCGGGAACAGTTTATGTCTCTGTTTACTGCTGAAATCAAGTCGAGCACTTCCGATGAAGATGATTTTTCTGTCCACCTGCTCCATCTCCTTTCCTCTGTTCTGGAATATGGGGAAAACTTGGAGCACCTTGATCAGCTCATTACAAGCTTTTCAAAATTTCATCCTGATGACCAACTTCCTGAGTTTGAAGAAGGTGAATAAAACCAGCTGCCAATGGCAGCTGGTTTTATTCATTAGTTTTTCATCCGGGGATCAAGTGCATCACGTAGCCCATCCCCCATTAAATTGAAGCCAAGCACCGTTAGCATAATCGCAATACCTGGGAAAAACACAGTCCATGGTGCCTGCATAATAAAATCTTTTGAATCCGCAAGCATTTTTCCCCACTCGGGTGTTGGTGGCTGGGCACCCATGCCGAGAAATCCGAGAGCCGCCGCTTCAATAATTGCTGTAGCAATAGCTAATGTTCCTTGGACAATAATGGGGGCCATACTATTTGGCAAAACATGATGAAGTAAAATTCGGCTGTCTTTCATCCCAATGGCTTTAGCCGCTGTAATATATTCTTCTTCCTTGACGGTTAGCACTTTGGCTCGGACAAGCCGCCCGAATGTTGGCACATTAATAATAGCAATGGCAATCAAAGCATTTTGCAAAGACGGTCCTAGCATAGCCACAACAGCAATGGCCAGCAGAATACTTGGGAACGCAAGCAAAATATCAAACAGACGGGAGATAATTGTATCCACCCATATACCATAATAACCGGCAATAATACCAAGGCTTGAGCCTACAATAACTGAACCAGCTACTGAGACAAACCCTACCCACAAAGAAATACGAGCTCCGTAAACGACTCGGCTAAAAATATCACGGCCAAATTCATCTGTTCCAAACCAGTGCTTGGAAGAGGGCGGCAAGTGCTTGTTGGCCAGCACGGTTTCCTTAAAGCCATAAGGAGCAATTAAATCAGCAAAGATGGCTAGCAATATAAAGAAAGAAACAAGGCCGGCACCAAACAGGGCAGCTTTATTTTTTCGAAACCTCCGCCAAACATCGACCCACGGTGAAACTGTTTTTTCTTCCTGGTTTATCTTCACGTCAGGTCCGGACGGAGGCAGCTGAGTCTGTTCTGCAATTTCTGTCATGTAGGCATCCCCCTTTAACGGTATTTAATCCGCGGATCAATTGCGGCATATAAGAGATCAACAACCAAATTAATACAAACAAAAATGGCAGCAACGACTAAAATACCAGATTGAATGACAGGATAGTCACGGAATTGAATGGCACCATAAATATAGTTACCAATGCCTGGCCATCCAAAGATTGTCTCTGTCAATATCGCGCCGCCTAGCAGCAAACCAGTCTGCAGTCCGATAATGGTTAAGATAGGAATAAATGCGTTTCTTAAAGAATGTTTATACACTACTTTAAGCATGCTCATCCCTTTCGCTCTCGCAGTCCGAATGTAGTCAGAACGCATAACTTCAAGCATACTTGAACGAGTGATTCTAGCAATAATAGCCATCGGAATCGTTGCAAGGGCTATGCCCGGCAAGATCAAATGCTTAATGACTTCAACAAATTGGTCGAAACGTCCTTGTAAGAGGGTATCTAGCAAATATAGATGAGTAATAGGCGTTATAGGATCACGAATATTATCCCGTCCGGTTGTTGGTAGCCAATCAAGCTTGATAGAAAAAACATATTGCTCCATCAATCCAAGCCAGAAGATCGGCATAGACACGCCAATCAGGGCGAATATCATTAACAAATAATCAAACCAGGAATTTTGAAACCAAGCGGAGATAATACCAGCATTAACACCTACCACCACAGCAACAATCATAGCGAATAAAGCAAGCTCAATGGTGGCCGCCAAATAAGGCCAAATTTCTTCACTGATTGGGCTTCTCGTTCTAAATGATTCTCCCAGATCACCGGTGAACAGGTTTTTTAAATAATCGATAAATTGAATGTATAATGGCCGATCAAGCCCCATTTCTTTTGTAAGAGCAGCTACCGCTTCCGGTGACGCTTGCTGACCGAGCAAAATTTGTGCTGGACTGCCGGGGATCGCATGGATAAGCGAAAAGACAATTAAAGTCATCCCTAATAAAACCGGAATTAGCATGGATAGGCGCCGAATTGTATAAGCAAACATGTGCTCACCTGCTTTCAGTAATTAATTCCATTCTGGCTTATCGAAAAATAGAGGAGGAGCTTTCCCGCTCCTCCTCCCATTCTTATTTAATCGATACATCCCCCATTGGCTGTGAACCAGTTGGATGTGGGAAGAAGCCTTCAATCGTACTTTTTCCTGCCAGCAACGGAGTAGAATGGGCCAGCGGTACCCATGGGGCATCCGTATGAATGATCTCTTGTGCTTTTTTATACAATTCTGCACGCTTCGCTTCATCTGTTTCTGCTTGTGCTTCCAACAGAAGCTTATGAACATCTTCATTAGCGTAGCGAGAGTAGTTATTCGATCCAATCGCATCTTTATCAAGAAGTGTGTACAAGAAGTTATCGGCATCACCGTTATCTCCTGTCCAGCCGAGCATGAATAGAGGAGCCTCTCCCGCCTGTACTTTTTCGAGATAAGTCGCCCATTCCATTGTTACGATATTAGCCTTCACGCCGATCTTTTCAAAATCAGCCTGCAGTGCTTCTGCCACTTTTTGTCCATTCGGCATATATGGACGCGGCACTGGCATTGCCCATAAATCTACTTTGAATCCATCTTTGTATCCAGCTTCAACTAGTAGTTTCTTGGCTTTATCAAGATCGAAATCATAATCTTTTATTTCATCGTTATAACCGTTAAGAGTTGGCGGCATTGGGTTCTTAGCAGGTTCTGCTGTTCCCTCGTAGAAGTTTTTGATTAAAGCTTCTTTATTTACTGCGTAGCTGAGTGCCTGACGCACTTTCGGATTGTTAAAAGGCTCTTTTTCTACGTTAAAGCCCAGATACCCTACGTTTAAAGAAGGTCTCTCAAATAATTGAAGGTTTTTATCACTTTTTACCTTTTCAGCATCGCTTGGATTTAAGCCATCGATTAAGTCTACTTCTCCTTTAACCAATGCATTTAAGCGGGCAGAGTTGTCTTCAATTACTTTGAAAATTAACTTATCGACTTTAGGCTCTCCCTTTTTGTGATAATCCTCATTTTTTACAAGAGTGATCGTATCATTGCGTTTCCAGCTCTCAAATTTAAACGGACCTGTACCCACTGGATTTTCGCCATATTTATCCCCGTACTTTTCAATAGCTGTCGGGCTGGCAATAGCAAATGGTGACATTGCTAGGTTTTTCAAGAATGGCGCTTGTGGCTTGTTAAGCGTAAAGATAACTTTATTATCTCCTTCAGCCTTCACCTCTTTAATGATGGCCGTGTCACTGCCTTTAAAGCCGCCAAATTGAGAAGCAAAGTAGGCAAATTTCGCCTCATCATTGCTCGTCAGCCATCTTTCCACATTTTTCACAACGGCATCCGCATTAAAATCCGTGCCGTCTTGAAACTTGATTCCCTCTTCCAGTTCAAACGTATACGTTAAACCATCTTCAGATATTTTCCAGTCCTTAGCAAGTCCCGGAACGATATCTGTCGTTTCTTTATCAAAGTTTACAAGCGTTTCATATACCTGCTCTGCAATGATCAACGATTCCCCATCGGTAACAATAGCCGGGTCAAGTGAGACAGCATCTCCGCCGCGTCCATAAATTAATGTTCCGCCGCCTGCTCCCTCTCCTCCTTTGCTTTTGCCTCCATCGGAAGAATTTGACGAGCATCCGATTAATGCCATAGAAAGCACTAACAGGAGTGATAACATCCCCAAAAGCCTTTTCTTCATGTTTCTTCCCCCTCATGTCTCTAAATTTATAATTACAACTGTCTCAGTCATATAAATGACAAGCAGTGTAATGACCTGGTTCCACTTCTTTAAAATCAGGCCGTACTGAGGCGCATGCCTCCATTACTTTTGGACAGCGCAAATGGAATGGACAGCCAGCCGGTGGATTGGCCGGACTTGGCACATCTCCTTTAAGGACAATTCTTTCTTTTTTATAAGCAACATCAGGAACCGGTACAGCAGACAACAACGCTTGAGTATAAGGGTGTTTTGGTGAATCATATAGTGCTTCACTGTCTGCCAGCTCCATCATCTGACCTAGATACATGACCCCTACACGATCACTTATATGACGCACGACGCCCAGATCATGGGCAATAAATAAATAAGTAAGTCCAAATTCCTTTTGTAGATCCTGCAGCAAATTTAACACTTGCGCCTGGATAGATACGTCAAGAGCAGATACCGGTTCGTCAGCAACAATTAGCTTGGGATGAACAGCAAGCGCTCTGGCAATGCCGATACGCTGTCGCTGTCCACCTGAAAATTGGTGAGGATAGCGCTTCGCATGCCAGCTGCTTAACCCTACTGTTTCCAATAGCTCCCGAACACGTTTTTTACGCTCTTCTTTGTTCTTCACCCCATGCACAATGAGCGGTTCCTCAAGAATCTTTTCGACTGTATGGCGCGGATTCAGTGAAGCGAATGGGTCCTGAAATACCATTTGAATTTCTTTGCGCATCTTTCGCATTTCTTCTTTCGATAACTTTGTTAAATCCCGCCCCTCAAATTCGATCTTCCCTTCTGTGGGATCAAGCAGGCGGAGAAGCATGCGGCCAGTTGTGGACTTGCCACATCCACTCTCCCCCACCAGCCCTAGCGTTTCACCTTTATTAATATAAAAAGAAATGTCATCCACAGCTTTTACTTCTCCGACTTTACGCCCGAGCAAGCCGCCGTGAATGGGGAAAAACTTCTTCAAGTTGTCCACTTTTAATAAAGTTTCTGTCATACAATGTACTCCTTTTCCTCTTCATACAACCAGCAACAGACTTTTTGGCCGTTTGGTAACGCTTTCAATTCTGGCGTTTCCTTTAAGCACTTTTCATGGGCTTGGCTACAGCGCGGAGCAAATTGGCAGCCGATCTTTAAACTGCCTGGCTTCGGCACATTTCCCGGTATAGAGAACAATCGCCGTTTTTTCTTGCGCATATCAGGAACTGACTGGAGCAAACCGATGGTGTAAGGGTGAGACGGATTTTTAAAAATTGATTCGACCGGCCCTTCTTCCACAATCCTGCCTGCATACATAACGATAACCCGCTGACAAATTTCAGCAACGACTCCTAAATCATGTGTAATCATAATAATTGCAGTATCTGTCTCTTCGTTTAATTTTTTCATCAATTCCAGAATCTGAGCTTGAATGGTTACATCAAGGGCGGTTGTTGGCTCATCCGCAATCAATATTTGCGGATTGCAAATCATTGCCATGGCAATCATCACACGCTGTCTCATCCCTCCTGATAATTGATGGGGATATTCATTAATCAATTCATCAGCACGAGGAAGTCCAACCTTTTTCAGCATAGCAATCGATTGCTGAATCGCCTCTTTTTGGATAACTTTTTATTGTGAAGCCGCAGCGCTTCTGTTAATTGGCTCCCAATTGTAAATAACGGATTTAAGCTAGTCATCGGCTCTTGAAAGATCATAGCAATGTCATTGCCACGTACTTGACGCATTCTTTTTTCAGAAGCTTGCGTTAAATTTTCCCCTCTGTATAAAATTTCTCCCTCTACTTTGCTTGTTAGAGCAGGAACAAGACCCATAATGGATAAAGAGGTGACGCTTTTTCCGCACCCTGATTCACCGACTATGCCGAGAACTTCTCCAGCGTTTACATGAAAATCCACTTCATTTACAACTGTTAATGGCCCGTCATCAGTGAAGAAGGAGGTTTTTAAATTTTTTACATCTAGCACAGGAGTAGTCACAACTTATCCCCCTTTTATCTATGAAATGTTTTTACAAAATTATTACTCTTTTTCTAAATTTAAGAATATTGTAACAACTATTTTTTTGAAAGTCTATCCATATTTTGAAAATATATTATTTAGATATAAAAAAAAGCCTGAAGGGTTCCCCCTTCAGACCTAGACTAATTATCCAGCTGTTGCACTTGAAAAAGGCGGTGATATCCTCCTTTTTTTCTCATTAATTCGTCATGAGAGCCGCTTTCTACAATTTGGCCATGTTCGATTAATACGATGCGGTCGGCATGAGTAATCGTCGACAAGCGGTGAGCAACGATAAAGGTCGTCCGATCTTTTGCCAGCTTTTCCATTGCTCCTTGGATTAAATGCTCACTTTCTAGATCTAATGCTGAAGTGGCCTCATCTAATATAAGGATTGGCGGGTTCTTTAGAAACACCCGCGCAATAGCCACTCTCTGTTTCTGCCCTCCAGAGAGCTTCACTCCTCTTTCCCCTACCTTTGTATCATATCCTTGCGGCAGATTGACGATAAAATCATGGGCATTCGCTGCTTTAGCCGCTGCTATTATTTCTTCTTCTGTAGCATCGGGTTTCCCCAGCAAAATATTTGTTTTCACTGACTCACTGAATAAGATATTATCTTGCAGTACCATTCCTATATGGTCTCTTAAATCACGCACTTTAAAATCACGGATATCTGTTCCATCCAATGAAATCCGCCCGGATGTCACATCGTAAAAGCGGGGAATTAAACTGACGAGCGAAGATTTCCCGCCACCGCTCATGCCGACAAGAGCAATGGTTTCCCCAGCTTTCACATCTAATTGGATATTATGCAGAACTTCTTCCTCGTCTTTATCATAGGCAAAATGAACATTTTCAAAAACGATATGTCCTTTTACATCGCCTACATCTCTGGCATCTTCTCTGTCAGTAATATCGTATTTCTCATCGAGCAGTTCAAATACGCGGTCCATTGAAGCAATCGCCTGCGTCATCGTCGTAGACGAATTAACAAGCCGACGCAGCGGATTATACAAGCGGTCAACGTAAGCGATAAATGCCGCCATGGTTCCGACCGTTAATTCACCGTGGATCACTTGATATCCAGCGTAGCCAACAACGAGAAGCGGTGCAATATCGGTAATGGTATTCACAACCGCAAATGCTTTTGCATTCCAGCGCGTATGATCCAGCGCTTTTGTTAAAAAGTTTTTGTTTTGCACTTCAAACTGAGTTTGCTCATAATCCTCAATTGCAAAACTTTTGATCACGGACATCCCCTGTACTCGTTCATGTAAATAACTCTGCACTTCAGCTAATGCTTGAGAACGTGTTCTCGTCAGCTTGCGCAGGTTTCCAAAAAAATAACGGACAGATAGGCCATAGAATGGAAAAACAATGAGTGAGACGATTGTTAATTTTACATCCATTGTCAGCATGATGATCACAGCTATTAAAATCGTTGCTCCATCCAGCCAAACGTTCATTAATCCGGTGATGACGAAATTTTTGGTTTGTTCTACATCATTGATAACCCTTGAAATGACTTCTCCAGCCCGCGTATTGGCATAATACTTGAAGCTGAGCTTTTGAATGTGTGAAAATAAACGGTCACGAATATCATAAAGGATTTTACTGCCTGTCCATTGGGCAAAATATTGCCGATAATATTCGATCGGCGGGCGTAACACCACAAATAAAATAAGCATGCTGCCCAAGACCACCAGCAGTTGGTGCTGTTTTTCTGCTGTTGACATCGCTCCGTTGCCCACAATGTCATCAATTACATACTTGATAAGCACCGGAATTAATAAGGGAATCCCAAACTTTATAATACCGATCAGCAAAGTACCTATAATTTGCCAGAAGTACGGCCTTACAAATTGCATGTAGCGTTTAATTGCATCCAATCCTGTTCCCCCTCTAATCAAAATAAGAAAAAACCTGTTGAAAACTCAACAGGCGCCGTCTCTTTTTATTGAGATATCAGCCTCGGTGCGTCAAATACTTTCCGTACCACTTATCGATAAAATTTGGTGAAAACGGACCTTGACGCTGACGGATCAATTGAATCAAGTGATCAACATTGCGCCTCAAAATTTTATCAATTACTTCCGGGTAATTCATTCTTCTGCTGTGCTGTTCGTACTCATCCTCATCCAGCAAAATATATGACATATCCGGAAATACTTTTACATCGAGATCATAGTCAATATATTTGAGCGCTTCCCGATCGTATACGAATGGAGAGCTAATATTGCAATAATAATAGATGCCGTCCGTTCTCAACATACCAATGACATTAAACCACTGCCTGGCATGGAAATAACAGATAGCAGGTTCCCTCGTAATCCAAGTCCGTCCATCTGACTCTGTGACAACCGTATGATCATTGCCGCCAATCACAAGATTATTCGTTGCTTTTAAGACTATGGTCTCTTCCCAAATACGATGAATATGCCCGTCATGTTTATAACTGTGGATTTGGATGGATTCACCTTCTGTGGGAATCGCCATGATTTTCCCCTACCTTCATTCCAAGCTGTTTGCCTTTAATTTTTCCTTTGTGTGAACAAATAAACGTTTATATTCCACTATTATAACGATTTCAATAGGAAATTGAAACAAAAGAGGCAGAAGAATGAGAAAAAGGGCTATCAACCGCTTTGAAGGTTGACAGCCCTTTTCTTTGTGTTGGTGATTCTTATTGATTTCTCGGTGCTTGGTTTTTACGAGCTTGTGATTGAGCGTTTTGTTGTCTCACTTGCTGAGCATCTGTCTCAGCACCAAACTCTGTACCGAAGTTTGCACTTTGGCCTGCAGTAGGCGCTTGGTTCTTGCGAGCTTGTGATTGAGCGTTTTGTTGTCTCACTTGCTGAGCATCTGTCTCAGCACCAAACTCTGTACCGAAGTTTGCACCTTGACCTGCAGCTGAAGCCGCATTGCGTTGTCTTACTTCATTAACATCTGTACCAGCTTGTGTACGTTGTCTGTTGTTTGGTTGGTTTGCCATGATTATCACCTCCACAAGAACTAATTTGCCCCGGGAGATCATAACTTATCCTCTCTTAATAAAAAATTTTAAACTAACAGTGAGCGTCCACCATCAACAATAATTGTTTGCCCGCGAATCATATACGCACCTTCCGAAATTAAAAACATAACGGTATGTACAATGTCCTCTATATGGACAATTCTTCCTGCAGGCGTATTCATTCTCGCATCTTCCAATATTTCTTCACGATTAGGGAAATGCTTCAGTGCTTCCGTATCGATAGCTCCACCTGAAACAGCATTGACTACAATGTTCTTCTCCGCCAGCTCCACTGATAGATAACGCGTCAACGCCTCGACAGCCGCTTTGGACACACCCACTGCTGTGTAATTTTTCAAATAGCGGATAGCTCCAAGTGAACTAATGCTGACGATGCTTCCACCTCCAGTTTCTTCCATGAGGCGAGCTGCTTCCTGAGAACAAAATAACAAGGCTTTACTGTTAATGTCCATCGTCCAGTCCCAATGCTTTTCTTCTAATTCCATAATCGGCCGTTGAACTCCGGAAGCTGCGTTGTTAATTAACACATCCAGTCGGCCAAACTTTTCCTTTATTTCCGCAAACATTGCTTTTACCTTGTCCACATCGCCCACATTTGCCTTAATAACGAGTGCTTTTCTTCCTAATTGTTCAATCTCTTCCGCTGTTTCAAGGGCAGCTGTTTTGCTGCGTGCATAATTCACAACAATGTCATAGCCCTTTCTAGCTAATTCAAGAGCGATCTGCTTGCCCACGCCGCGGCTACTACCGGTTACTAATGCTACTTTTTGTTCCATTATTCTTTCTCCCTTCTTTCTACACTTTTAGAGTGTACGGTCTTTTCGGGGAATAAACAACGCCCGCTGTCACTTCTGCCTGGCCTTTTTCCAAATTTTTTGATGGGAAACAGAAAAAGCATACTTTTCTACCTCTTCTGCTTTTACAAGACGGCTGTTTTCTCTTTTTAAATCTGCTATGGAAACGGTCCCTCCATATACGTCAATATCCCACGTTAAGTGGGAGAACACGTGCTGTATTTTTGCAAAAGGCTCAGAGTCTAATTGAACCTCCAGACCATACACTTGTCTCAAAAAAAGTTCCAATTCCACTTTTGGACTGCCCATTCCGCTGAGCTCGGTATTCGGAAACTCCCACAGGTTGGCAAGCAATCCTTCTGATGGACGCTTTTGAATAATTACTTCGTCTTTTTCTGTTTTTACAACAGCTGCCGCTAAGTGGACATGACGCATCGTTTTCTTTTTTGTTTTGACCGGCAGTTCATGGATGGTTCCCTCTTGGAAGGCACAGCAATGTTCCCTCACCGGGCAAAGAAGACAAGAAGGCGAGGAAGGCGTACAAATCAACGCTCCTAATTCCATTAATGCCTGATTAAATGAAGACGGATCTTCCCGTGATATTAACTGCCGTATCGCCTCTTCAAAGATCTTTCTCGAGGAAGCTTTAGCAATATCCTCCCAAATCGATAGGATCCTGGACAGCACGCGCATAACATTGCCGTCCACAGCAGGCTCAGGCACTCCATAGGCAATACTTAAGATGGCACCACTCGTATACGGCCCCACTCCTTTTAAGGAAGAGATTTTTTCTTTTGTATCAGGTACCTTCCCGCCATATTGTTCATGCACTTCACGAACTGCCGCCTGCAAATTGCGGACACGCGAATAATATCCCAGCCCTTCCCATGCTTTCAACACTTGATCTTCATCTGCTTTCGCAAGTGCCTCAATTGTCGGAAATTGCTTAATAAAGTTTTCAAAATACGGGATGACCGTGTCCACTCTCGTTTGCTGTAACATAATCTCTGACACCCACACTTTGTAAGGGTCTTGGTCTTTCCTCCAGGGCAGATCACGCTTTTCCTCTTTATACCAATGAAGCAAATCTTGTTGAAATTGCCGGACATTTACTTTTTCTATATTATTAAGAGATGGAAAATTCACAACTAGCCTCCATAGATGTTAGAATTAAAAAGATAAAGGGAATAGTAAAATTTAGAACCAAAATAGCATCATCCGTACTTTGTAAAAGGAGGGACGCATTTGGATACTGGCACTCACCTTGTAATGGGGATTGCGCTAGGCGGTCTGGCAACACTCGACCCTGTTGTCGCTGTTGAACCAATGACCAAGTATGCAGTGATGACTGCAGTAGTAATCGGCTCGCAAGCCCCTGATATAGATACAATTTTAAAGCTTAGGAACAACGCTGTCTATATACGCAATCACCGCGGAGCCACCCACTCCATACCGGCAGTGATTCTTTGGCCGGTATTGATTACTGCAGTCATTTACTTTTTATTTCCAGGAAGTGACTTGCTTCATTTATGGTTGTGGACACAGTTCGCAGTGTTCCTTCACGTATTTGTCGATATCTTTAATGCTTATGGTACCCAGGCGCTTCGGCCCTTTTCTTCTAAGTGGCTTGCTCTTGGGGTGATTAACACCTTTGATCCGTTTATCTTCTCTTTGCACTTAGTCGGATTGATCATGTGGGGACTGGGGGCTCACCCTGGTTATACGTTTCTGTTCATTTATTTACTTTTAATCGGCTATTACATTCTGCGCTTTCAAATGCAGGGGGCAATTAGGAGCTCAGTGAAGAAACTAATCCCCGACGCAGAAGAAATTATTATCGCGCCAACAATCCGTTTTAACCAATGGCGTGTCGCGGTCAAAACACCGTCACACTTTTATGTTGCCCGTGGCTATAGGCGTTCGGTTACAATTCTTGATAAATATAAACGGGTCAGAATTCCTGATTCTGAGCTGTTCCAAGCAGCAAAGAAAAACGAAAACCTCGCTGCTTTTTTGCACTTCTCCCCAGTGTACCGTTGGGAAGTAGCAGAGTACAATGATTGTTATGAAGTAAAATTTATTGATCTTCGCTACCGCAATAACGGCTATTATCCGTTTGTGGCTGTTGTTCAGCTTGACCTCGATTATAATGTAATCGGCTCTTACACTGGCTGGATTTTCAGCGAAGAAAAATTACGCAAAAAGCTGACTTTTATACCGGAATCCCATTAACGATCGAAAAAGGACGCCTTTAAGCGTCCTTTTTCTTTTATTACCTTTGGTATGCCTATTAGCGAAAACAATAGCTGGATTATCATGCATCCTGTTAGTATAAGTCAGCGGGTTCCATTAATGCATCAGATCATTTTCATCTTTGAGCAAATGACTGTATTTAGGGTTGCGCCCGGCAAATTCGTGAAGACGGTCCCCATAGTTTTCAAGCCACTGCCGAACAACTTTTTCGGTCAATTCTTTCCCTTGATAGTCATGTCCAGCTTTTGCATAAGTCGTTTCAAAATCTTCCCACAAAAGCTCGACCCATGTCCGGGCACGAGCATGGGACAAACGCTCATTTTTACTTAGCAAAAGATTCGTCAGCCTTTCAAAAATATCTTCCACTTTGCGCACCCTTTCTTTTATAAAATCATGGACTAAAGCTTGAGCATGGAAATTGGCAAGCCTTCTTCCTCACCATCGCCACCGACTCGATATCCCCAAGCAAACACACCGTTCATATAATCAATTTTAAAGTAACTACCTGGCGCTCCTTTTATTTCATACTGCTTTCCTGGAATAAAATCATTCGGATTCATTAAATAAGCTTCTGCCATTAACGCTTTTCTTTCTAAAACGGCAAATTCATTCACGATACCTAGCTGTTCAGCTTTGCGTGCTTTCTCTTTTAATCGGGCAATTTCCTGTCTCAATTCATATTCTTCCATATCACTGTAACGTTTCTGCATTTCCAATAGTTGCACACCCTTTTTTCCTTCAGTATAGTGAAATGACAACAAATAAGAAAGCAGAAAGGATGGTTATCTTGAAAAATTGTTTCATTACCGGGAGCGGATCAGGACTCGGAAAAGAATTAGCACTTCTTTATAGCCAAAAAAGTTTTCACGTTCATTTAGCAGGTCGCAATATCGAAAAGCTAGCAGCAGTCAAAAGAGAAATTGAAGCAGCTGGTGGCGTAGCAACGATTTATTCACTCGATGTAAGCCAACCGGAGTCCATTGAAAAGATAGCCGCCTCCCTTCAATCAAGCGGCTGCTCCATAGACATTTTAATTAATAATGCAGGGATTGGTATGTTTGGTCCCTTCTCTGATACTACAGTCGAAATGATGGAAACGATATTTTCTGTTAATGTCTATGCTCCGATTTTACTCACAAAAGCTTTTTTGCCGCTTTTAACAAGCAGTGGCATGGTTATTAATATTATATCCACAGCTGGCCTGCGCGGAAAAAAACACGAAGCCATCTATTGTGCGAGCAAGTTTGCCCTGCGCGGACTTACAGAAAGTCTTCAAAAAGAATATGAAGGCAGTGGACTGCGCTTCGTAGCCGCTTACATGGGTGGCATGAACACGCCCTTTTGGGATCATTCAAACCATGTGGAACATCCCTCTCGCTTTCCGCTCCCGAAAGAGATTGCTAAGCAAATCGTTCATGAAGCAGAAGAGCAGTTAGAGGTTATTATTAAAACATAACCCCTATTCTTCCTGCAGCTTTTCGATAGCCTGCTCAATGTCGCTCATAGAAAAACCCTTTCGGTAAAGCGCCTGCTTCATCTTCTGACGATATTCACCGCCTGAAAATTTATTATATCGGCGGTGAGCCTTTGCCGCTTGATACATAAGCACTTCCAAGTGCTCCTCTTCGTTTCCTTCCTCTTCTGATCCTGCGACCGCTTCTTGAATAATCCCCCATTCATATCCTTTTCTGCTTAACGTCTGTTCTATTTTTTGTTTTTGAATAATAGGAGATTCTTTTCTATACTTCTGACGATATTTTTGGGCAAGCTTGATTGATTTTTCAAGCTGAAGCCCCTCTTCAAATTTGGCGAGTGCTTCTTCTATTAAAGAACCCTCAATTCCTTTTTCCTTTAACTCTCGTTCAATGACTTTCGGTCCTTTATCTGATGCATTGATTTGTGTATTCGTATAAGCCTTGGCAAATTCAGCATCATCTAGATAATTCATCCGGTAAAGAGCATGGATAATCTCTTCTATGGACTCACTTTCGACCTCTTTTTTTATTAAAAACTCTCTTACTTCTTTTTCGGCTCTCATTCGAATAGACAAAAATTGAATAGCCATATTCAGGCCTTTACGCACTGCATCTCTCCGAATAATACCGTCTATCTGCTCATCGGTCAGCTCCATTCCTTTTTTTAATCCATATTGAATGAGTACAGATTCATCAACGCTAAAGGCGTATTCCTCATTTATGAAAATGTTATACCGATCTGTAAGCTTTTGTTGAAGAGAGATTTTTGTAATAACCTTCATATCTATCACCTCTTTCTTCTACTGTACCATGAAATTGTTTCAATGCCGCTCAAGGAGGGGTACTATAATAGATAAAATCCAATGTTTAAAGGGAGATTGGGAGGGGTAAAAATGAAGGTGGTTATTGCCGGCGGCACAGGATTTGTAGGAAGAGCACTAATCGATGAGCTTCTAAAAAATGGACATCAAGTCGTTATTTTAACACGGAGCTTCGAAAACAAACGAGATACAGACAACATTCGCTATGTCAAATGGCTGGACGACCGCTCCAAGCCAGAAAAAGAACTTCAAGATATCGATGCCTTTATTAATTTAGCAGGTGAATCGCTTAATAGCGGACGCTGGACGGAGAAGCGCAAGCAACAGATAATCAGCAGCCGTATCTCATCCACTAAAGAAATGATTAGAATTATGGCAGCACTTCCGCAAAAACCTAGCGTCTTTATCAACGCAAGCGCCATTGGTTGTTATCCAGTTTCTCTTGAAGAGACTTTTACAGAATCATCAAAGACGACAACTAAAGGCTTTCTCGCAAAGACGGTAGATATTTGGGAGTCGGAGGCACAACACTCTGAAGCACTTGGCATCCGGACTGTGACAGCACGCTTCGGTGTCATTCTCGGAAAGGAAGAAGGCGCACTTCCCCGCATGGCTTTACCTTATAAATTGTTTACAGGTGGACGAATTGCTTCAGGACAGCAGTGGATGTCCTGGATTCATATTAAGGATGTAGCAAGGGCCCTCCTTTTCATTATGAACCAGTCAGATATAAATGGTCCGGTTAACTTAACTGCCCCTTCGCCAGAACATCTAAATACACTTGGAAAAACGTTAGCCGAAGTTCTTCAGCGTCCTCACTGGTTATTTGTCCCGGCTTTTGCTATCAAAATGGCTCTCGGAGAAATGAGCACTTTGATTCTAGATGGCCAAAGAGTCCTTCCCAAAAAATTAACGGCTCACTCATTTACCTTTCAATTCCCACATATAAAACAAGCGTTGACAGACATTTATACATAGTTGTGCACAAAAGTATCCACACCCTGTGAATAATGTGGATACTTTTGTTTATTCTTTTATTTTATCAATCTATGTTTTCTAAAATATGTGGAAAAAGTTATCCACAGTATGTGAATAAAATGTGGAAAGTTTATTTTTCATATAAACCCGGAGTGTCATATCTTTCCCATTTAATGGCTAATTCCAAAGTGATGGATAGTAAAACCCCCATAATTAATCCATTAGAAAAAAGCGGCTGCAAATAAACAGGCAACTGGCTAAAAATAATCGGATCAACAGTCATCAGACTGATTCCTGTTAACACGGGGAGGGCAACCCGAAAAATAGTGTTTGAATTAAAAACCGTCCCTTGAATGGATTGCAGCGCGGTGCCAAATAATTGCAAATAAGCGACAAATAGCACCGCGTTTCCGATAGTAATAGGCATCGTTGCAAAGAAAGAGCCGACAACCGGAATCAGGCCAAGCAGGCTAAATAAGCCGCCACCAATTAAAAAGGGAATCCGGTCAAGAATGCGGGTGCTTTCCAAAAATCCAATTGTGGAAGTAAACGGGGCATAGGGGACGAGCCCTAAAAAAGAACCGGCTGCTGTGTATAAACCAGTCAACGTAAACGAGCGATTATAACGACTTTCCGAAGGCTGCTCCTTGTACAGCCGAGCAGCTGCCTGAATGGAAGCAATGGTATTGCTGAGATTCAATACACCGGCTGTGAAGGTTGTCAAAATAATTCCCCATTCTAAATTAGGTGTCCCTAGAGGGAACATGTCAAATGATTGGCTGCTTGCGGACAAAGCAGCGCCTCCCGGAAACAGCAGGTCATATAGTATCCATCCGACTACAATACCAATCAAAATCGAAAAGTTACTGATAGAGCCTTTTCCCTTCACTTTTAGTATCGTTACAAGCAGCACAACACCGATAGACAATAAGCTAACCGGAATATCTAATGTTCCATTCGGCTTTAGTTTCAGCATGCCTGTGAAAAAGATAAAAATAAGCTGTGCAGAAAGTAAAAATAGATACACGCTCATCACCATGGGCGTGAAAACTTTTTGGATTAGTGCAGACAGGCCAAATAACCCGGCTATGATCATAAAAACAGCTGAGGCAATCATTCCTGTAGCAATTCCTCCACCAATCGTTTGCAAATCCATGCCAAGTGCAGCAGCAGAAGCGCTCAAATTCAAAAGCAGCCCCCACATAAGTCCTGAATGCCCCTCCATCAGCGGATAACGGTGTCCCCATAATCCTTGCAGCACACAGGCTGCTCCTGTAAATATAAGCGAGCTGCGAAGTGTCATTGCCACTTCTTCTGCAGATAGATCAAACGCTGCCCCTATTGAAACTGGGACAACAATTGTATTAGCAAAAATAAAGAAAACCCACTGAATTGCTGCCATACCCATCGGCAATGCTTTTAATGCTTTCATCCTACCCATCCCTTCTTCATTCATCATCCAGCGGCGCCATTGTCATTTGGAGAAAAAAGAAAACCATCCCATAGCCCACTCCCCGTTGTCACATCTTTAACTGCTGGATGCTACGGGAAAGCCCGGTGCTATGGGATGGTTTTATATACTAGATCTGCGGTCTTTCCCCGCGAACAGGCTGCCATTTCATTTTATTTTTTGAAAAGTGATCCCCCGCTTTTTCATTAAGTAATGAAGGGCTGCCCGAAAAGACAAAAAGGTATTTAAGTCATTTACAATAGATACCCCTGATTGGATAAGATCCTGAGTAACTGCTGGAGTAAAGCCAACAAAGATTGTATCGATTCCCATTAATTTTAGAGCTTTTTGGAAATTTTCGATATACATTCCCAGCGTATCAATCTCTCCTAATTCTCTTTTAGAAATAGCGGTAAAATCAATGATCACTGTATTTAAGCCTTCCGTATAAGACAGGCGATAAGCCACTTCATTTATTTTTGTAAAAATCAATTCTAATCGATCAGGAGACAACTTTCCCGTCACAGGCACTAAAATAGTCTCTGGAACGATAGATGGAATGATAGGTACAGAGATTTCATTAATCAATTCTTCATACTCTCTTAACTGCTGTTTTAATTCCTTAACCTCTTGCCGCAACTCGTCTACTTCTCTCTGCATAATCTCTATAAACCCCATCGTTATTTTAAAAGGCCGGAAACTACCATTCATTATAACAAAAAGCCAGCATAAAAAGAATCCTCCCACTGGTTTTTGTGGAAGGATGTAAGTTAAAAAAGTTATTTAATTTCTTTTTTCAGTAATCCGACTGTGAAAGCCGTGACGAGCGCCCCAATCACCACAGCTAGTAAATAAAGCCACGCGCTTCCCTGAACGATTGGAAAAACAAAAATCCCACCATGAGGAGCTGGAAGACCGATGCCGAACATCATGGTAAGGGCTCCTGCCACTGCCGATCCAGCGACAGCAGCCGGGATCACCCGTCCTGGATCCGCTGCTGCAAACGGAATCGCTCCCTCCGTAATAAAGGAAAGGCCCATTACATAACATGTTTTTCCCGCTTCTTGTTCTTGCTTTGTGAATTTCTTTCTAAATATTGTAGTAGCAAGGGCTAAGCCAAGCGGTGGAACCATTCCGCCGGCCATAATGGCTGCATGAGGTGCATAGTTGCCGGCATCAATCATGGCAATGCCAAATGTAAAGGCCGCTTTATTGATCGGTCCTCCCATATCAATAGCCATCATGCCGCCAAGCAAGAGGCCGAGGAAAACGAGATTTCCAGTTCCGAGACCAGATAAGAAAGTTGTAATCCCTGTATTTAATGCTTTAACCGGCCCGATCACTACAAACATCATAATTAAACCGGTAATTAAAATCCCAAATAGCGGATACAAGAGGACAGGCTTTAAGCCCTCAAGTGATTGCGGCAATCTAGCAAGCGCTTTTTTCACTCCCAGCACGACATACCCTGCCAAAAAGCCGGCAATTAACCCGCCGAGAAAACCGGCTTCTCCGTTAGCCGCCATCAAACCGCCAACCATTCCCGGAGCAAATCCCGGACGGTCAGCAATGCTCATCGCGATAAAACCGGCCAGCACTGGTATCATTAAATTAAACGCATTTCCACTGCCGATGTCCATTAGTGCTTTAGCAATTGGATTGTAAGTTTCATGTCCTGGCTCGGCTGCATGAATACCAAAGATAAATGAGATAGCGATCAAAATTCCGCCGCCGACAACGAATGGCAGCATATTAGATACGCCGTTCATTAAATGTTTATAGAAACCGCCTGTTCTTTCTTTCTTTTCCTCGCCTTGCTCCTGGGAAGCATTTGAATGATCCCCTTTAAATATCGGAGCATCCTGGCTGAGGGCTCTTGTAATCAATTGTTCTGAATTGCGGATTCCTTGCGCAACAGGCACTTGGATAACATGTTTTCCTTTGAAACGGTTCATTTCCACTTGTTTATCTGCTGCCACAATAATGGCTGTCGCTTCTTCTATGTCTTGCGCCGTTAATGCATTTTTAATTCCGCTCGATCCGTTCGTTTCTACTTTGATATCTACGCCCATTTCTTTCGCTTTGGCTTTCAGAGCATCAGCTGCCATATACGTATGAGCAATTCCTGTAGGACAAGCAGTTACTGCGAGCACTTTTTCTTTAGGCGAGGATGTTTCTGGTTCTATTTCTTCCTCTTCTTCTCCTTGCTCCATTTCATTAATAGCTGCCAACACTTCCTCTTCCGTCTGTGCAGCATCCAGCTTTTGGCGAAAGCCCGGATCCATAAGGAAAGAAGACAAGCGTGACAAAGTTTCCAAATGGGTATCGTTGGCTCCTTCAGGCGCTGCAATCATGAAAAAAAGGTGGCTTGGCTGTCCATCAAGGGCTTCGTAATCAATGCCTTCTTTAGAGCGGCCGAAAGCGATCGCTGGTGTTTTAACAGCACCTGTTTTCGCATGTGGAATGGCAATACCTTCACCGATTCCTGTAGTGCTTTGGGCTTCACGGGCTAAAATCGCCTCTTTATACTGCTGCCGGTCATTCAACCGGCCCGCTTGGTCAAGTTTTTCAACAAGCTCATCAATTACAGAGGCTTTATCGGTCGATTGAAGGTTAAGAATCATTGTTTCTCTTGTCAATAAATCTGTAATGTTCATCTTCATGCCCTCCTATTCCAATTTCGAAATCTGCACTTCAGAACACAATTTCTCTGCTTTTTCTCTCGTACATAAATCCTCAGAAAAGGCGGTTGCACTTCCAGCTGCGACGCTGAAACGGAATGCTTCTTCTATTGCCGCCCCTTTTGCATAACCAGCTAAGAAACCAGCAACCATTGAATCTCCCGCACCGACTGAATTCTTCACTTGGCCTTGCGGCGGTTTCGCGGAAAGAACGACGTCTTTATTGACGAACAAAGCTCCTTCTCCCGCCATGGATACCATTACGTGCTCAACGCCTTCGCTTACTAGCTGTTTTGCCAGAACAACGGCCTGTTCTCTTGATTGGATATCTGTTTGGAACAGCTCACCCAGTTCATGGTGGTTAGGCTTAATTAAAAACGGCTTATGAGCAAGCAGCTTCTTCAGTATGGGACCGCTCGTATCTACAGCTATCTTAATGCCACGTTCTTGGGCTATTTTCATTAACAGCACATAATAGTCTTCCGGCAAAGACGAAAGAACGCTTCCCGCTAAAAGCAGGATATCTCCTTTATTTAGCTGCTTAATCAAGTCTTTAAATTGCTCACTTTCCTCAAGCGTAACCGTTGGCCCTTGCCCATTGATTTCTGTTTCATTTCCTGCTTTTACTTTCACATTAATCCGCGTATCTTGTGCTATTCGTATGAATTGATGATGAATCCCTTCTTTATTAAGTTCATCTATAATAAACTCACCGGTGAAACCGCCAAGAAAACCAAGTGCCGTGTTCTCCGCTCCGAAACGGGTAAGTACCCTAGAGACATTGATTCCTTTTCCACCTGCAAACTTGGCTGTAGAGACTGCCCGATTTAAGGTGCCTGTCTCGAGATGTTCAAGATGAACAATATAATCAATCGCTGGGTTTAGCGTGCATGTATAAATCATGCTTTCACTTCCTTTATACTAGTTTTTTTACCGTATAAATGGAGAATTTCTTCTTCTAATTTATCTGTAATAATAATTGCTTCCTGTAAATGGCCAATATGAGCAAACGCTGTTTCATTAAATTTGGATGGATCAGCTAATACATATGCCGCTTGCGACCGTTCGATTGCTGTCCGCTTAATAAGGGCTTCCTCCGGATCAGGAGTAGTAAATCCAGCATTGGGATGTATGCCGTTTACCCCAATAAAACATTTATCAAAACTATATTGACTTAAGCCATGTAAAGCTCCTTGTCCAATAAGCGCCCGTGTATTCGCTTTCAAATAGCCGCCAATAACAAATGTTTGTATCCCTCTTTC
Organism: Bacillus sp. PK3_68; assembly: GCF_003600835.1. Classification (NCBI taxonomy): domain Bacteria; kingdom Bacillati; phylum Bacillota; class Bacilli; order Caryophanales; family Bacillaceae; genus Bacillus; species Bacillus sp. PK3_68. The sequence goes on along the minus strand of NZ_NQYC01000001.1, from coordinate 3,461,360 downwards.
TACTAAAGCCTCGGCATGGGCAATTCCATTTGTGACGACCGTTATATCTTTCCCCTCTATGTGAGGAATCATTTCAAATGTGGTTGTACCGGCATCAAGATAAATACAATCACCGTTCGCAAGAAGACTTGCTGCATAAAGCGCCATTCGCTTTTTTTCTGTTGTATGCCGAGTTGACTTTTCTATCATGCTTGGTTCTGATCGTTTTTGCTTCACTAGCGCTGCTCCGCCATGAACTCTAATCAGTTTCTTTTCTTCTTCCAACTGGCTTAAATCTCTTCTAATTGTTGATTCTGAAGAACCTGTCGCTTCCACAAACTCTTGCAGCTTCCGTACTTCTTTTTCCTTCAGCAATTGTAAAATGAGATGATGCCTTTCTTCTGTTAACACTCCACTCACCTCTCTTAATGAGATCGGTTTTATACTCTTATAATAAGACAAACCAACAGCAAAATCAATCAATATCATTCAAAAACAATCATATCTAATCAAAAACAATCATCAATAACAAAAAAAGAAACGCTGCCTAAGCATCAGCATTTCTTTAACAAAGTTATAATGGAAACCCGGCTCGGGTTGTTTCTAATACAAACGCCAATTTGATTAAGCGCCACAGAAGAGGCTTCATTAAATTTGGCATTTAGTGACCGAATGGATAAGAGCAGCTCCGTCTGATGAACCAAGTCCTTAGTCGAAAGGTTGAATTCTTCCAAGCCTCAAATATAAGTAAAGCTTTTTGTCCGAGAGATAATTGCTTATCAACCTGTTGCTTTGCTTCGTTGTCTTTTCCACGAATCGCCGGAATAACCGGTGCAAAACATGCAATTCCGAGCTTCACACCTTTCAAATAACCAAAAGCCGCTTTGTTCATTTTAATATGCAAGTCTTGATTCTCCTCCTTTTATAAGAAGGCCTGTCTTTCTGGCAATAATTATGCTAACTCCTATCCCTGTACCAGAGCTCTCTTCTGATTATCGGTTAATTGGCATCTTGAATCACCTGTTTTAATTAACAAAAACTTCACACCCTCTTATGCCAAATTAGCCCTCCTCCTCTTCTTTCATTTACCATGGCAGGAATGATTAAATATAGTGCGTACGCAAATGACATCCAAACAGTAAAGGCAATGATCTGAGATTCATTAAGTTCCGGAAAAATATAGCGATGATTAGTTAATGAGAAGGCGTCGAGTGTCAGGCCTACAGCCGTACCGATTAACCCGAATTTCAGTGTGGCATTTTTTGATTGATCGAATAGTGAGTACAGGAAAGTAACAGCCAGCAATAATATTGCTGTTCCAGCAGTTAACAAAAACAGGCTCATAAAGAATGGATCTGAATCCGGGCTGAAAAGAACTTTCTTTCCAAAAAAGACAAAAAACAATGTAGCAAACAGCCAAACGAGCACGCCCCAACAAGCAACGAACAAGTACCCCTTCATTCTCCCTCCTCCCTCATAGCCAAATTGCTTAGTAATGCTACTAACTGCTCAAGCCCCTCATATGCCTTTTCTACAGGAAAATCTTTGATCATGAGAGCCTGCAATGCTATCCCATCTACGATCGCATTGAACAACACTCCCCACCCCTCAAGAGAAACCCCTGTTACTGGTGACTGGGCCCATATTTTTGTAAGATTTCCGGCTAAAGCTTTGTTTTCCTGTTCTAACACACTTCCAAGCTGCTCCTTAATTTTTTCATTATTTAACCCTGCAGCAATTAATGTAAAAAACAACTTATGATAAAATGAATCGCTGCCGCAGCGGCTCTTTGCCGATTCCAAGGCTTGTTTTATCACATCTTCTTCTTGCGCTACCTCATTCCATGAACGGTCACAGACGTCTTTTACAATATCCAGCAACAACTGTTCCTTTGTCCGAAAATGATAATAAACGGTTCCCTGTGTGACTTCTGCTTTTTCTGCCACTGACCTCAGTGTAAATTTCTCAATCCCCTTATCAGCCAAACACTCTTTGGCTAATTGAATTAGCTTTTCTTTGCTAATCATATTTGGCTTTGCCATATATACGCCCCCTATTAGTTAGTCAACTAACTAACTATATTTGCAAAAATTTTACCATTAACTTTTGTCCCTATCAATGCTTATATTAAAGATTGTCAGCACCTTAAAACAGATTTCTTTTATACCGTCATTCCATTATAATAAAATTGTTTTTTACAAGGCCGATTTATCTCTATAGCGAAAATAGGAGAACAAAATGTCAATCATATACAAACTTCTTGGAAGAAATTCCAAAAGAACAGATGCTTTGTCTTTATTTCTTACCGCTGTTTTAACTGCGATTGTCAGCGAAGTGAAAATTATTCCCTTTTATGGAGAGGACCTTCGTTTCGGATTAGGCAGTATCACTTTTTTTCTATTTATCCTTGTTTGGCCTCCAGCTTCTTTTTTAAGAACGGGTATTATTACGGGGATCACGGTTGTTTGTTTTCGTTTATCTGCAGATATGATAATGGGCAGTGCCCCTTTGTTGACGAGTGTCATGACTCATTTTCCTGCATTTCTGTTTTACTTGTTATTTTCTTTAGGATTTGGCCTGATTAAAATAGAAGCGTATAAAACCTCCCCCTTTCTTCTTGGCGCTTTTGCTACTGGAATAGAATTTATAGCAAATAGTGTAGAGCATTTGCTGCGCTACTGGCTGTTACAACACACTAATCTTGGCTTACAAGAATGGGCGTTATTGTTTGGCATCGCTCTATTTCGCAGTTACTTTGTAGTAGGTTTATACAGTTCAATCACTATTTCGGAACAAAAAAAACGACTTCAGGAAATGCTGGGAGTTAGATCAGAACTATATGTAGAGATTCTTTATTTGCAAAAATCCATGGAAAATATTGAGCGAATCACCGCAACCAGCCATGATTTATATCGAAAACTAAAAAAGGGAAACATGCCGGAATTAAGCGTACAAGCGTTGCACATTTCACAAGAAATTCATGAGGTGAAAAAAGATTCTCAACGAATTCTTTCGGGACTCTCTAAAATATATGTCCAGAAAAAAAACGATAGAATTTTTCTTTCTGACGTATTTGGCTTTGTGATTACTGCCAACCAAAATTATAGTGAGCTATTGAAGAAAAAACTAACCTTTCATTCATCAATCGGTGTTGATTTTGAAACAGATAGGCACATACCTCTTCTTGCTCTTTTAAATAATCTTGTGGCTAATGCAGTAGAAGCTGTAAAAGCAGAGGGGTGTGTTGATTTGAGCGTATATGAAAAATCGGAATATACCCACTTTGTTATACAAGATTCAGGGAAAGGGATTCCTTCAGAAGATTTATCATTAATATTTGAACCAGGCTATACAACAAAATACAACGACCAAGGGGTGGCTGCCACAGGAATTGGTCTTTCTCATGTAAAAGAGATTATTCAAAACTTACAAGGGGAAATTTATGTAGAATCTTCGACTGAAGGAACCATTTTTACAATCCAAATTCCAACGAACGAGATTAGAAAGGGAGTTGAATAAAACTGAAACTTCGCTATTTTATTGTGGATGATGACACAGCCAGTCGAAGAATGTTAAACAAAATTATAACAGAAGAGGAACTTGGGCTTGTAATAGGTGAGGCTGAAAGCGGTGAAAAGTCTATCCCGCTCGTCCTTTCCACTCGTCCTGATTTTGTTCTGATTGATTTATTAATGCCTCAATTGGATGGCATTGAAACCATTGAACAATTGAGGATGCAAGGATTTGAAGGACAATTCATTATGATTTCCCAAATAGTCAACAAAGAAATGGTCGGTGAGGCCTATGAGAAAGGCATCGAGTTCTTTATTCATAAACCGATTAACCGTATTGAGGTACGCAGCATTTTAACCAAAACTGCTGAGCGGTTTCAATTGAGACATTCACTGATGACAATCAGGGAATCTTTAGCACACATCGACTCCTCTCATTCCGCTCAAAAGCAGCGCAGCGTAAAAGATATTGTTTTATCTATTTTAAATGACATGGGAATAGCCGGAGAGGCGGGAAGCAAAGATATCGTAGCAATGATGGAGTTTTTGCTCGAAAAAAATGACTCTTCTGCTTTATTACCTCCTTTAAAAAAATTGTATGAAGCAGTAGCTAGCATGAATAAATCAGATCCAATTAGTATAAAAAAGAAGTCAAATCTATTGAACAGCGTATTCGTAGAGCGATTGTAGCTGCTCTCAACAATCTGGCTTCAATGGGTGTAATAGATTATACTAACCCTAAATTTGAGGATTATGCCCCCGCTTCTTCGAATTTCAAGAGGTAAGATTGAGAATGAAAGAGCTGGACTCAGACCGGAATGAACCGATGAAAGTTAAAATTAATATAAAAAAATTTCTTCAAGCCCTGTATCTTGAGACAATAGAAAAGTTTTTTGGACATTCTTGAGAGATTACATAACCCTCACCTTATAAAATTATGTGTAGGAGCTTTGCACATTATAGTTATAACATCAGACTGACTCTGCCAATGAACTTAATGGCAGAGTTTTCTTTTTATAGAAAACAAAAAAGAAAATGTCGGATTTTATAGTTTTTTATTACTTCCTTATAAAATTGACTTATATATTTTTATTTTATAAAGAAAGCGTTTGCACTATATATGAAGAGGTGACTAAATGAAAAAACGTAAATTTGGTTTAGCTTATCAAATTCTTGTCGGGTTAGCTTTAGGGATTACTGTTGGTGCCATTTTTTATGGGAACCCTGCCGTTGAAACTTTTTTACAGCCAATTGGCGATATTTTTCTTCGATTAATTAAAATGATTGTTGTGCCAATCGTTATTTCCACGATCATTCTTGGTGTTGCCGGAACAGGCGATATGAAAAAGTTAGGTAAACTTGGTGGGAAAACAATTCTTTACTTTGAGATTGTCACTACAATTGCTATCATTGTCGGACTCCTCGTGGCGAATATTACTAAGCCTGGCGAAGGGATAGACATGTCTAAGCTGGCTAAGGGCGATATTCAGCAATATGTTGAGACAACCGAGGAAGTATCAAGCCACAGCTTTGCCGATACTTTTGTAAATATTGTACCAAGCAATATTATTGAATCTTTAGCTAAAGGCGATATGCTCGCTATCATTTTCTTTGCTGTTTTATTTGGTTTAGGAGTGGCAGCAATCGGTGAAAAAGGGAAACCAGTTCTTGCTTTCTTCCAAGGTACAGCAGATGCTATGTTTTATGTGACGAATCAAATTATGAAGTTTGCTCCATTTGGTGTATTTGCTCTAATTGGTGTAACCGTGTCCAAATTTGGCGTAGAGTCATTGATTCCACTCGGAAAATTACTTATTTGCGTATATGCAACGATGATTTTCTTTATTGTTGTCGTTCTTGGAGCTATTGCTAAGATGTGCGGGACAAGCGTCTTTCATATTATCAAAATCTTAAAAGATGAACTCCTCTTAGCCTACTCTACTTCGAGTTCAGAAACAGTTCTTCCAAAAATAATGGAGAAAATGGAGAAATTCGGTTGTCCAAAAGATGTCGTTTCCTTCGTTATTCCAACCGGCTATTCATTTAACTTGGACGGATCTACTCTTTACCAAGCACTTGCGGCAATCTTTATTGCCCAAATGTACGGAATCGATTTAAGTATTATGGAGCAGTTAACACTAATGGTAGTATTAATGGTGACATCTAAAGGGATTGCCGGTGTGCCGGGCGTTTCCTTTGTTGTTCTGTTAGCTACTTTAGGATCTGTAGGTATTCCACTTGAAGGTCTCGCCTTTATTGCTGGTATTGACCGGATTCTTGATATGGCGCGTACAGTTGTTAATGTAATTGGTAACTCTTTAGCCGTTGTTGTTATGTCTAAATGGGAAGGCCGATTTGATGCTCACAAGGGAGAAAACTACCTTAAATCTGTTCAAAAAGCATCTTAATATTAGCCAAGATATAAATAAAAAGCAGACAGTTTCATGGTGATGAGACTGTCTGCTTTTTTCTATGTGCGGCTTCTTTCTTGCTTCATATCAATTTTAATTATTAGCGGTTTTGGTTCGCTGAGTTTTAGCCCTATTAGAAAAGTTTACAGCATTCTTTAGGTTGTTCCAAATATTTATCGACACGACCGTAACTCCCCCAAGTAAAACAACACCCGCTGTCATGCCAATTAAAGACTCACTGATACTCGTTCCGATCAAGCTATATAGCAATAAAAGTGGAAGGTTGGAGACGATTATGGTCAGCATATAGCGCATATATTTTGCTCCTAATGATGCTGATAAAAAACAAATGGCATCTGTAGGAGCAATGGGACAAATAATCCCTAATGCTAAAAACTTGTAATTTTGGGTTTCCAAAAGTGCCCCTAGTTCTGGTCTCTTCTTCTCTAGGAGCCGGCTTAGCTTTGTGCCTATAACAGTTTTGGAAAATAGATAGACTAACGTTTCACTTAAAATGATGCCAGCCATGGATAGTAAAAAACCTAAAAGCGGTTCAAAGTATACTCCTCCGAAAATCATCAGTGTAGCACCTGGTATAAAAACGAGGAGCCTTAAACACCATAGAGCAACGAATAACAACATGGCATATTCTGTATGTCTGGATATAAATTCCTTTAACTCATCCATATCAGAGGGCAATAAATGATTATGCTTCAATACATAGATAGATACTAACCATACAGCGATAATAAAAATACTCTTCTTCAATTCCTCCACACTCTCTTTCGCTGTGATATATACATCAAAAGCAGCGAGAACTAAGAAATACTCTGCAAAACCTTTCATTTTAAGTTCTGGCAATAAACTTTATAGAGGCAGTTATCCCTAGCTCTTATTTTTAGCAATAGCAATTACCCAGCCATGTTTCTATTGTTCCCTCATGGAATTTATCCATTAAATTGAGGTTTAATTTCCTATTCCTTCGACATGTATCTGTCATAACGAATGAGTCACCGATGCCCTTGTTATTATTAATTTCTGTATTATATGTTTTATACCTTCTAAAAGGAGAATTTACACTTACAGTTTCCTCTAATATCCTATCCTTCGTTTCCTTTATTTCCCGCCTACTTTGCGCTCATCCATTATTTGCTCTATCTAGCCGCCGATTGTTGCAGCTTAATATAAAGGCAGGTGGTACATTTCTATACTCGAACTTGACATCGACTTGAGTAAAAAATCGGCTTATCAATTCTTTCTTAAACAGCGTATATTGAAAAGTGATGAACTTACCATTATGCCCTAATAACTCTTTCGTTTTAAGCAAAATATTATTCGAAACATTCTTAGGCAAGCTGGCAAAAGGCAATCCAGAAACCACATAGTCCACATAGGGAATATCATACCTTTCTACATACTGGTCAATATGCTCCGCGGTATCATTAATGATGATAAGATTATTTTCTTCTTTATACCTGTCCTTCAGCAGCTTATAAAACTCTCTATTGTTCTCTATTAATAAAACAACCGTATCTGGCTTTCTATATGTAAGAATTTGATCTGTAAAGATGCCTGTTCCCGGTCCGTATTCCACTATATATTTGGCCTGTTGAAAATAAATATTGCCTATCATCTTTTCAGCCAAATAAAAGGAGCTCGGAAAAACAGCTCCAATTTTTCTTGGGCTTAATATATATTGAAAAAAGAACGCATGAGTTTTCAAGTTTCTGTCCCTCCAACATTTTTGGATTTTATCTCTAGAATAAAGCCCAAATCTGAAGAAACAGTGATAGAATCTCTTAAGAATTCTTAAGATTTAATTGTTCATCTATAACGGAAAAAACCACCCTATTCAGCGGGTGGTTTTCCTCCTTGCCATAAATTATTGATGCCGGCTGCTGTCTTTTAGCGTTAGCAGCGTGACAGCTTCGACGTGCGCCGTTTGCGGAAACATGTCCACAGGCTGAATATATTCGATGTTATACAAATGGCTTAGCTGGTTAATATCTTTAGCCAGTGTCGAAGGATTACAGGACACATATACAAATCGTTTTGGCTTTACCTTCTTGATCGTATCGAGCAGCTTTTGGTCGCATCCTGTGCGCGGCGGATCGACGATAACGACATCCGGATTCCAGCCTGCTTTTAGCCACTTGGGCAGCCATTGCTCGGCGGTACCCACTTCATATACCGCTTTAATCTTTAAAGCCTTCGCATTTTCTCTGGCATCTTTAATCGATTCAGGAACTACATCCATCCCGCGGATTTCAGCAGCCCCTTCTCCCACCCAAAGGCCGATCGTTCCTGAGCCGCAATAGGCATCGACTACTTTCTCGCTGCCAGTCAGCTGTGCCGCTTTCTTTACTTCATCATAAAGTCTGATCGTTTGTTCAGGGTTAAGCTGGAAGAATGCGCGGGCGGAAAGAGCATACTTATGATCACCCAGCCGCTCCTCAATCGTCTCTGGACCAGCGAGTGGCAAGCTTTTATCTCCGAAAATTAACGAGGTCTTTTTGGGATTAATATTATGGATAATAGATTTTACGTTCGGCAGCCGCTTTTGGATTTCCTGGACAATCAGTTCTTTTTTCGGCAGCTTATCCGTCGCGGTAACAATGACCACTTGAATGTCGCCAGTAGCAATGCCCACACGAGTCACAACCGTTTTAACGATACCTTTATTTTTCTTTTCATCATAGATCGGAATATTGAAATCCTGCAATATTTGTTTGACTTTATTTAGTACATCATTTAATGCCGGCTGTTGGACGATGCAATCTGGAATATCAATCAGCTTGTGAGAATTTTGACTGTACAGTCCAGCAATGACCATGCCATCTCTCTTGCCTACCTGGAATTGGCTTTTATTGCGGTAAAACCAAGGCTCTTCCATTCCAATCGTCTCGCGGATATCAAGAGCATCAACAGGCACCTTCGTATACCGCTCAAGCGACTGAATTAAAATTTCACGCTTGGCATTAAGCTGTTCTCTATATGTCACGTGCTGCAGCTGACAGCCGCCGCATTGGTCGTATACCGGGCATGGCGGAGTCACACGATGCTCAGATTTCTTTCTGATTTTTTTGATTCGTCCTTCTGTAAATTTTGGGTGTACCTTCACCGCCTCCACAACCACTTCTTCCCCAGGGAGAGCTCCAGGAACGAAAACGACCTGCCGTTTAAAATAACCGACGCCTTCTCCGTTAATGCCTATGCGTTTAATGGTCAGCGGAAACGTTTGTTTTACTTTTATCTTTGCTTTATCTTCCTGTTTCACTTTGTCACGTCCTCACTGTTTTTGCCAAATGTTATCCCTCATTATAACGAAAAAACAGGACTGCCGCAGCAGCCCTATGCCGAAATTCTTTTTTGTTTTTTACGGTAATCATCCAGGCTCTCAAAGCGGTATCCTTGCTTTTTCAAATCTTTAATTGCTTTAGGAAGAGCCTCGGCATTGTCTTTTGAAACAGTGTGAAGCAGCAAAACAGCCCCCGGATGGATCTGCTTCATAATGTTGTCATAAGAATATTGCCAGCCTTTTTGGTTGTTTGTTTGCCAATCAACGAAAGCAAGCGACCACATCACGTGTGTGTATCCTTCTTCCCGCGCAACCTTTAACGTTCTCTCACTGAAAATTCCGCGCGGTGGCCGAAGATATGTCATTTGTTTTTGTTTGGCTATCCGGGCCGTTTCCTTTTTCACGAGCGCGAGCTCTTCTTTCAGCTTCTCATCACTCACCTGCGTTAAATCAGGATGATGCCATGAATGGTTGCCGATAATATGGCCTTCCTTGTTCATTCGCTTGACAAGATCAGGCGCGCTTTTTAAATAATGGCCTGTAATAAAAAAAGCAGCAGGCACGTTCTCTTTCTTTAATGTATCTAGGACGCTTTTCGTATAGCCGTTTTCATAGCCATTATCAAACGTCAAATACAGCACTTTTTCTTTGGCGCTGCCCTTATAAAAGGCGCCATGGTCAGCTAATAACTTATCGAGCTCCCGGCCCGCTTCCGCCTGCTGTCCATCGGAGCCTTTTTTGAATCCCCAGTGAATGGCCTGATTGGAAGCCGACATGGCAGGATAAGCGAAACTAAAGAAAAATAAAACAGCAAACGAGCTGTACATGATCCACTTCTTCATCATCATCTTCCTTTGCTTTTTCCTCTAGTTTCAGTTTTAAAAAGAAAAATATCCACCTTTTATCGAGTTAATTTTCACCAAAAATAGCTGATAAACAAGCCAATAGACAGCAAGAAGCCAAAGAATGTATTTGTTTGAGCGGTCGCTTTCATGGCCAGACCGGTCCGCTTAGGCGCCTTCTCTCCTAAGAATCCTTTGATGGCTTGAATAGGTTTTGGAAGGCTTAAAAAGATTAAGAACAGCCAAGGGCTAACATCATCAAACACCACTAAACCAACAATCCACACGTATGCGACAGCAAACAAAAAGCCTAAAAAGTATACCGCTTTTTCATGTCCCATCAAAATCGCCAATGTTTTCCTTCCGCCTTTTTTATCCTCTTCAATATCGCGGATATTATTGGAAAGATTGATGGCGCCTACAAGAATGGCAATAGGAATGGAGATGATGATGCTTTGCGTATTCACAACACCCGTCTGGATGAAGAAAGAAATCAGTATAAAAAAAGAACCCATGCACAGACCGGAGAAAAGTTCTCCAAATGGTGTATAAGCAATTGGAAGCGGGCCGCCTGTATATAAGTAACCAACTGCCATTCCGCCTAATCCAATCAACGCCAGCCACCAGCTGCTGCTCACACATATATATACTCCCAATAAAAGAGCCAATGCATAAAAGCCTAGTGCCAGCTGCAAAACCGTTCTTGGCTGCATCCCGTGTCGTACAATGGCACCGCCAATACCAACAGACTCCTCGGTATCTAATCCCCGTTTAAAGTCATAGTACTCATTAAATAAATTTGTCGCGATTTGAATCCATAGGCATGCGAAGAGCATCGCTAAGAACAGCCAGATGTCCACCTTTGTATAAAACATGGCCAACACCGTTCCGATTAAAACAGGCACAAATGATGCGGTTAAAGTGTGGGGCCGAGTTAACTGCCATAATATTTTACCTGTGCTCTGCTTTTGAGCATTACCAGATTTTTGTGTTGTATATTCTTGATTCATTCCTCTCTTCCTCTCAACTTCGGATAATAAATTTAAATAAACAACTTTCATTATAACCGAAAAAACGACATAAATGGCGAGCTTTTTCATGATTCAACCGGAAAGTTATCCTGCTAAAGCCAAAAAGAGGGAGCAGTCCTTCCAGTATAAAAAGACTCCCTAAATAGGGAGTCTCAATCTGAAGAATGGAAATAAATTTTCTTTACACTCCGCCCCCTCCTATTTTCAGTAAAACAGGAGGGGGATCGATCAAATGATCAGCTAAATACTGGCTCTTTAAATTGAGAAAGCTTTTCCAAGGAAGATTTATCTACATGAGCGTGAAGGCTATTGCCGTGTGAATCCATCGTCACCACAGCTGTAAAGTCCTCTACTTGGAGATGCCACATCGCTTCCGGAATACCAAAGTTCATTAAATCAACGCCGTCTACTGACTTAATACAATCTGCATAATATTGAGCGGCTCCGCCGATCGCGTTCAAGTACACACCACCATGCTCTTTCAAAGCAGCAAGTGTTTTCGGTCCCATGCCGCCTTTACCGATGACAGCACGAATACCAAACTTCTTCATAATGTCGCCTTGGTAAGGCTCCTCGCGAATCGAAGTAGTTGGTCCGGCCGCTTTTACGTGCCATTCCCCCTGCTCATCCTTCAGCATAACCGGGCCACAGTGATAAATAACCTGGCCATTTAAATCAACCGGTGCATCATGATCCATTAAGTATTTATGGATCGCATCACGGCCTGTGTACATTCTTCCCGTGATTTTCACCACATCTCCTACTTTAAGTTCACGGATTTGCTCTTCTGTAATTGGTGCAGTTAACGTAAATGTACGGCTTTCTGATTTTGTCTCTTCCGACTCTGGCTGAGAAGAGTCAAATGTAATTTCTTCTCCATCTTGATAGAACCACTCTTGGATTTCTCCTGTTGCCGCATCAATTTGTACACCTAAGCGACGGAAAGCCCAGCAGTTATAGGCAACTGATACAAAAAAGCTAGCAGGCAAACGGTTGATAACGCCAACTTTACAGCCTAGTAAAGTCGTTTCACCGCCGAATCCCATTGTGCCAATACCAAGCTCATTCGCGTGCTTCATCACATACTCTTCCAACTGACGCAGACTTTCGTTAGGGTTCACATCGTCAACACGGCGGAAAAGCTGCTCTTTCGCCAGCTCATAACCTGTTGTACGATCACCGCCGATGCCCACACCGATAAATCCGGCACTGCACCCTTGTCCTTGAGCTTGATAAACGGAGTGCATAATACACTTACGGATACCGTCAAGGTCGCGCCCCGCTTTTCCAAGGCCTTCAAGTTCACAAGGGAGACTGTATTGAATATTTTTATTCTCACAGCCGCCGCCTTTTAGAATCAAGCGGGCATCAATATAATCTTTTTCCCATTGTTCAAACTTAATAACTGGCGTGCCTGGTCCTAAATTGTCACCGCTATTTTCTCCTGTCAATGAATCAACCGAGTTAGGACGAAGTTTTCCGTTTTTTGTCGCTTCAATCATTGCCTGATAAATGGCTTCTTTAATTTCTAATTGGTTAACGCCCACGGGTGTTTTTACTTTAAACGTCGGCATACCTGTATCCTGACAAATGGGAGAAATATTTTCATCTGCCATCTGAATATTATTTGTAATGGTATTAAGGCTCATCGCTGCGCTTGTGCCAGCATTTTCACGCACGGCGGCTGCTTTAACTGCGCGACGCACATCTTTCGGCAAATTAGTTGATGTTTCGACAATCAACTCGTACATACTTTGTTGGAACTTTTCCAAATTCATGATCTTTCCCCTCTCCACTCACTCTTTATGTATCTCTTTGCATTGCCATACTTTTTTTATTATACTGCTGAATTTTGTTGTTTTAAAGGAGAACTTAAGACTAATAAAAAGAACCAGCCTCTTGGCTGGTTCTTTTTGTTTATCTGCTTTTAAATTGTTCACACTTCTCTTCAATATCGTCAATCATTTCAAGAAGGCGGTCAATGTCTTCGATCTTTGTTTCCTCTGGCTCGATGGCATCAAGAACTTCCATAAACATATTTAAACGCTGCTTTAAGTAGCTAATTTGTGATTCTTTATCGATGATGGGCTTCATATTCGATTAGCACTCCTGTATATTTTTCTTTTGTCGCCTGCCTTCCATCGTAAAGGATTCAGCCGTTTAATTCAATTATTTCCTGCGAAAAAGATAGTTGCGCTTAAAAATTTTTGTTCATTACTGCTGCACGGATTTATAACTGAATGATACATGGTTTTTAACCGGAATCCATGCACTGATTGGTTTGGAGCTTACATTTTTCACAACAATGGCTCGTTTCCATCCTGACACGACAAGATAGACTTCCCCGTAAGTGATGATCCCTCTTTCATTTATTGCAGGGGCAAATCCATATAAGTAACCGGCCGTTTTAGGAGGTACGTTGTACACCTCATTCTGTTTTGTTCCGGCTCCAATCGCTGTTGTATAAGACAACGGCCAGCCGGTTTTGTCGATTGCCTCTTTTAAAATCATTTGTTGGACTTCTTCTGTTTTGGGCAGTTTGGCAGATAAACCACCTTTTATTACTTTGTGTGCTTCCTGAACATAGTGGATTTGATAATTGGTCTTGCCACCGCGATTGTCATAAAAGTTTGTGTTAATTTTTTGATATTGCCAGTTAGCGCTTGTTTCCTTTGAATGGTAGGCAAGCGGCCATTCACCGAGATAAATCGACACTCTGGACCCGAAAGCAAATGGCGATTTTTTAATGGATGATTCATTCAACATACGAACAAGCAAAGGATTCGTAATTTTTGTTGGCGAAGTGCTTAACAGCTCTTTCGTTAATTCACTGGGCTGTAACTGAGACAGTTCTTCTTCCTCATTTAAAAAAGTATTTTCACGTGCAATGTTTTTGACCGAGTCAGGCATTTTCTCATTAAAGCCTTTCTCCTTTTTTTCTGCCAAAGCAAGCGGCGGATTTCCTGTATATATAATGGCAATGAGTAGGCACAAAAGTAAACGACTCCACATCATCACATTCTATCCTCCCTATTTCTTTTGCTTAGTTTGCTCTTGGCTTTTCAACTTATCCGCCTAACAATAAAAAAGCTGTGCAAGTGAAGGGACTGACCCCTATTTTTGAGACAGGGATCAAAACACCTTTAAGCAGCCAGCTGCCGATACTTGACCGGTGGCTGGTTGTTTAGTTTCGCTTGAATACGGATATGGTTATAATAGTGAATATAGCTTTCGACAGTTTGCTCTACGATAGCCGTCGTAGTGCTTGTCAACTCGTCGAGATAGAACGTTTCAGACTTTAGCGAGGAATGAAACGATTCGATGGAGGCATTATCAGAGGGTGTCCCTTTCCGGGACATACTCATGGTAATGCCTTTTTCTTTGACTGCCTGCTGATAAGCATAAGATGTGTACACAGATCCCTGATCGCTGTGCAGAATGCATCCCTCTGGGAGGGGTGGCAGCTGGGCCAGCGTATGTAGCACAAAATCTGTATTCTGGCAGCTTCCTAAAGAATAGGCAATGATTTCGCCGTTAAATAAATCCTGAATACTTGAAAGATACAGCTGTTTCTGGCCAAAAGGCAAGTATGTAATATCTGTGACGAGCTTTTGAAGAGGCTGATTTGCCTGGAAATCTCCTTTTAACAGGTTATCGGAAATATGACAGGGCTGTCCTGTTCGTTTGCGTTTCTTCACTTTTACCCGGCACTGCCAGCCATACTTCTGCATTACACGCTGTACCGCTTTATGGTTAATCGACATCTCTCGTTTTAATAAGGCCGTGATTTTACGATAACCATATCGAAACTTAAGGTCCCGGCACAACGTGCCGATTTTTCGTTCAACGATCTGCCTGGCTGTTTCTTTCCGGCTCCTGCTCTTCCAGCGATAATAAGTGGATCTAGCAATGCCGAGATGCCGGCATATTTCCCTGACGGGCATGCTGGTTTGGAGTTCTTTTACTAATTCTACAGCTGTTTCTGGGACCACTTCCTCTCCAATTCTTTGTACTTTTTTAGTACTTCAATCTGCTGTTTCAAATACCGATTTTCTTCCTTCAGTTTCTCTGTTTCACTTTCATACTCAGCCCCTTTTCCGAAGGAATACTGCTTGCCCACTGGCTGTTCAAATCGATGAAACTCGCCTGCTTTGTACCATTTCATCCATGTTTTAAGCTGTGTCTTATTTCGAATGTTTAATTCCTTTAAGACTTCTTTGACCGGCACCCCAGCTAATCTCATTTTTACAGCCTTCATTTTTACTTCCGCTGGATAACTGACTCTTGTCCCCATAGAAAAACACCTCCAAGTTATTTTCGAGTATCCCATACTCGTTTTCAACTTAAAGGTGTTTTTTATTTGTCTCACTTTATGGGGTCAGTCCATGAATCACTTGCACAGCTTTTTTATCTATAATAGATAAAAACCTATTCCCATAATAAAATAAGCAGCGAGAAGCGTTAGGCCTTCGAACCAGTTTGTTTCTCCATCATTCGAGAGAACGATCGATAAAAATACTGCTGTTACCATGGCTACCAGCTCAGGGATTGTAAAAACAAGCGGCATGGACGTCTCAAACATTAACGAGAGTAAAACAAGTATCGGCGCAACAAACATGGCAATTTGCAAGGTTGAGCCAACAGCTATCTCTACAGCTACATCCATTTTATTCTTCATTGCCATCAACACAGCTGAAGCATGCTCTGCAGCATTTCCAACAATGGCCACAATGATGATCCCGATAAACAACTCTGACCAGCCAAAACTCTTTCCAACCTCTTCAAATGTATGCACTAAATTTTCTGATACATAGGCAACAGCAAGTGTAGCCAGAAGCAATACAGCTATGGCTTTCCCCTTGGACCATTCCGGCTCTTCATGTTGAGTGGTTTCTTCTGACTGACCGGTATATACTCCACGGTGTGTAACAAGCTTAAAAAATAAAGCAGCCAGATAAAGAACAATCATAATAATAGAAATTCCTACACTTAAAGAAAGGGTCTCTGAGTCGCTCATGCCTCTTGAAAAAATTTCAGGAATGACAAACGCTACAATAACAGCAAATATTAAAAGCCCCGAGTTATGACGAGCGTCATGCTCATTAAATTTTTGGCGTTTGTACTTAAGGCCTCCCATAAAATATGATAGCCCGGCAACAAGCAGCAAGTTCCCTAATACAGAACCGGTTAAAGAAGCCAGAACCACTCCAATCAACCCAGCTTGTAAAGCAAAAATCGAAATGATCAATTCGACTGCATTTCCAAAAGTGGCATTCAACAATCCGCCAATTCTTGGGCCCGTAATAATCGCAAGGCTTTCTGTGGCTCTGCCCATATAACTTGATAAAGCAATTATCGTTAAACAATAGATGCCGAACATCATTAATGTCGGCCAGTGCATAAGTGATCCAGCTACAGACAGCGGGACTCCAATCAGCACCATAATTCCAAATATCTTACCCATAAGCTGACCTCTTTTCCGTTAGAAAAATAAATACAGGTTTTTAATCAAGATACCCCATTTTCTCATTTCCTAACGCTAATTGAGGTAGTTATTAAGATTGGATAATTTCAAAAGTTTCGACTACTTCAATGACAGGGATAACCGATTGTACCATTGAACAGTTCTTTCTCGTCAGCTCCATCGCTTTTTTATTTGTCCTTCTGCTAGCTCTTTTCCTTTAATAATAAAGTGAACTTCTACTTTTTCAATCCGGCTTGCCTCTTGTTCGTTCCGATAGACCTTCGTGTTAATTTCAATGTTCTCTACGTGCATTCTTTTTTTCTCAAGAATCTTTCGCAGAACACCTCCGCTGCAAACAGCTATAGACGCGGTTAGTAGTTGATAAGGACGAAATCCATACAGCTCATCACCAGAGACATCAAGCTGTCCGTAAGGTAGATCAGCTGTAAATCCGCCTTCCTTCATTCGAAATTTCATTTTTTCACCTCTTTGCAATCATCTACCTTATTTTAAATTATTTGCAGCGAAACCTCTATCTCTGAACAAATGTTTGATGAAGCATTAAAAAAAGATATTACTCTTTATTTTTAAGCACGGCTATGTTAATATAATCTTAATTATAATTATTATAAATTAATAATAAAACTACATTTAAACAAAAAACCTTATTTTAAAACTAATGAGAATGTTTTTCATTCATCAAAAGAAAAGTGAATTTGATTACTATTCTCAATTATAAAGAGGAAATATCAATTAAGGAGGAATATTATCATGAATATGCAAGCAAAAGCTTTAGAGGCCGGACATCAAGAAGAAGCGCTCTGGATTTCTTCCATAAAACCTCACGCCGAACTGATAGCAGCTCTTTTAAGCGGTGTATTGATTTTAGCTGGATGGCTCTTAGATAAAAACGGCGTTCATTCTGCAGCCGTTCCAATTTATATGATCGCCTTTATTATCGGCGGTTTTGCCAAAGCCAAAGAAGGGATTGAAGAAACGATTGCCGAGAAAGAGCTGAATGTAGAAATGCTCATGATTTTTGCTGCCATCGGCTCAGCTATTATCGGTTATTGGACAGAAGGAGCTATCTTAATTTTCATTTTTGCTCTTAGTGGAGCACTCGAAACTTATACAATGAATAAAAGCCAAAAAGAAATTTCTTCCTTAATGGGAATTCAGCCGGAAGAAGCCTTATTGATCAAAAATGGCACAGAAGAAAAAGTTCACGTGTCTTCTCTTGCAGTTGGAGATTTAATCCTTGTAAAACCGGGAGAGCGCATTCCTGCAGATGGCCTAATCTCAAAGGGACAGACAACGATTGATGAGGCTGCTATAACAGGGGAATCAATCCCCGTTTCTAAACAGCAAAACGGAGAAGTATTCGCAGGTACTGTGAACATTACTGGATCTGTTTATATTGAAGTAACAAAGCCTGCAAGCGAGACACTTTTTCAAAAAATCATCCAACTTGTTCAATCTGCCCAAAGTGAAAAGTCACCTTCCCAACTATTCATCGAGAAATTTGAAGGCAAATATGTAAAAATTGTATTGGCAGCGGTTGGTTTAATGATGTTTTTACCTCATTTTGCCCTTGGCTGGACCTGGACAGAAACCTTTTATCGAGCCATGGTCCTTCTCGTTGTCGCTTCTCCATGTGCGCTCGTCGCTTCAATTATGCCGGCGACACTTTCAGCGATTTCTAACGGAGCTCGCCGTGGCATTTTATTTAAAGGCGGCGTTCATTTAGAAAACCTGAACAATTTAAAAGCGATTGCTTTTGATAAAACCGGTACCCTTACAAAAGGGAAACCTGAGGTAACAGATGTAGTTGTCCGCGAAGGTCTAGCAGAGAATGAATTGCTTAGTGCTGTTGCTTCGATCGAAAGTCAGTCCAATCACCCACTCGCTCAGGCGATCATTCGATTTGCCCAAGAAAAAAATGTCGCTTATTCTGCACCAGATGAGTTGGAAGATGCAGCCGGTTGGGGAGTCAAAGGAACTGTTAAGGGAAAACAATGGAAGATCGGGAAAGCTGATTTTATTGACCGGGAAGCCGCACTCGCTTTCCATGGCGGCAAAGCGAATGAACTTGCCTCTTCTGGAAAAACAACTGTTTTTGTGGGAGATGAATATGGAATTGCAGCGGTTATTGCTTTGAAGGACTTAATACGGGAAGACACAAAACAGGCTTTAGAGCTTCTCCATCAAGAAGGCATTCACACTATTATGCTGACAGGCGACAATGAAACAACAGCAAGAGCGATTGCTAAGGAAGCGCACTTAGACACCTTCATTGCTGAATGTTTGCCGGAGCAGAAAGTAGATCAACTAAAAAAGTTAATTCAAGATTATGATACTGTCGCAATGGTTGGAGACGGCATTAATGACGCTCCCGCTCTAGCTACCGCAAACATTGGGATTGCTATGGGAGAAGGCTCAGATGTGGCGATGGAAACAGCAGATATCGTCCTGATGAAAAATGACTTGCCTAAAATTGCTGAAGCCATTCGCTTATCAAAAAAAATGCAACGGATCGTTAAGCAAAATGTGATCTTTTCCATATCAGTCATTATGCTGCTTATCATTTCCAACTTCTTTCAAGTGCTTGACTTACCGTTTGGCGTTATCGGGCACGAAGGCAGCACTATTCTCGTTATCTTAAACGGGCTGCGTCTCTTGCGGTCTTAAAAACGTTCAGCTTGCTGAACGTTTTTTTATTGACTCAATCAGTGCAAAAGGCCATTTATCAATGATGATTCCTATCCAAATGTTATGTCTATACTTTTGTGGATGGTGAGCAGAAAAAATTCATTTATGAGCAAAGCCCATTAAAAAAGCCCGCCTACCAACAGTAAAGGGTAAGCAGACTCTTCATTAACAATCGCCAGCTAAGTCGTTTTTCAAGGCATTGATTTCTCCACCAATAAGGATAATCATCGCTGACAGATAAAACCAAATCATCATGACAATGATGGCTCCAATGCTTCCATATGTGGCTGAGTAATTGCCAAAATTATTGACATAAAAAGAAAAACCTAATGAAACGACAATCCAGCCAACAGCAGCAAAGATGGCTCCCGGCAAAACGGTTAAACATTTGACACTAATGTTCGGAGCCAAATAATACAAACCAACAAATACTCCAAAAATCAACAGAGGAGAAATCAGCCAGCGCAGCCAGTTCCAAAGCTTTAGAAACTCATCGGACAGGCCTAAATAGTCAGATGCGAACAGTCCGATTTGCTTCCCGAATACCTGTAAGATTAAGGCAGCCGCTATCACAAAAATTAAACCGACTGTTAATAAAACAGACATGCCCCTCACCTTGTAGAACGGTCTTGTCTCGTCTACGTTGTATGCATGATTTAATCCTTTAATAATAGCATTCATCCCTTTAGAAGCTGACCAGAGAGTGGCGATTACCCCGAAGGAAAGCAAACCGCCATTTCCATTTTGCAACACTTCATTCAATGTATTTTGAATGGTTTCTACTGTATCGCCAGGGGCATAATCGCGAACCAAAAGAAACATATCCTGCTGGCTAATAGGCAAGTAAGCCAGCAGGGTTACAGCAAAAATTAACAATGGAAAGAGCGATAGCAGAAAGTAGTACGACATTTGTGCAGCAGTGTCCGGAACATCAGATTGTTGTATTCTTTTCAGCAAATGCTTTGAAAAAATTTTTAACCCTATCTTGTTGTCGGACAAATAATCGCCTCCTAGTGCGTTACTGAAGTTTTTCCTGCTGCACCGGATGCGCTTTCTTCATCAGGAAGAAAAGTGCTCTTTGTCTCATCCACAAGATCTTTTACCTCAGGTGTCAAATCGCGTAAACTGTCGACTTTTCCACGAATGTAACTAACGTCATCGCTAATTTGCTGAGCTGTTTCCTTTGCTCGATTTACAATTTCTTTAGAGGAGGCAGATAAGCTTTCAGGGTCTTTTGCCATCTCAAATAAATAGATGGCCCACTCCTTCATCTCCTCTCTTGTCTGACGGTCCATTAAAGCAATAGCGCCTCCAATTGCTGCGCCAATGCCTACCTTTGTAAAAAATTTACCTTTTCCCATTTTCATCATCCTTTCTTTCACAACTAAACTAATTGTATCAGCAGAATCATGGCTGACAAATTATCCGAACTGGTCATCTGCTTGCTCGCAAGTACACTTTCATCGCTTATCCTTTAAGAATAAAGAATGTTCCCTTTCCATTCTTACTTGGGCTGTAGCATTTTCATTATTCTCATGCTCTATCAATTCCCCTTTTGTAAAATAACAAAACATCATTCGTAAGAAACAGGGCTCTTGAAAGCAGGCTGACTCATTGTTCGTCTATATAAGAGTACCATGACCCTATTCTTTAGTGGATGACTCTTTTCCTTCTTTTTAAATCGCTCTTTAGCGCTAACATACTATCAGTAAATGATTTTTCACAATTCAACCAACTTTTGTTTGTTTCATTTAACAAAAGTTTCTATTTTTTAAATATTTTTAAATACTGACTACTCTTTTCTAGGCATTTTTATATAATGAGGGAGAAGGAGGGGATAATATGGCTCAGGAAAAATTACTTGGCATCATGAACACTATTAGTGGTTACATTTGGGGACCGCCTCTGCTAATTCTTTTAGTTGGAACTGGAATTTATTTAACCGTACGTATTGGCTTTTTACAGCTCAGATTACTGCCTTATTCTCTTAAACTTGCATTTAGCAAAAGCCAGGATAAGCAATCTGAAGGTGATATCTCTCACTTCCAAGCTTTAATGACAGCGCTCGCAGCAACGGTTGGAACTGGAAATATCGTTGGGGTAGCGACCGCTGTATTAATGGGAGGCCCTGGAGCTGTCTTCTGGATGTGGTTGAGTGCATTCTTTGGCATGGCTACGAAATATGCAGAGGCTGTACTCGCCGTAAAGTACCGCGTCCAAGACCTAGACGGAGAAATGTCCGGCGGTCCAATGTATTATCTCGAACGGGGATTAAATCAAAAATGGCTGGGCATCCTGTTCGCTTTATTCGGTGCCGTTGCTGCTTTTGGTATCGGGAATCTAGTACAAGCCAATGCAGTGGCCGGCGTGGTAAAAAATACGTTTAATGTATCTCCATTCGTTACAGGAATTGTTTTACTTATCTTTACTGCCCTTGTTTTATTAGGCGGCATTAAAAGCATCGGTAAAGTGACTGCTTTTTTTGTGCCAATTATGGCAGCGTTCTATTTGATCGCAGGCCTTGTTATCCTGCTGACAAACTTAGGTGGCATTCCAGCAGCCCTAGGTCTAATTTTCTCAGATGCTTTTACCGGTGAAGCTGTAGCAGGAGGTGCGATTGGTGCAGTTATTCGTTACGGTGTGGCTCGTGGGTATTCTCTAATGAAGCAGGTCTCGGCTCTGCCCCGATTGCAGCAGCGGCAGCAAAAACAGACATGCCTGCTCGCCAGGCTCTCGTCTCTATGACTCAAGTGTTTATTGATACTATTTTAATTTGTTCCATCACAGGAATAACCATTGTGATGGCTGGACAATATGATCAGGGATTGGAAGGAAGCGAACTGACAACTGTATCCTTTGAATCCTTCCTTGGTCCGGCAGGCTCTTACGTAGTCGCTCTTGGCCTGCTGTTCTTTGCTTCTTCTACCATCATCGGCTGGTCGTACTATGGAGAGAAATGTTTCTCCTACCTATTTAGCAAAAAGGTTGTTAAATACTATCGGCTGGTCTTTGTATTAGCGGTCTTCATCGGGGCAGTAACAAGTCTCGAACTAGTTTGGACATTTGCCGATATTATGAATGGATTAATGGCCTTCCCTAACCTGGTTGGTATCATCGGCCTATCTGGAGTAGTCATTCACGAAACAAAAAATGTATTAAAAGCCATCAAGGAAGAAAAAGAAAAGAAAGCGGCTGCTTAACAAAGCATAAAAAAAAACAGACTTTTTTAAAAGTCTGTTTTTTTAAATAGTTGATTGACAAACTAAATGAAAAGTGAAATGATGTTATCAAATTACTGGAGAGGGTGAAAAGAACGTGGATCTATCTGTCAAATCCCCTGAAAATATTGAATACATGCTAGAGCAAATCACAACAAAATTACGCATGGTAAATGTCGGCGCTATTAAACCGGATCACTTCAGCGAATCTTCTTATGAGGATTTAAAGGAAATTTATGAGTTAGTGAACCGCAAAAGTAACTTCAGCCCAAGTGAAATGCAAGCTATTGCTGAAGAACTTGGTAGTTTGCGAAAATAAAAAGCCGGTAGTTTACCGGCCTTCTCTCCATTTATTCTTTTGCAAGAAGCTTCAACGACTCTCTATTGAAAGCGGGAATGTCATCAGGTGTGCGGCTTGTGACAAGCTGATCTTGACAAACAACCACTTCCTCATCCTTGTAAGTAACACCTGCATATTCCATATCTACTTTAATCGACTTATATCCTGTAGCACTTCTGCCTTCCAACGATTTGGCCGTGATAAGCAGCTGTGGACCGTGACAAATAGCAAACACCGGTTTTTTCTCATCCATGAAGGCTTTCGCAAAATTTACAAAGCGATCATCTGCTCGCAACTGGTCTGGTGAAAAGCCCCCCGGAATTAGCAGCGCGTCAAAGTCACTTGGGCTTACGTCATCAATCCCCTTATCAATGGCGATGGTTGCTTCTCCTTGTTTTCCTTTTACTGCTTTTCCTGCTTCTTTTTCAATAGTAACAACCTCATGGCCGGCTTCTTTATATGCATTCACCGGTTCTGTGTATTCGGAATCTTCCACCATGTCTGTTACTAATACAGCAATTTTTTACTCAATGAGAAAACCCCTTTCATTTTTTATACGCTTTTGTATGTTCCCTCTTTCTGCAGAGATAAACATAAAAGCAGCCATCTGGTTTAGCTGATCTTCTTTTTCTTCACATCTTTTAAGTAATACTTCTCCGATTCAAAGAATTCATTTTTTAATTCTTTGACTTTTCCGCTCAGAAGGAGCACAGCAATAATATTAGGCAGCAGAATGGCAGCGAGCGCCAAGTCAAGGAATGACCATATTGTTTTTGCCGCACCGACAGCCCCTAAAATGATTGCCGCCAAATAAATAACTTTAATCGCTTGTGCTGCTTTTAAGTTAAATAAAAATTCTGCTTGCTTAGATCCATAAAAGACAACCACGATAACGGTAGATAAAACGAAAAAGATCAATGAAGCTGTCACGAGGAATCCTCCAAAGGCTCCAAAGCTTTCCTTAAAAGCAATCGTCGTTAAAGCCGATGGGTCATCGAGAGCTCCTTCCTGTTTCCATACACCTGTTGACAGCA
Source organism: Bacillus sp. PK3_68 (assembly GCF_003600835.1). Lineage (NCBI taxonomy): Bacteria > Bacillati > Bacillota > Bacilli > Caryophanales > Bacillaceae > Bacillus > Bacillus sp. PK3_68. The sequence continues at coordinate 3,437,522 of NZ_NQYC01000001.1, read as the reverse complement.
CGACAAAGGCTGTCGCTGAACAGACAACAAGCGTATCGATGACAATGCCGATGATAGCCCAAAACCCTTGGCGCACCGGGTGATCCGTTTGAGCTGCTGCGTGAGCAATCGGTGTTGTTCCTAGCCCTGCCTCATTCGAATACAGTCCTCTGGCAAATCCCCAGCGAATGGTTTCAGCTACCGCTGCTCCTGCAAAACCGCCAACAGCTGACATCGGCTGAAACGCATGAGAAAAAATCAACGAAATAACTGTTGGCACTTGGTCAATATTTAAAGCCAGCACGACAAGAGCTCCTCCCACATAAAAAAGCGCCATAAAAGGAACAAAGATTTCTGTTACACGGCCAATTCTCTTAATGCCTCCAAATACAACAAGTCCAGTAATCACGGCCATCACAATACCTGTATAAAGGCCGTCAATCTTAAATGTTTGCGAGATAGTGGAAGCTACTGAGTTCCCTTGCACCATAATGCTCGGAATCAGCTCAATCATTAAGGCGAAGGAAAACCACACACCCAGCCATTTCATATTCAACCCTTTCGTCATATAATACATCGGGCCACCAACAAATTCTCCTTCTTCATTTTTTTCTCGATAGTGGACAGATAATACACTTTCAGAGAAATTAATAGCCATGCCAATAACAGCAATCACCCACATCCAGAAAACAGCCCCCGGGCCACCAAACATAATCGCCGCTGGAACGCCGACGATGTTTGCAGCTCCAATGGTCGAGGACAAAGCAGATGTCAAAGCTTGCAAAGGTGTGACCGTACCTTCGCCTTTTGGCTTTTTTAAAATGCTGCCTAACGTTTGCTGAAAAATATAAAGCGGATATCTAAATTGAAAGAAACCTAGTTTTATTGTCATGAAAATACCTGAAATTGTTAACAAAGCTATTAAAGGTACTCCCCATAGCCATCCCGAAAACTTTTCTACCCCTGCAATAAAATTATCCAAAATGCGCCTCCTTCACCTATTTACTCTATGTATGTATATTTCACCGTTTTCCTATACCCTTCCTAATTTTCCATAAACACAAAAAAACTGAACCAATAGATTAGCTCAGTTTTTTGAAGCGGGAACTTGCTGGTTATTTTCTGTTTCTCCTTGCGGCAATACTAATATTTCTACACGGCGGTTCTTTGTTCTACCCGCTTCTGTTTCATTTGAAGCAATCGGCTGGTATTCACCGTATCCTTTTGCACTAAATAGGCGGGGATCAAGCTTGTTATTTTCCAATATGACTTTCATAAAGTTGACTGCTCTCATCGCACTCAACTCCCAGTTTGATTCAAACTCTGCTGTTTTGATCGGAATGTTGTCGGTGTGTCCGCTAATAATAACCATGCGGGGCAAATCCATTTCTAACAGTCTAGAAATCTCTCTCGCTGCTTTTTTATCCTCTTCCCTAATTTCGGCTACACCAGAATTAAACAACACATTGTCCCGTATACGCAGCAAAAGACCTTCTCCACTTAACACTGTTTCTACTTTACTCTGCAGCTTATTATCTACGATATATTGATTAATTTTCTGCTGCATGTGAGCCAGTTCTTTCTTATCCTGTTCTTTTAATCCTGACAACTGTTTATCATTAGACTTACTTTGGGAAGTTGTTTCAGGCGGGGATAACTCCGGATAATCCATCACGCCTGTTCCTCCTTGAAAAGCCGTGTTAAATGCTTGGGAAACAAGCTGAAACTTTTTCGCGTCTACAGAACTCATTGCAAATAAAACGATAAATAAAGCGAGCAGCAGCGTCAACAAGTCAGCATAAGGCAAGAGCCACGATTCATCCATGTGTTCATGCTCTTGATGTTTCTTTCGCTTACCCATTTTGCTCGCCGCTTTCTTCAATTAGTTTCCGCTTTTCCTCTGCAGGCAAGTAAGAAGATAGCTTTTGCTCAAGCACTCGCGGAGCTTCGCCTTCCAAAATAGAGAGAACTCCTTCTATCATCATTTCTTTTACTTTTATTTCTTGTTTAGACTTCCGCTTTAACTTATTGGCGAACGGATGCCAAAGCACGTAACCGGTAAATATCCCTAATAGGGTTGCTACGAAAGCAGCTGAAATAGCATGTCCAAGCGTTTCTGTATCATTCATATTACCAAGAGCTGCAATTAAACCGATAACTGCTCCAAGTACCCCAAGTGTTGGTGCATACGTTCCTGCCTGAACAAACATGCTCGCCCCAGCATTATGCCGTTCTTCCATTGCAGAAAGCTCCTCATTCATCACATCACGAATATAATCCGCATTTTGTCCATCGACAGCTAAGCTCAATCCATTCTTCAAAAATGGTTCATCCACTTCATTCACCTTTGACTCAAGAGCAAGCAATCCTTCTTTTCTTGCAAGTTCTGCCCATCCAGTGAATTGCCGGATGACTTCTTGCGGAGACATGATTTCTCTATTCTTAAAAATAATGCCGAAAAGCTTAGGCAGCTTTTTTAATTCACTCGATGGAAAAGCGATCACAATAGTTGCGACAGTTCCAAGTAAAATGATTAAAAGTGCGGCCGGATTAATTAATACTGTTGGACTGACCCCTTTAAACACCATCCCTACCCCAACAGCGATAACACCAAGAATAATTCCTATAATTGTACTTTTATCCATTCTCATTCACCCTGTATTTTTATTTTTGTATATCTAATATCGGTTTAAAAAAAATTTTTTGTATTCATTTTCATAAGTATTTTGCAGGTAAAAAGACTTAATAAAAGAAAAAGAAAGTCGATACTATACATATATCGTATATTTTTGTCGAATATTTACAGGAAATGTTCTATTTTTTTGGCTATTACTAGATTTTTATTTATTATTCTAAAAACAAAGAAAGACGGTCTATAAAATGAAAACTTTATCAGAGTTTTATCAAGGCGACATCGTTCTTCTTTCCATCATCATTGGCATTTTTGGATCTTTTGTTACGTTAAATTTAAATGAACGGATTACTTCCTCTGGTGGTCAAAAGCGAAGTTCGTGGATATCTCTTGCTGCTATATCTATGGGCTTAACCGTCTGGTCCGTACACTTTATTGGCATGCTGGCTTTTTCCTTGCCAGTTGATGTTAATTATGACATCGGATTGGTTCTTCTATCAATGATCCCAGCGGCGGGAGCTTCGGGCATCGCTTTTTACACCCTCCATAACAGAGTAATAAAAACCAGAACTATTGTAATCGCTGGCCTTCTTATCGGTTTGTCCATTGCAGCTATGCATTATTTGGGAATGAGCGCGATGAAAATGCATGCGAGCATTTCTTATCAATTGCCTCTCGTCCTCTTGTCCATCGTCATAGCAGCCATGGTTTCCTATGCGTCACTATATATTTTTTATTCGCTTAACAAAAAGAAAAAACTTTCTTATAAATTGATCGCAAGCACGATAATGGGACTCGGGATTGCCAGTATGCATTACACTGGTATGAAAGCAGCAAACTTTTCAATGGCAAGCCACCTTACTAATAATGGCCATCATGTTGAACAGCCCATGCCGCTCATTCTTCTCGTTCTCTTTATGCTAGGCCTGCTCTTTATCTTTTTCCTAGCTATCGCTGTTTTTGATCAACAAACCGCCATGCGACTCGCTTATTATGATGACCTGACTGATTTGCCCAATCGTCGGAAACTTCAAGTGACCGCTGATTCTTATTTAAAGGAACAACAAAAATCAATCATGTTAATCATGCTGGATATTGATAACTTTATGTGGGTAAACGAAACGTTTGGATTTACAAATGGCAATTTGCTAATGAAGGCTTTTTCCAATCGGCTTGAATTGCTCATCCCCGCTGAAGGATTATTAAGCCGAATGGAAGGAAACAAATTTACCGTACTTTTCATTGAAGAGTACACCGAACAGCAGGCGCTGGAAAAAGCAAAAAACTTGCTCAACAAGCTATCTGATCCGTTTGTGATTAATAGGCATCCAGTTACCGTGACAGCCTCTGCCGGCATCTCTTTTGCTCCGGCCCATGGCATCACATTCGAACAGTTAAATGCCGCAGCGGAAAAAGCCTTATACTTTGCCAAACGGAATGGCAAAAATCAAATCGTCGTTTACACTCCGACAACGCATGATAACGAAAAAGAAAGGCAAATAGCTATGAGTTTTAGAGAAGCGCTGCAGAACAACGAATTTTACTTATGCTATCAGCCTAAATATAATGTGAAACAGAAAAAGATTATGAGCGCCGAAGTGCTTGTTCGCTGGACTAGCCCATTATTCGGCTTTGTTCCGCCTTCCATCTTCATTCCTATTGCCGAAAAAAATGGTTTTATTACTGAACTGACGGAGTGGATTTTAAATGAAGCATGCAGACAAATGAAAGAATGGAGAAACAATAACCACCCGCTTGAAAAGATAGCTGTAAATATTTCCGCTCCTATGTTTCTGTCTGATGCCTTACATCGAACAGTCACAAGCATATTGAAAAAATATAACTTAGATAGCAAACACTTGGAATTAGAAATTACTGAAACATCGATTATGGAAAATCTTGATACAGCAGTGAGTGTGATTGAGCGTCTGAAAGCTGATCGTATTTCTATTGCTCTTGACGATTTTGGTACGGGGGTTTCCTCACTGACTTACTTAAAGAAGTTGCCCATTCACTCATTAAAAATTGATAAGTCCTTTATTGATGATATTAATACTTCTCCGGAAGGAAAAGCACTCGTTCAAATGATCATTAATTTGGGAAAATTGTTTCGGCTGCATATTGTGGCAGAAGGAGTAGAAACAAAAGAACAGTTACAAACGCTTATTTCGTTAAATTGTGATGAGATACAAGGCTACAATATTAGCAAGCCATTAAAAGCACAGGAATTAGATGAATTCTTCAAAAAATTCCGCGCTGTATAAATAGAGAAAAACTGTGTAAAGAAAAAAGCCGGACTTAGGAAGTCCGGCTTTTTTCTTTAGATTATTGTGCTTGCTGGAGCTGAACCGCTGGCCCGAAGAATTCAAATTTAATTTGCTCTTCTGGAATGCCATTTTTGCTTAAATGTCCAATAACGGCTCCCATAAATGGCACTGGACCACAAACATAGCAGATGCTGTTTGAAGGAACAACTTCTTTTAAGAAGTCTGCACTAATATGTCCTTCCACATCGCAAATGGTCTGCTCCTTCTTTTTCTCTCCGTATGCCACATATGCCCGAGCGTTTTCTAGTTCACTTACCAATTGTTTAGTATGCTCTTTAAAAGCATGTACTTCTTCGTTACGTGCAGCATGGATAAAGACGATTTCACGTTTGCTGTTGTTTGCTGCAAGTGTTTCAAGCATGCTCATTGTTGGAGTAATTCCAACTCCTCCACTGATTAATACAACTGGTGCCTTATTGTCTACATCAAGATAAAAGTCTCCGGCAGGTGCACTTACTTCTATGATGTCGTCTTTATTTACGTGATCATGCAAGTAGTTAGACGCTTTTCCTTCCGGCTGATGATCTGCCTCGCGTTTTACAGAGATACGATAGTACTCACCATTAGGGGCGGCTGATAAGCTGTACTGTCGATTAACAATATGTTCTTCACCAGGGATGTGAAGCTTGACAGTAATATATTGTCCTGGGTGGAAAGTTGGTAGCTGCACGCCATCCTTTGGCTTTAAGTAAAAAGACGTAATAAGAGAGCTTTCTTCTACTTTGTCTGCAACTTCAAATTCTTTAAAGTCTAACCAGCCTCCTGGCTGTTCACTTGCCTCATTGTACAGTTGGGCTTCTGTATCGATAAACACTTTTGCGATCGCCCCATATGCTTCTGCCCACGCATTGATAATGTCATCTGTCGCTGCGTCACCCAGAACTTCTTTAATTGCTTTTAATAAATATTCACCAACGATCGGATAATGCTCCGGTTTAATTGCCAAACTACGGTGTTTATGAGCAATTTGCTTAACGGCGGGAATCAACACTTCCAATTGGTCAATATATTTTGCTGCCGCATACACAGTATTGGCCAGTGCTGTTTGCTGACGGCCTTTTTCCTGATTGGCATGGTTGAATATATCCAAAAGTTCCGGATGGTCCTGAAACATTGTTCGATAAAAATGGGTAGTAATTTCCTTCCCTTTTACTTCAAGTACAGGAGCTGTAGATTTCACGATATCAATAGTTTTTTGGGATAGCATATTAAGCCCTCCAATAAGATAGTTTTAAAAGATGTATTTTAAATACATCTTATTTATAATCCTTTTTTGCGATCAAATCAACGCTTTTTGATTTGTGTAATAAAATGTTCACATTCTTTGATTCCTCACGTACCCGGATATATAATGAACATAAGACAAAGGTAGTGGTGAACACATGAAACTGACTCTCTATACTGATTATTCATTGCGCGTATTGATCTTTTTAGCTTCTAAGCGGGAAGATGAGCTATCGAATATTAAAGAGATAGCAGAAGCTTATCAAATCTCGAAAAACCACTTAATGAAAGTGACCCATGAGCTGGGCAAGCTCGGGCTGATTGAAACTATCCGTGGACGCAATGGCGGCATCCGACTTGCTCTTCCGCCAGAAGAGATTAATATCGGTAAAGTGGTCCGCCAAACAGAAGATGATTTTCATTTGGTGGAATGCTTTAATCCCGAAGCGAATCGCTGTACGATCACCTCAGTATGCGGTTTGAAACACGTCCTCTTTCAGGCCTTGCAAGCATATCTCTCTGTACTTGACCGCTACACGCTGAAAGACCTGGCAGCCAATCCGGAAGCCCTGCGCAGCTTACTGTTAAAAAACCCCGAAGACTAGACTTACATCTTCGGGGCTTTATCAGTATCTTTTCCATATTTAAATGACACAAACACAAATAATAAAAAACTAAACAATAAAATGGAGCCGCCCACGATATAACATACTGTCGTAAAAGCTTCGGGCAACCCAAAAGGCTTTATATGGTACAACCACATACCTGCTGTCAGCCCAATGGCACCGATTATTGCACTCCATACATGCACGCCTGCAAGCTTGGAACTTCTCGGCACCGCGTACATCCGATAGAAAGCAGCAAAAGCGAACAAGCTTAGCCAGCCAACAACGAGTATATGAGCATGGATCGGCCGGAAAGCATAAGAACCTGCACCTGCCATATGAGAGCCCATCATCGCCCCAATGAAACCAAAAATAGCCGCCGTTCGCACGAGCAAAACGTGATAAGACACCTATTCTCCCCCTCTTTCCTGACACTCCTGTCGCCTATATTATAACGAACACCTTTTTAAAAAGAAAATTTCCCTATAAGAACATAAAAACAATTTTTTCAGCCTAAAATTTTGTCTCTCCTTTCATTCTTGTTACAATAGAATATATTCACTATTCTGATTAAAAAGGAGAATACATATGTCAAACTTCGAGCAAACGCTAGAAAAGTATGCCGAGTTAGCAGTAAAAGTAGGGGTCAACATTCAAAAAGACCAAACGCTTGTTATTAACACATCTATCGACTCCGCCCAACTTGTTCGATTAATTGTAAGAAAAGCGTATGAAGCAGGCGCAAAAAATGTACAGGTAAATTGGGATGATGATACAGTCTCCCGCTTGAAGTATGATTTGGCTCCAGAGGAAGCGTTCACAGAGTTTCCCAAATGGCGCGTTCAAATGCTTGAACAATTGGCAGAAGAGGGCGCGGCATTTATGTCTATCGTTTCCTCCAGCCCCGACCTATTAAAAGGAGTCCATCCTGAGCGCATTGCCAACTTCCAAAAAGCAGCCGGACAGGCAATGAAAAAATACCGTCAATATATTCAATCTGACAAAGTTAGCTGGACTGTTATCGCTGCTCCTTCACAAGCATGGGCAGAAAAAGTCTTCCCTCACCTTCCAAAGGAAGAGCAAGTCCCCGCTCTCTGGGAAGCAATTTTCAAAGCCGTCCGTGCCGATACAGACAACCCTGTCCAGGCCTGGAAAACACACGACGAAACGTTGCATAAGAAAGTGGATTATCTAAACGAGAAGCGCTTTAAAAAGCTCCATTACACTGCACCAGGAACGGATTTAACGATTGAACTTCCTGATGGACACCTCTGGGTCGGAGCCGGCAGCATCAATGAAAAAGGCCATGAGTTTATGGCCAATATGCCAACAGAAGAAGTGTTTACTGTTCCTCATAAAACAGGTGTGGATGGCTATGTGTCAAGCACAAAACCATTAAGCTATGGCGGTAACATTATTAACAACTTTAAAGTTACTTTTGAAAATGGGCGCATTACTGACGTACAAGCAGAGGAAGGCGAAGAAGTGTTAAAAAAATTGGTAGAAACAGATGAAGGCTCTCATTACCTTGGCGAAATCGCCCTCGTTCCTCATCAATCACCTATTTCGGAATCGAATGTTCTCTTTTACAATACACTTTTTGATGAAAATGCCTCTAACCATTTAGCTATTGGCAGTGCTTACGCCTTTTGTATTGAAGGCGGTAAATCGATGTCACAGGAAGAATTGGAACAGCACGGGCTAAATACGAGTATTACTCATGTTGACTTTATGATTGGCTCAGAAAACATGAATATTGACGGAATTAAAGAAAATGGAGAAAGCGAGCCGATCTTCCGAAACGGAAATTGGGCAGAAGGCATTTAATATAAAAGGCTGTTCCCTGGCATCGACGAGGAACAGCCTTTTTTGCCTATTGTTCATTCATTAATGTCTAACACTGTATGAAGCTTTAGAGGCTAAATTGGTTTAAGCGATGATAATAATCAATAAGAAAATCATAAAATAGCTTTTCGGAAGGCGGCAAAGTGCGGACCTTCGTTGCTATGACTCCGACCGTTCTCATTACTTGCGGTACGCCGACAGGCAAGCTAACTGTTCCAGAGGGAGTTTGTTCAACGAGCAATGTTTCCGGAAGCAGGCTGACTCCCAATCCTGCTTCTACCAACCCTTTAATCGTATATACATCTTCGCTTTCAAAACCGACCTTGGGCTCGAAATTCACCTGCCGGCATGCTTCAATAACGAGCTTTCTCATGTCGTAGCCGGTGCGGAATAAAACGAATTGATCATCCATCAGTTCCCGCAAGTTAATCCTTTCTTTTTTTGCTAACCTATGATGACTAGGAAGCAGGACTCTCATGCTCTCAGAGAAAAAAACTTGGGTAGAAATCTCGGGTGTGCTTTCCGGTACTGGAGAAACAAAGGCAAAATCAATTTCTCCTCTCTCCACCAGATCCCGTAGCTCTTTATTCGACCCTTGATGAAAATCAAAACCAATATCAGAGTACTGACTTCGAAAAGCAGAAATTACGCGCGGCAATGTCGTTGTAGCTAAAGAGGTAGGAAATCCAAGGCGAATTTTTCCGACTTCTGGGTTAAGATAATTATCTATAGCCGCGATGGCCCGATCAATTTCATTCATAGCGGTTTCCATATGCTGCAAAAAAATTTTTCCTGCATAAGTCAGCTTGACGTTCCGCCCTTCACGCAAAAACAGCTCCACTCCAAGTTCATCTTCCAACTTAGCAATTTGCCGGCTGACTGCGGATTGAGCCACATGCAAGCGGTGAGCTGCTTCTGTAACATGCTCCTCTTTTGCCACTTCCATAAAATATTTGATTTGCCGAAGCTCCATTCTGCCCCCACCTTTTCAGCCGTTTCTGTTGTTCTGTTTTATTTATTTTACCATGATATCTTTTTATAAGTAGAAAAAACGGACCGATAACAGTCCGTTCAATAGAAGCTTCTATTTATTTTTCATCACGCTGTAAAGAACGGCTTTTTGAGCATGCATCCGATTTTCGGCCTGCTGGAACACGACGGATGCTTCCCCATCCATTACCTCGCCTGAAACTTCTTCGCCACGGTGGGCTGGCAAGCAATGCATAAATTTGCATTCCGGATTGGCAAGGGCCATAAGCTGTTCGTTCACTTGATAAGGAGCAAATGCTTTTAAACGGGCTTCTGCTTCATCCTCTTGTCCCATGCTCGTCCATACATCCGTGTAGATAAAATCGGCTCCTTTTACTGCTTCCTGTGGGTTTTCAACAAATTCTAGCTTCGCTCCTGTCTGCTCGCTAATCCCTTTAGCCATTTCTATTATTTGCGGTGCTGCTTCGTAGCCCGCTGGTGTGGCTAATGTAAAATCCATGCCCACCATGACAGAACCGATCATCAATGAATGGGCAACATTATTCCCATCTCCAACATACACCATTTTCAGCCCTTTAAATTTCCCCTTTATTTCATATACAGTCAAAAGATCGGCAAGCGCTTGACATGGGTGATACAAATCAGTTAAACCGTTAATGACTGGAATATTTGCCGCTTCGGCAAGTGCTTCAATTCTTGAATGGCTATGTGTACGGATCATGATGCCATCTAAATAACCCGATAACACCTTTCCAGTATCTTCGATTGTTTCTCCGCGTCCGATTTGCATATCATTCGAGCTTAAAAACATCGCATGGCCACCAAGCTGAATCATCGCCGCTTCAAAGGAAACACGAGTCCGTGTGGAATGCTTTTCAAATATCATTCCGAGCAGCTGGCCTTTTAAAGCTTCCAAATAGTTTTCCTTATTCTTTTTCATGTCATCTGCTAAATAAATAAATGTCTCGATTAATTCTGGCGTATAATCTGCAAGCTTTAATAAATCTTTCCCCTTTAACACCTGGCTATTCTTTATATCCGTCACTAGCATTCTCTTCACCTCATAGATATTATTTTTATTTACAGGTCCATTCTTTATTTATAATCTTATTTAATGTTTATACATTAAAACTAATTAAAATACAACCATAATTTCTGAATTATCCTATTTTTTAAGAAAACAACAGATTTTCATTCACATAGGGTATACTACGTGTATGAAATCATTAGCGAGGTGCTGTATATGAGAGAAAAAAGACCTATGAAAGACACGTTATCTATTAAAACCAGTTACGTCCTTCCTCCTGACACAAATCATCACGGCACTTTGTTTGGCGGCAAACTAATGGCTTATATAGACGATATTGCTTCCATCTCAGCGACAAAATTGGCTAGAAAGGCAGTAGTCACCGCTTCGACAGACTCTGTTGATTTTCTTAAGCCAATTGGCGTGGGAGATGCAGTAACCCTCGAAGCCATGGTAACTTATACAGGCACAACTAGCATGGAAGTGTTCGTGAAAGTTTTATCAGAAAATCTAATGACAGGGGAAAAAGAAGTAGCTGCTATTTCTTTTTTAACCTTTGTAGCTCTCGATGAATCAGGACGGCCGTCCTCCATTCCTGAGGTGGTACCTGAGACGGATGAAGAAAAATGGCTGAATGAAACAGCGGCCAATCGAGCAAGCCATCGAAAGGCCCGCAAAAAATATAGCAAAGAGCTTGTGGAGTTTTTTTCGTCTGCAGGAAAATAGACGGACTATATGGAAGAAAATTGAGAAAGCCGCTCTCATTCAGCGGCTTTTTAGTTTACAAAAATTAAGATTTGTTAACAGTGAAATTTGTTTTTTTCCTTTTTATACAGCTAACAGTTATCTTTATAGCAGAAAAACATTGTAACAATCGAAGTCACATTGTAACATTCTTTTTTCCTTATTTTGTCCCCTATACATGGAGAATTGTTCATCCTTATACTTATGGAAGAAACTTAAGAGGATTGCCATTTGGAGGAATGATCATGTTTGGACAAATTGAAATCGGAATAGATTTAGGGACAGCCAATTTGCTCGTTTACAGTAAAGATAAAGGGATTATTGTTAATGAACCGTCCGTGGTAGCTATCGACGCTGAGACGAGAAAAGTGCTTGCTATTGGCACAGAAGCTAAAAATATGATTGGGAAAACTCCGGGAAGGATTATTGCAACTCGCCCAATGAAGGATGGGGTAATTGCGGATTTTGATATTACCTCTGAAATGCTTAAAGGATTAATGAAAAAAGCTAGCAAAGTATTAGGGTTCAATATTCGTAAGCCAAGCGTCGTCGTCTGTACTCCTTCTGGTGCAACTTCTGTCGAAAAGAGAGCCATTCAGGATGCAGTAAAAAGCAGTGGGGCCAAGTCTGTTCATTTAATTGAAGAGCCTGTCGCTGCTGCTATTGGAGCAGATCTGCCCGTAGAAGAACCAATTGCCAATCTGATCGTCGATATTGGCGGCGGTACAACCGAGGTAGCTATCATTTCTTATGGAGGCGTTGTTTCCTGTAATTCCATCCGTATCGGCGGCGATAAACTCGACGAAGACATCATACAATACGTACGCAAGCAGTATAACCTCCTTATCGGTGAACGGACAGCAGAAAAAATAAAAATGGAAATTGGCTACGCTTTAGTTGATCATAAAGAACTTGTAATGGACGTACGCGGTCGTGATCTCGTTACCGGCTTGCCAAAAACAATTGAAGTAAGCTCTTATGAAATTCAAAAAGCTATTAAAGAATCTTTGCTAGCCATTTTAGAAACGATCCGCGTTACTTTAGAAAACTCTCCACCTGAGTTAAGCGGTGATATTGTAGACAGGGGCGTAGTCATTAGCGGCGGCGGCTCCTTGTTGAATGGCATGCAAGATTGGCTTAGTGAAGAAATTATCGTTCCTGTTCACTTAGCTCCAAACCCACTAGAGTCTGTTGCCATTGGTACCGGACGCTCGCTCCATGTAATGAAGAGCCTGCAGAAAGTAACGGGCTAAAATTACATATCTATGCACAAAAAAGCAGCCGTTCAAGCGGCTGCTTTTCATTTAATTTAGTAAGGCCGGTCCTGATAAGAATAATTAGGTGCTTGGATTGAGTTATCGTATTCTTTGTGAAAAATATGAACAGCAGATGGAGACATCGGCGGAATTAACCAGGTCCAATCACCTGTCACTGGCCTACCTTCCCGATCTTCGTTTTGTTCAAAAGTTTTAAATTGCTGCGCGGCTGTATGATGATCTACAACACTTACCCCCGCCTGCTGGAACGAATGAAGAACAGCTGTATTCAACTCAAGTAGCGCCCGGTCTTTCCATAAAGAAGCGGCTCGATGAATATCCAATTCCAGCCGTTCCGCAATAACTGGAAGCTGATTGTAACGAAACTCATCAGCTAAGTTGCGTGCGCCAATTTCCGTTCCCATATACCAGCCGTTAAAAGGAGCTGTTTTGTATTCAATGCCTCCTATTTCCAGCTTCATATCCGAAATAATCGGAACAGCATACCACTTTAATTGCAGCTCAGCAAACCAATCATATACCGGATGAATAAGGCTTACTTCCTTTATGAGCTTCTTATCGATTTCTTGCAGCTTAGGCGGTTGCTTGCCTATTTGTACAATCCAGGGCAGGATATCAAAATTAGTTCCTTCCCCTCGCCAGCCAAACTTATGGCACATAGAGGTCAGTTCAATAGAAGCAGGATCTCCCTTTATTCCCGTCTCTGTTTTATACCCCGCATATCTAATTAACTGATGGTTCCAAATGCGAATGTCTTCCCGATGGGGTGAAGACGGACGAAAAACTGTAATAGTCGGACGAATTTTCCCTTGATTTGTTGCATATTCTACATGACGGCTGAGGGCTTCGAATATCTCTTTTTCTGTTTTAGCTTCTCGTTCATCGAACACGTGCAGCGTTTGCCAGAATAGCCGTCCGATGCAGCGATTACTATTGCGCCAGGCCATTTTCGCTCCATAGCTCAGTTCTTCATAAGTTTGAGTATAACTTTCTGTTCCCTCAATTTCTGTTTTGATCTCGTACAGCCGCGCTTTTGTCTCTTCATCCGATTTGCCTAATTCCCGATAACAAATTGTGATAAATTCTTTTGCTTGCTTCCATAACTGTTTATTCATCTATTTCCCGTCCTGTAAGTAGCATTTACTCACAGTATATCATTGTTCTATTTTCGGCTTTGTGACAATTTGCGGAAATCAACTGCTGGAAAGCTGTTTCGGTCGGACTCTTCCACTCCTGCGCAATTGCGGCACAGCAATCCCAATCAATATGAGCACAATGCCAGCCCCCTGTTCACCGGTTAAATGTTCACCCACAATGAACATAGCGCCAATCATCGCTGCAGGCAACTCTGCAGCACCTAAAATAGTGGCCATTCCTGAGTCAACATACGGGGTACCGAGCGCAAAGAGAACAACCGGTACAAGAACGCCCAACAGTCCGACAAGCAAACCATATTTCCACAAGCCCCCAGTCATCGTCCCATCTATTACAAAAGCTGGCGATACAAATAAACAAGCCGTTACCAGCCCACCAATAGAAATAACAAAGCTTTTTTGAATAGCCGGTACTTCTTTTCCTGTTTTTCCGCTAAAGAAAATGAACAATGCGAACGTTAAAGCGGCAAGGAAACCAGAAATAAAGCCCTTTGAATGGTCTGCCCAGTTGATTCCCTCTGAAGAAATTCCGGCGGCGAGCAGCGTTCCTGCCCATAAAAGGACAGCCGAGATGATCTTTGTGACAGATGGAAATGCCTTTAAATAAACGGATTCAATGAGAATCCCCATCCAAGTAAATTGAAAAAGCAGAACAATGGCGATTGAAGCCGATAGCTCTTGAATACTTGTTGCATAAAATACGCCTGTCAAACTTAATAAAACGCCGAGCCCAAGCAATGGTACTATTTGCTTAACCTGTAATTTTATGCGTTTGGTTATCATGAAAGGGATGATCATCAGCAAAAGTCCAAAGATATATTGTGAACCGGTCATCTGGCCAGCCGGGTATCCCGCATTCGTTGCCAGCTTGACGATTGAAGCTTGAAAACCATAACTGCATGCCCCTGCCAAAATAAATAATGAATAACGAAGCTGATTCAACCTGACTCCTCCTTTATCTCATAAAAGTATATCCCGCCTCCTTCTGTTCGACAATCCTCTGGGAATATTCAAAATTTTCTATTGACTAAATCCTCTTAAAGAGATATGATATGTTCAATTATCTTACTAATTGTATATAGGTATATTTCTTATCAAGAGAAGCTGAGGGGACTGGCCCTATGAAGCTTCAGCAACCAGCCGCTAGCGGGCCTAGGTGCTAAATCCAGCAAACTGTCTAATCAGTTTGAGAGATAAGAAGGATCAGACATTGACAATGTAAAGCCTTCTTAATTTAAGAAGGCTTTTTCTTATGATTAGAATAAAGTTACGGAAAGGAAGAACCACATGAAATTATTAGACCGGCTGCAAAACGAAGTGCTGACAGCTGATGGAGCCATGGGCACTCTCCTCTATTCCTACGGCATCGATTTTTGTTACGAGGAACTTAATATAGAAAAGCCAGAAATCATTGAAAAAATCCATCGCGAATATATAAAAGCAGGCGCGGATGTAATCCAAACGAATACATATAGCGCCAATGCTCTAAAGCTTGCAAGATATGGAATGGAGGACCGTGTACGGGAATTAAATAAAGCAGCCGTGCGGATAGCAAAAAAGGCGGCTTCCTCTGAAGAGCGCTTCGTACTCGGGACCATCGGCGGCATCCGTGGAATCCGTAAAAGCAGCGCCTCCCTTGCCGACATTGAAGCGGCCTTTCAGCAGCAGGCAGAAGCCATCTTACTGGAAGAACCTGATGGCTTCCTTTTAGAAACGTATTATGACTTTGAAGAATTAACGACCGTTTTACAACTGCTTCGTCAACTTACAGATCTGCCAATTATTTCTCAAGTATCCATGCATGAACCTGGCATTCTACAAAACGGACTCTCGTTAAATCAGGCGTTCAATCAGCTCGAATCCCTCGGGGCAAACATTGTCGGCGTTAACTGCCGCCTCGGCCCTTATCATACAATCCAAGCATTTGAAGAGGTGACACTGCCTGAAAAAGCCTTTTTATCAGCCTATCCGAATGCAAGCCTTCTCGATGTAGAAGACGGCCGTATCGTCTATGAATCAGAGGCTGATTATTTTGGCCAGGCAGCCGTTCACCTTCGCAATGAAGGGGTCCGTCTTATTGGAGGCTGCTGCGGCACCACACCCAAACATATTGAGGCGGCCAAAAAAGCATTAGCTGGCCTTGCACCAATTACAGAGAAAAAGGTAATCGCCAGAAAGCCCATTATTATTAAAGAACCGACTCCTCCAGTGTTACCGCCGCTCCATGAGCAGGTAAAAAAAGAACGGACGATTATTGTGGAGCTTGATACTCCTAAACACTTGGATACTGCTGCTTATATTAAAGGAGCCACAGCCTTGCAGCAAACTGGCATGGCGGCTATTACAATGGCTGATAACTCGCTTGCTTCTCCACGTATCAGCAACTTAGCAATGGGCTCCCTGCTCAAAATGCAGCATCACATTCGCCCGCTTGTTCATATTACGTGCCGGGATCGGAATTTAATCGGCTTGCAGTCTCATCTTATGGGCTTGCATGCTCTAGGTCTTCACGATGTGCTGGCTATTACCGGTGATCCGACGAAAGTTGGCGATTTCCCGGGTGCTACTTCTGTTTACGACGTTTCAAGCATGGAGCTTATCCAATTAATTAAGCAACTGAATGAAGGAATTTCTTTTTCTGGAAAACCATTAAAACAAAAAGCTAATTTCTCCGTTGCAGCTGCATTTAACCCAAATGTACGTGTGCTCGACCGGGCGGTGAAACGTTTAGAGAAAAAAATTGAGTGCGGAGCCGATTACTTTATTACACAGCCTATTTTTACAAAAGAAAAAATTATTGAAGTATATGAAGCAACAAAGCATTTATCGACTCCGATTTTCCTCGGTATCATGCCGTTGACAAGCTCAAGAAATGCTGAATTCCTTCATCATGAAGTGCCTGGCATTAAACTATCAGACGAAACGCTTGCTAGAATGAAGGCCTATGAGCATGATAAAGAAACAGCAGCGCTTGAGGGCGTCAAGATTGCCAAGGAATTAATCGATACAGCGGCCAAGCTGTTTAATGGTATCTATATTATTACTCCATTTATGCGTTATGAAATGTCCATTGAATTGATCCGTTACATCGAAGAGTTAGATAGAAAAATGAATGAAAGAGGGATCACTCATGTCGAAACAATATCCAATTGAAAAAGAACTGGAAAAACGTATTCTTTTTTAGATGGCGCAATGGGTACAATGCTACAACAAGCTAATTTAACAGAGGAAGACTTCGGCGGTGAAGAATATGATGGCTGCAATGAGTATTTAAACATTACCGCGCCTCATGTAATCGAAAAAGTTCACCGGGATTATTTAGCAGCAGGCACCGATATCATTGAAACAAATTCATTTGGCGGCACGGCTCTCGTGTTAAATGAATATAACCTCGGTGATAAAGCTTATGAGATTAACAAGCGGGCAGCCGAAATTGCCCGTAAGTGCGCGGATGAATTTTCTACGCCTGATCATCCACGTTATGTGGCAGGTGCTATCGGTCCGACAACGAAAACATTGTCTGTCACAGGCGGAATAGATTTTGACACATTGAGCAGAGACTTTGAATTGCAGGCGACAGCACTCATTGATGGCGGCTGCGATGTTATATTAATGGAAACGAGCCAGGACATGCTGAACGTAAAAGCCGGTGTGCTTGGTATTCAACGTGCTTTTGAAGCTACTGGAAAAAAGCTTCCCATCATGATTTCTGGAACGATCGAACCGATGGGCACCACACTCGCAGGGCAAAACATCGAAGCCTTCTACATTTCTATCGAGCACGTTCATCCGCTATCCGTCGGCTTAAACTGTGCAACTGGTCCAGAATTTATGACGGATCATATCCGTTCGCTTTCTGCCTTATCTCAAAGCTTTGTGAGCTGTTATCCTAACGCTGGGCTTCCGGATGAAAATGGCTGCTATCATGAATCACCTGCGTCCCTTGCGGCCAAGATTAAAGGCTTTGCCGAAAAGGGATGGCTAAATATTGTCGGCGGTTGTTGTGGAACTACACCGGATCATATTCGCGCAATGAGGGCTGCTATTGAAAATATCCCTCCACGCAGACGTCCGGAACAGCCTCATGAACATGTTGTTTCCGGAATTGAGCCCCTTCATTATGATGATTCCATGAGGCCATTATTTATCGGGGAACGGACAAATGTCATTGGTTCCCGTAAATTCAAACGATTGATCATTGAGGGCAAATATGAAGAAGCGGCAGAGATCGCTCGCGCCCAAGTAAAGGGCGGCGCTCATGTCATTGATATTTGTCTTGCCAATCCTGATCGTGATGAACTTGAAGATATGGAAGCCTTTATGCAAGAAGTCGTGAAAAAGGTGAAAGTGCCGCTCGTCATTGACTCAACGGATGAAGCAGTTATTGAAAAAGCCTTGAAATACTCACAGGGAAAAGCAATCATCAACTCCATCAACTTAGAAGACGGTGAAGAGCGCTTCGATGCTGTCCTTCCACTTGTAAAACAATATGGAGCAGCCGTTGTAGTGGGTACGATTGATGAAACGGGTATGGCCGTGACCCGCGAACGTAAACTGGAAGTAGCCGAGCGTTCCTATGACCTGCTCGTCAATAAATGGGGTCTTCCGCCTGAAGACATTATTTTTGATCCGCTCGTCTTCCCCGTGGGAACAGGAGATGAACAATACATCGGTTCAGCCGAAGAAACAGTGGAAGGCATCCGGCTAATTAAAGAAAAAATGCCCAGATCTTTAACCGTTCTTGGTGTCAGCAACGTATCATTCGGCCTCCCGCCTGTTGGCCGTGAAGTGTTGAATGCCGTTTATCTATATCACTGCACGCAAGCTGGACTCGATTACGCCATCGTAAATACTGAGAAGCTGGAGAGATTTGCTTCCATTCCAAAAGAAGAAATAACGATGGCAGAGAAGCTTCTTTTTGAAACGAATGATGAAACGCTAGCAGTCTTTACTGACTTTTACCGTGATAAAAAGAAAGAGAAGAAAGAGGAAGATATTCCGAAGACAGTAGAAGGCCGGCTTAGCTATTATGTCGTGGAGGGCACAAAGGAAGGCTTAATCCCTGACTTGGAACAAGCCTTGACGATGTTCGATACACCGCTTGATATTATTAATGGTCCATTAATGGAAGGAATGGCGGAAGTTGGCCGGTTATTTAACGATAACCAGCTTATCGTAGCGGAAGTGCTGCAGAGCGCTGAGGTCATGAAAGCCGCTGTTGCCTTTTTAGAGCCTTATATGGAGAAAAAAGAAAACGACAACGGGAAAGGAAAAGTTGTACTTGCTACAGTAAAAGGTGATGTTCACGATATTGGTAAAAACCTTGTCGACATTATTTTAAGCAACAATGGTTTTAAGGTCGTCGATTTAGGCATTAAAGTGACACCTGCTGAATTGATTGAAGCGATAAAACGAGAAAATCCTGATATGGTTGGACTTTCCGGCCTACTCGTTAAATCGGCCCAGCAAATGGTTATTACAGCCCAGGATATGAAAGCTGCGAACATTGATTTGCCAATCTTAGTTGGCGGAGCGGCACTTTCCCGCCGCTTCACAGAAACAAAAATTTCACCGGAATATGAAGGTCCAGTTCTATACGCCAAGGATGCGATGGATGGGCTGGCTATTGCCGGACGTCTGCAAAACACTGAAGAAAAAACAGAGCTCTTAAATGAACTGAAGGAAAAGCAAGAAAAACGCAAGGAAGTAGAAGCTTACCGGGAAACGATGAAGCCATCTTCATCTGTGGCTGTATTGGAAAAGCCAAAGAAAACAGTTCGCCAGGATGTTCCTGTTTACGTGCCGCGTGACTTGCAGAAACGCCTTCAGCGTGACTACCCTGTTGCTCACTTAGAGCCTTATGTTAATATCCAAACATTAATTGGCCATCACCTTGGGTTAAAAGGCAAAGTAGAAAAACTGCTCGCTGAGCAAGACGAAAGAGCAATTGCTTTGAAAGAAACGGTGGACAGCTTTCTGCAATCCGGCCGTTTAAAAACAGCCAGCGTCTATCAATTCTTCCCTGCCCAGTCTGATGGAAATGACGTTATTATTTATGATCCTGCTGACAGCAAAACAGAGATTGAACGCTTCACATTCCCTCGCCAGCAAAAAGAACCGTTCCTTTGTCTGGCTGATTATTTAAAATCCGTGGATAGCGGCGAAATGGATTATGTTGGATTCTTCGTTGTGAGTGCCGGATTTGGTGTTCGGGAACAATCAGTTGAGTTAAAGGAAAAAGGCGAGTTTCTCCAAAGCCATGCTCTTCAAGCGACAGCTTTAGAACTGGCAGAAGGATTTGCTGAGCGGATTCACCAAGAAATGCGTGACCAATGGGGCTTCCCGGATGCTGTTGATTTTACGATGAAAGAACGCTTTGCCGCCAAGTACCAAGGACAGCGTTTCTCATTTGGCTATCCAGCTTGTCCAAACTTGGACGACCAGACAAAGCTCTTTAAGCTTCTACAGCCTGAAGAAATCGGCGTCCGCTTAACCGAGGGATGCATGATGGAACCAGAAGCTTCTGTTTCTGCTATCGTCTTTGCTCATCCTGATGCTCGATACTTTAATGTTAACTAAATAAGCAAAGAGCACCTTCGCTATGAGGTGCTCTTTATTTATTATTAAATAAACGTTAAACATTATTTTTGTAGATAGTACATAACAGAGTAAGCAATCATGCGGTGTCCTGTTGGACTCTGGTGACATCCCCCCTCAGTTCATCAGCTAGCCCACTTTCACCAAACACGGCATCTGTTTCTCCACGGTCTCTAGCAATGGCATAATCAGTTGGTAATTTCATTTGTATAGAGAAATTCAACTGCTTGGGCATAAATTGTTCTATGTATCTCAAACTAATACAGAAAACCATAAATGCGGACAAAAAGACTGTCCTATTAACTTCTCTCAGTTAAACAGCTAATAAAAAATTAGCTTCTGCACGTTTAGTTCTCCTTCAAACTCGCCTTTTATAGACATGAAAGGACTTTCACAAAAAGAATAAAGTCCCCTCCCAGCCATTGTCTGTTGCGTTTTTCCAATGTTGTTTTCCCTGCAGCAGTTGCTTGTCATTTTGCAAGCTTAGCATTAAGCGCATTGTTGACAAAACGATAAATTACCTCTGCTCCCTGTGGGGTAAGATGAGTGCCAGATGAATCAATCCATCCTGAATCGATTAAATTCCGGTCGGTTATTCCCTTCATTGATCTCGTCATTATGTCGTAGTTATCAATTAAAGTAACCTTCTTTTCTTTGGCTACCTTTCTGACGATCGCGTTATATGAATTATGCCATTGTCTGGCCCCTTTATATTTAGCATAAAGCCTCTGGTCATATCGGGAGTAATAATACCCATTCTGTCCATTCCCTTGGATAACAGGTATAGTTGTCATTAAAATCACTTCGATTTTGCGTGCTTTTAACGCATCAGTAAAATATTTTAAGTTGCTTTCAAATCGGGCCTTCGATACACGCGGCTGCCCTTTGGCATTTAAAACCGCATCATTGGTTCCAAACATAATAATGACTGCTTTTGGCTTTTTATTTAATACATCTATAGAAAAACGTTTCCGGCCATTTTCCGTTGTATTGCCGCCAATACCTGAGTTAATGACTGTGCGGGTTTGTTGTAGCTTCGTTACCCATTTACTTTTTTCATCATACTTATTGATTTTCCAATTTGTTCCTTGCGTATTGCTATCTCCGAACGCTACAATTACCTGCTTCGCTGAAGAAGGACGTTGTTGTTTTGCCGCTACAGCAGAAATGGGAATCAAGTTAGCCGTGATGAAAAAAAGCAAGACCAACCACCTAACCCATAGTTGTGTTTGTTTCCTTTTCAAGTTTCTTCCTCCATTTCCTTCATATAGTACACCATCGCTCCATTATACTATGCTTTTCGCACCGGTCAACTCTCCTTACAGTCTCTCCTTGATAAAGCCTTCTCTTGCATCTTCACAGAATGAGATTCTTCTTTTGCCGCTATTCTATTCAGCTATTGGTTGTATAAGCAGGCGCTCCTGAGCCACATTAATAATAAAGGAGATGATTAAATGAAGAAAAAAGATCCAGAAAAGACGCCGCTCATCCCTGCCAAACCAGAAATGAATCTTCATACTGATGCAAGTGAATATCTTCCCGGTGAATCTGTGGATGAGCACGGGAATCTTGAAGTAGCCAACGAAATGATTGGCCTTAAAGAGATTGGCCAACAGCATAACAATCTTTAATACCTATACTCATTCTCACAATCATCTGCTTAGAAGCTCTTCAATCAAAAAGCCAGCCGTTCATTTTTTATGAACAGCTGGCTGAAAAGTCGTGATACCCCTTTTCTTACTTAACATTCCCATTACTCACCAACAAGTCGCCCTTGATTAAACGATTAACTGTAGAGAATTACTTATGATTATGCTGAACTGCTCTCAAACAAAGGAGCTTGCCAGTAATACATAGCATTAAACATTTAGATCAGTGGCGATTACATGATGAGGAGAAAACGGCAGAAGCTATCCTACCGCTTCCCCCTAAATTTTCTCTACATTAATTAAAGCAGGACGCTGCCCGTCACTTCCTGTTGTATAAGTTAGCAAGACTTGCTGATTTTCTTCGTGTGAATAAGATTCAGATGATCCATACGAAACTTCTAGTACTTGATATGAACCATCTATTAGTACTTCGATGGAACGATTATCAATAGCTCCAACGATCATTCCCTGACTTGTCTTTACATGATCCGCAGGAACTTGAAGACTTGTTCCAATGATGGCTACAGGGTATTGAAGCTTATTTAACTGCATAAGCGCACTCACTTTTGTATTGAATCTCTCGGCAAGAGAATACAAAGTATCTCCTGGCTTTATGTGATAAGTGACAGTCGGCGGTTTAACAGCCGCTACCTTCCCATCAGCCATCGTATTTTTCTGTTCGACGGTTGAGACAACGATCGTTCGTTGATTGCTTTTCGTCAAATTTTCTGCCGAAATATTAGTTTTTTTGTTAAAATGGATAAAGAATCGTCATTCTTGACGATATTAACAGTAGAGGAAGCCTGTTTTGGCTTTTGGGTTATCTTTTGGCCGGGTATTTTGCCTGGCTCTTTTTTATTTGTCTGTTCTTTATTTTTATAAATAATTAATTTTTGACCGATCTTTAAGGCATCTGTTTTCAATTGATTGTCTTGCCTAATCTTTTCAACTGTCGTGCCATACTTATTAGCTATCTTCCACAGGCTGTCTCCCGATTGAACGATATGTGTCACCGTTGAACCTGATGGGGCTGGTGGCTTTGGCTGTTCTGTCGGCTTTTGTCCCGCTCCTGGTTTGGCCGCTGACCCTTTTGGCGTAATGATTAGTTTTTGACCAATCTTTAAGGCATCTGTTTTCAATCGATTGTCCTGCCTAATCTTTTCAACTGTCGTGCCATACTTATTAGCTATCTTCCACAGGCTGTCTCCTGATTGAACGATATGTGTCACCGTTGAACCTGATGGGGCCGGTGGCTTTGGCTGTTCCGTCGGCTTTTGTCCCGCTCCTGGTTTAGCCGCTGACCCTTTTGGCGTAATAATTAGTTTTTGGCCAATCTGTAATGCATTCGTTTTCAATTGATTGTCCTGTTTGATCTTTTCAACTGTCGTGCCGTATTTGTTGGCTATCTTCCACAGGCTGTCTCCCGATTGAACGATATGTGTCACCGTTGAACCTGATGGGGCTGGTGGCTTTGGCTGTTCCGCCGGCTTTTGTCCCGCTCCTGGTTTAGCCGTTGATCCTTTTGGCGTAATGATTAGTTTTTGGCCAATCTGTAATGCATCCGTTTTCAACTGATTGTCCTGTCTGATCTTTTCAACTGTCGTGCCGTATTTGTTGGCTATCTTCCACAGGCTGTCTCCTGATTGAACAACATGATTGAACGAGCCGCTTATCTTTGTTTGTTGGGGGGTTACTTTCGTGACTGTTTGATCCAGCTTCTCCATGGCAGCTACTGCTACTGGTGCCTCTGTCGATTTTCCAGATGGTGTTGACCCTGTTTTAATTTCTTCTGGTTTGATGGATGGTTCAGTCTTTTCATTGCTTTCTTTATGGACCCCATTGTTTTCTAAATAATCCTTCTTTTGCTCCATTAATGTTAAATGAAGCGGCCGACCATTCTCATCAAGAGTTGGGACGATCATCTGCTGCCCAACATATAAATCATTAGAGGCAAAACCATTTTTACTTTTCAATTGTTCGACTGATACTTGAAACTTTTTGGCAAGCGAATAAATTGTGTCCCCCTCTTTCACCGTATAAGAGGCAGCACAATCGCATGCCTTTGCTTCTTCCGGCTGAACAAATACTGATGCAGCAGTTAATGAAACAGCCAGAGTTGCACCAATCCATTTAGAGTTTCTTTCATAAGCCCTCGCCTTCTTTAGCTTAGCAATCCTCTCTTGGCGAGTTTCCATCTTCTCGTGTTCCATACTCATCTCCCCATATATCTTTTTTCAAACAAGAGAATATTGAATTTTATCCATGTGACAATATTCTCCACAATAGGAAATATTACACGCAAACAGAAAAAACAACAAATTTGTTAAAATAATGACATTTTTATAATATATATATCTAAAATACTAAAAAAATTCCCAGCAATGGGTCTATTTTTCTAATCCTGTGCCCCATTGCTTTCATGATAAAACCAATACAGGCTAGGATAAGGAGGAATGAAAGTAGGCATAAAGATTCGTGGTGCCTCTTTTCCTAAAACAATCAAAAGTGGAGTTTAGGAAAAATTCATTAATTTTTCCTGCTTCATCTTTCTTTTATATATATAAAATAGCTCAATTATTGATAGAATCAGCCTATTCGCATGCTTTCATTAATTAATGGAAATAAACGGAATGAACAAGAGAGGAATAGAAGATTATCACCGCTTTTTATCATTCCTGCCAAAAACAAAGATGAGTCGTTTGACCTAAACGAATAAAAGAGGCTTACGTTGCAATTTAACAATGTTTCTTCTAACACGACTCTCATATATATAAAAATGACCTTTCCCCGATTGACTATTTGGGAAAGGTCTACTCTTTTTATTTTTTGTTTTAACCAATTAAGAATCATAATTTTGAAAAGGAAGCTCTCTTGCTTTACTAACTTCCACGCAAGAGGTGGTAAGAAAAGTCGATTTTACCTCTCGTTTTAAATAGAAGCCTCTCCGTTTTAGTTGTTTTCTTTTCCCTTCCATTTGTCCTTATTATTCTCTTCTACCGTCAGTGAATAAACCAATCTTTGGTTTATCCTGCTATAAGTGCCCAGAAGATATAATGATAAATCAAAGTATATAAAAAAGAACTGCTGTAATAAGCAGTTCTTTCAGTTTGTCGACAAAAGGGGTTCGGAATAGTCTTATTCCGAACCCCTTTTGATTTTTCGGTAGTTTTAAAGCCATTCGAGAGAAAGATAGACCTCTCCGAGGTCATCATTTAAGCCATTTCTGGTTCTCGCCAAGTCCAGCTGGCCATTTTCTTGAGATTCATGGCAGCGAAAGTAAGCATCGCTTGCATCGACAATTTTTTAAGTCCCCTTAACGTTGTCCAACGCATGCCATGCTTTTCTTTTGCATCTGCGAATACACGCTCAATCGTTTCTTTTCGCTCCGCATAAATCGCTTTAACTTCTTCGTGGTGGCGAAGATGGTCGGCCTCTTCCATATATTTCTGCCAAATATGGCGTGTCACCACTTTTTGATGATCTCTGCTTTCCGTGCATTTAGCTAAAAAAGGGCAGGAGGTACAAACCTGTTTGGGTGATCTGTATTCACGATAGCCTTCCTTATTCGTCGTTGAGTAATTCAATACTTCCCCTGCCGGACAAAGGTAACAGTCAAAATGTTCATCGTACACATAGTCATGCTTTCTGAAGAAGCCCTCTTTTGTGCGCGGCCGTGTATAAGGCAAGGCAGGTGTCATGCCGTTTTCCATTAAATAACTGGCAATGGCAGGTGTTTTGTAAGCTCCATCTGCACCAACAGCTTTAGGTTTTCCTACCTTTTCTATCACTTTCTCCATTAACGGCTCTAAGATCTGGCTGTCATGTGTGTTGCCTGGTGTGACCATTGTGCCAATTACGAATCCCTTACGGTCTGCGGCCGCGTGAAAGGAATAGGCAAATTGTTTGGTTCGTTCGTCTTTAACGTAGTAGCCACTGTCCGGATCGGTTGTACTTTCCTTGATTTCTTTCGTTTCTTCTTTATCGAACTTATCTGGCGGGAACGGCTTTTTTCCATGATCCTCTCGGTCCTGATTAATCTCTTCTTGGAGGCGTTCCGGATACGCGCGTGTTTCTTTGCGAACCATTTTCTTTTCAAATTTACGCTTATTCGCGCTAGCTTTTACATGAGTGGAATCCACAAAAACGTGCTCCGCACTAATGAGCTTTTTCTCGGCAGCTATTTTTAAGATACGATAGAAGATCTGTTCAAACAGGTCGGTATCTTTAAAGCGACGCTCGTAGTTCTTACCGAAGGTAGAGAAATGCGGCACTTTATCATGGAATCCATAACCGAGAAACCAGCGGTAGGCCATATTCGTTTCCACTTCCTCGATCGTCTTGCGCATGGATCGAATGCCAAAGGCATATTGGATCAATGTTAGTTTAATTAAAATAATTGGATCAATGCTTGGGCGGCCCACTTCCGTATACAATCCTTCCACCAAGTCATAAATAAAAGAGAAATCCATCGCTGCCTCCATTTTACGGACCAGGTGATTCTCTGGTACAAGCTGGTCTAGAGCGATCATTTCTATTTGATTCCGTTGGATTGGATTGTTTTTCGAAAGCATCTTTCTCACCTCAAGTGTTTGATCTATTTATTTTAAAACAGGTATGGTTGTACGGCTACTCTAACTTTGTAACCCCTGTTGATTGAAATGGATGGCGCAAAGACTCCTGCGGGATCAGCGGGACAGGTGAGACCCCGCAGGCGCTTTCGCGGCGAGGAGGCTCACCGCCCGCCCCGCGGAAAGCGAAGCGCCTGGAATGGAAATCAACAGCTCCCATTCACAAGCAAAATAAAAAGGACTGTAGACAAACTCTAGAATTTCATTGAGTTTGTCTACAGTCTGAAAGAACTGCTGTAATAAGCAGCTCTTTACAATATATAGCTATAGAAGATTTAATTATCCGTGATACCAGCCTGTTTTTACATTAACCGTAACGATATAGTCGTAGTATACTCCATCCATCTTAGCGCTTACTGAATAGTATCCTTGATTGCCAAAAATACCGGATTTTTTATATCTGATCGTATCGATGGAATCTGCGTATCCTTGTCGCACTAGATCAGCTTCAAATGCCGCCTTCACCCCTGGCGCCCAATTATAGGGATCAGCAAATTTCAACTCGTGTGCTTTGACATAGGCGTATTTGTTTTTATATTTGATTTTAGACCAGCCATATTGATCAGCTGAAATCCAGTCGCCCTGATCCTTACCGACAGGTACACCGCCATATACTTGCACTGGTTGACCCGCCTTAATGCTCCCTACGGTTTTATACGAGGTGCCTGGAGAAGCTTTTACGACAAGGGATTTAGCTGCGGTGGCCTTATCATAATTTACAAACCCGCTTGAAGCTACGTATCCCGCTTTTCCATTATATTTAATCTTCGACCATCCACCTGATTCAGTGTTGTAAACAAATACCACTGTTCCATTCTTTAATGAACCGATAACTTTTGCTTTTGGACTTGGCTTTTCACGCACATCTAACTTTGCTACACCGACCGTATAGTGCTTGTTTACAGCCGCTGCTTCTGCTTGTTGTGAAGGTAGTAAAGTGGCGAATAAAATCAAAGCAGCAATGAACCCGACAATCTTTTTCATAAATGACCTCCTATATTCTCTATCAATGCGATGATTATACCACAACTTTTTTCCTATCAATTAGTTCTTTTTAGATTTTTTAAAAAAATTAGGGAATGAAATAGCAGGATAAGCTTCAAGTCCCGCAGTATTCGTTCGCAGCTCCCTACATCTATGCATCTTCCCTCACCCTAGATAGCTTTTACAAACAAAAGAGATGCCTTATTAGGTCATCTCTTTTAAATAGACTGCCATGGTCACATCACTAGCAAACTTCTTGGAGCCTTAAACCACTAAAGATACTGCCGCTTAATGCCAGCTTGCCTCTCTTTCGATATAGCAGGCATCCATCCTAGGCCTTGAGCGTAACAATGGTAGATTGATGGAATGAATAAACATCATTTCCGGGGGGATTTTAACTTTTTTACATTTATAAAGATTATATTTTATTTTCACTTGTTCATTCAAACTTTTCATGTTACATTTAACAGGAATTATTTTTGTTCGGTAAGGATTGATAAGTGATATATATACTTTCGTCTGGAAGAGTTGGAGCAAGGATAGTAACACAATGTATGCGCTGCATACGAGGAGGAATTACAAATGGAACAAGGTAAAGTGAAATGGTTTAATGCAGAAAAAGGTTTTGGATTTATCGAACGCGAAGATGGAGACGATGTATTCGTTCATTTCTCAGCTATCCAAGGCGACGGTTATAAATCTTTAGACGAAGGTCAAGCTGTAACATTTGATATTGAACAAGGCCAACGCGGATTGCAAGCAACTAACGTTCAAAAAGCATAATACAAATCAACGAATAAAAACAGACTCTAAAATTAGAGTCTGTTTTTATTTTAAACACCATAAAAATTCCCTATTCACGAATGAATAGGGAAAATCGAAACAAGTAATAGTAAATGGTAGACCAAGTATAGCATAGTATTCTTATGATCACTAATGATTTTTATTTTTTAACGGTTATCCACCGTTTCGGGATACATATCGTGGTTCATTAAACGATAATTCGCCATTTCTTCAAACTTTGTTCCCGGACGTCCCCAGTTGCAGTATGGATCAATAGAAATGCCGCCACGCGGCGTAAATTTGCCCCATACTTCAATGTAGCGAGGATTCATTAATTCAATCAAGTCATTCATGATAATATTCACGCAGTCCTCATGAAAATCACCATGGTTACGGAAGCTGAATAAATAGAGCTTGAGTGACTTGCTTTCTACCATTTTGATGTCAGGAATATAGCTGATATAAATGGTCGCGAAATCCGGCTGACCAGTCACCGGGCAAAGGCTTGTAAATTCCGGACAATTAAATTTTACAAAGTAGTCCCGATTTGGATGTTTATTGTCAAATGACTCTAAAATCGACGGATCATATTCAAATGTATACTTCGTTCCTTGGTTTCCTAAAAGTGAAATATCCTGCTTTAATTCTTCTTCGTTTCTTCCTGCCATTAGAAGATCCCTCCCTGTTCAAACTATCTTCCATTATAAGCGTGCTTGCTGTGATAATCAAAAAAGATTTACAATAAGGGAAAGGAGTGATTTTTTGCATACGATTTCATCGCTTGCCGAATTGCAGACAGCCCTTCACGAGCATGAGGCTGTTCTTGCCTTTATTTCTGGCCCAAACTGTTCAGTATGTCATGCCATCCATCCACGTGTAGAGGAATTGCTGAAGCAATTTCCCGATGTATATGCTGTAGAGGCAAATATGACGGAAGCACCCGACATTTCTGGTCAATATACGGTCTTTTCTGTTCCAGCTGTTCTTTTTTTCATTCAAGGAAAAGAACGATTTCGAAAAGCCCGTTTCATCTTGATGGACGAGTTGGAAGAAGAGATAAAACTTTCACTGAAACTAATATAGGACAGCAAAAAGGGATACTGTTTGTGTTTCACAGTATCCCTTCTCTATTCCTCTTATTCATTAGACAGAAACAGATTGGCTTTTGCCGCCGAGATAAGCATCTCGCACTCTTGGGTCCTTCATCAATGCTTTAGCTTCTCCTTCGATAGCGATCTCTCCCCGTTCCATCACGCATGCTCGATCAGCCACTTTCAAAGCAGCTTTTACATTTTGCTCCACTAAAATAATGGTTGTGCCAAATTCTGTGCGCAGCTGATCAAGGATATTCATAATGTCCTTAACAATCAGCGGTGCCAGCCCCAATGATGGTTCATCCAGCATCATTAATTTCGGGTTAGACATCAAACCGCGTGCAATAGCGAGCATTTGCTGCTCCCCGCCGCTGAGCAGGCCTCCGGGACGATCTTCCATTGTTTTTAACTTTGGAAACAATTCATAACAGCGGTCTATATCTTTTTGGAGTGTTTTTTTGCTTTGCCGATAGCGATGATAAGCACCGAGCATCATGTTATCTTTCACGGACAAAGCATCAAAAATCTGCCGACGCTCCGGTACAAGACAAATTCCCTTTTTAACAATGGCTTCTACCTTTTGCTTGCCGACCTCCTCTCCCTCATAGAGAATGCTTCCTTTGCGTTGTTGATAAATGCCGGCAATTGTACCGAGCAGTGTGCTTTTCCCAGCCCCATTTGAACCGACAATAGCGAAAATCTCTCCTTTGTTTAATTCAAAGGAAATTCCTTTTAACACATGGAGAAAGCCATGATACGTATGAATATCCGTTGCTTTAAGCATCAAATCGCCTCCTCCTCTTCCGTTCCAAGATAAGCGGCAATTACCTTCTCATTTTCATAAATTTCAGCCGGCGTACCTTCGGCAATCTTTTTACCATAATCAATAACGACAATGCGATCAGAAATTCCCATTACTGTTTCCATGTCATGCTCTACAAAAAGAAATGACATTCCTTCATCCCGCTTTTTCTTAATAATATCAACAAGCTGTCTTGACTCTTGCGGATTTAACCCGGCCATTGGCTCATCAAGAAGAATGAGCTTTGGCGAAGAAGCAGACGCTCTGGCAATTTCCAACAGACGCTGATTTCCATAAGGAAGCACTTCTGCCGGTTCAAAAGCGAGATCAGCAATTCCGACTTTCTCTAAACAACTCATTGCTATATCGAACGCCTGCTGTTCTTCCTTCCTCACACCCATCAACCGGAAACCGGCCTGTAGAAATCCTGTTTTTAATCGGCAATGCACACCGGTCATTACATTTTCAATGACACTCATATTTTCGAACACCTGCAAGTTTTGGAATGTACGGGTAATGCCTGCATCAGCAATTTGGTAAGGCTGTTTTCCTGTTATTTCCTTCCCGCTGAAAAACACTTGCCCCGATGTAGGCGGCAACACACCGGTAATCATATTGAAAAGCGTTGTCTTTCCAGCACCGTTCGGTCCAATTACCGCCACGATTTCCCCTTCATTTAAATGGAAGTCAACGCCGCTAACAGCGACAACACCTCCAAAGGCTTTCGTTAATCCCTTCACTTCCAGCAGCGGTTTGCTCATTATTTACTCCCTCCCACTGTTGCATCAGCATTCGGCGGTCCAGTGATGGCGGTCTTTTTAGCTTTCCGTCCCGCTAGACGTCCCCATAACTTTCCAAGTGTCGGTGCAAGTCCTTGAGGCATATAAATTAAAATGGCAACAAGAAGTACACCAAAGAAGACAATTTGGAATTCTCCTCCCACATTCGGAAAAAACACCGGAATAATGTCTTTTAAAAGTTCGTTTAACAGAACATAAACAATGGCTCCAATCATTCCTCCCCAAACACTTGCCGATCCTCCGATAACAACCATAATCAGGAAGTTAATCGACTCCATCGCTGTAAATAGATCTGGATTAATAAAAGTCACGTAATGAGCATACAAGCTGCCAGCAACGGAAGCGTAGATGGCACTTAACACAAATACCTTTAATTTGTACTGTTGAATATTCACTCCGATTGAATTGGCTGCCACATCACTGCCATGGATAGAACGGAGTGCCCGCCCAACACGTGAGTCAATAATATTTTTAGAAAAGATAATACCGACAATCAGTAGCGCCCAAATCAAAAAGTAAAATTTCACATCCGTATCAAAAGAAAATCCGAACAAATTAAATGATGGGATACCAAAGAATCCATTTAAGCCGCCGGTAAGCTCTTTTAATTCCTTGAAAAAGGTAAAAATAATGATACCGAAGCCAAGTGTGGCAAGCGCTAGATAATTCTCTTTAAGCTTCAATGTTGGGATGCCGATTAAAACCGCAATGATAATTGCTAAAGCCACACCAACCAGAATGCCAACAATTCCTGACATTCCATAAGTCCCCGTCATGACAGCGGAAGCATAAGCGCCTATTCCGTAAAAAGCGGCGTGTCCCAGTGATATTTGTCCCGCATACCCCATAAGCATGGTCAATCCTGTTGTAACAATCGCATAAAGACCTACTAAGATCATGACACTTAACAAAAAGGAGTTAGCAAAAAAAGGAACAATGATGAGAGCAGCTATGAACAGCAAGAGACCGCCATAGTGCCTGTTATATAGCTCTTTTACTTTTGGATGATTCATCTACTCTACACCCGCTTTCCACTCGCTTTAGCAAACAGCCCATTCGGCATGAAGAACAATACGATAAGAAGTAAGGCAAAGCTGATTGCATCTTTATATCCTGACGTCCACAAACCTTCTGTAAATGATTCCAATATCCCAATCATAAAAGCGCCGATAATGGCAGCTGGCGCATTGGTCAACCCGCCAATTACCGCAGCAACAAAAGCTTTCATGCCAATCATTAATCCCATTTCGTATGTGGCTCCCGAGATCGGGGCGATAATAATACCGGCAATGGCTCCAAGCCCTGCGCTCACTGCTATCGAAATAAAAGACATCCATTCGGGCTTAATTCCCATCAATCTAGCAGCAGAACGATTGACTACACATGCTGTAACAGCTTTTCCAATGAATGTTTTATTAAAAAAGTAGTGCATGGCAATTAAGCTGACGACTGAAATCCCCACTGCCCAAATGCTTTGTGGCAGCAATACGGCATTTAACACGTTAATCGGATTATTTTCTGTGAACGGCGACAATGATCTTGGCTGTGTTCCCCAAATTAGAATGGCAAGCCCGCGGATCGCAATCGCTACCCCAAGCGTGATAATAATCAATGTTGGGAGCGATGCATTACGCGCCGGATAGATGGCTGTCCGTTCAAAAATCCCGCCGATTAGCACGACGATTCCTATGCTTAAAATGATTCCTAATCCCATTGGCATATCCATGGAAACAAATGTAATCGCAAACATCGCCCCAAGCATAGCAAAATCTCCTTGGGCAAAGTTCAAAACGCCTGTAATGTTATACGTGATGACAAATCCGATGGCAACTAATGCATAGATACTGCCGATTGTTAAACCTGAAAAAATCAGCTGGATAAATTGACTGGTTAGCTCCATGTTTACTCCCACCTTTATCAGGAAAGCAGGGAATCCTCTTTCCTTCCCTGCTTCTCTCTTTAATCAATGATTCAGCTTGCTGCCGGTTACTCCCCTAGCTTCCATTCGCCATTTTCGTCGATTTTCACCATGACGAGACTATCAGACTTTAAGCCATTATGATCTTCTGGTGACATTTTAAATGTGCCTGAAATACCTACAAATCCATCTGTTTTCTCAATAGCTTCCCTTATCTTCTCTTTATCAGCTCCGCCTTTTTCAAGGGCTTCCGCTAAAATATGAATAGCGTCATACGCATGGCCACCAAAGGTGCTTGCTGTATTTTTATACTTGCTTTCATAGGCTTCTTTGAAAGCCGAAAGCTTTTCTTTTGTGGATCACTATCGTCTAACTCATTTAATACCAATAGTTTTCCGGCTGGGAAAATAACTCCATTTGCTGCGTTTCCTGCTAATTCAATAAATTGCTTTGTCCCGATTCCATGGCTTTCAATGATGGGAACATCCATGCCAATTTCACGAATATTTTTCGTTACAACCGCTGATTCCTGCGCTGTTCCCCAAACAATAACTGCTTCAGGCTTTGCTTTTTTAACACGTGTTAAAGTAGATTTAGCGTCATTGACTGTCGCTTCAAACTCCTCTTCGATGACCGCTTTCACGCCATGATCGCCTGCAAGCTTTGTGAATTCCTCATGACCGCTAGTACCGTAGGAATTAGCTACATTAAGCCAGGCCACTTTTTTAACTCCCTCTTTTTCCAAATATTCAAGCAATTTAGGAATGACAACATCATCTCCCTGTGCCGTTTTAAACGTCCACTTACGCGGTGATTTGTCATCCGGGTTATTTACTTGCTTGCTGGCTGCCAGCGAAAGATATGGAATGCCTGCTTTTTCAACCAACGGTATCATGGCTAGACTGTTACCGCTAATTGTTCCCCCGATAATTGCCGTTACCTTTTCTTGCTCAATTAATTTCTTTGTGGCAAGGACTGCTTCATTTTGATCTGACTTTGAATCGATGGAAATCAGTTTAATTTTCTTTCCGTCAATCCCGCCCTTTTCATTCAGTTCATCAACGATCATTTTTATCGTTTCCTCTTCGCCTTTCCCAAGTGGTGAAGCGCTTCCAGAAGCATCAATTACACTGCCAATCTTGATTTCTCCGCCTGAGTCTTTTCCATCCCCTGATGCAGAATCAGCGTCTCCCCCACTGCATGCAGCAAGGAACACCATCATCATTGCTGTTAACAGCGCTAACATTCTTTTCTTCATTTCCTTCTCTCCCTTCAAACTTACAGCATCCTTCTAGGTCTAAAGTAGTCGAATTGCATTCGTAAAGTGTGGGAAGGAAAGCCGTTCTTTCTTTATAAAGTAAAGCTGATTTAATCATCGTAATATCATAAGTTAAATCAGCTTTCTTTTTTTGTTATACTTTTGGAGAAATTTAATAGGTAAGGAAATATAGCCTGTTTTATTTGAAAACCTTTCCATATCATCCTTTAAACGTAATAATATATTAAAAAAAGGGCGATGACAAGACAATTTTCATGAAAATATTAAATTTTCTGACATATTATTTTATAACATTTAAAAGTTGTTCGTTACTCCAAACGTTATATACTATCATCCCTCTTTTTCTCTTTGCTTCACTTACTTTAAGATATTCTTTCCTCTTTCATTCATTCCGTCTCTCTAACTATTTCGACCCACTCAAATGAATCCTTTTTATTCATTTCCGCAGGAGAAATCGACTTCTCGCCTATCCACGGGAGATATTTATGAATAAAAAGCAGTAATTTACTACAAAAATCCTAATTAATTGAGTATAGAATAAGATATAATTTATTGTAGCTAAGATGGAAAATAAGCTGAATGAAGAAGGGGTTGGTTAGATGACGTTATTACATGAAGTACTGTCCTATAACAAAAAGTTCGTGAATGATAAAATGTATGAAGAATTTACAACAGATAAATTCCCTGATAAGCGTGTGGTCATTTTAACTTGCATGGATACGCGTCTGGTAGAATTAGTTACTAGAGCGATGAATTTTAGAAATGGCGATGTAAAAATCGTCCGCAATGCTGGAGCTATCGTTAATCATCCATTCGGAAGTATTATGAGAAGCTTGCTTGTAGCCGTCTATCAGCTGCAAGCAGATGAAGTATTAGTCGTTGGTCATCACGATTGCGGGATGAGTACGCTATCAAGTGATGTGATTCTAACTGCGATGAAAGAACGGGGCGTGAAAGAGGAAAAAATTGATACGCTCCGCCATGCTGGTATTGATGTAGATCATTGGCTTGAAGGATTCAGCAGTGTTGAAGAAAGTGTGAAGCACAGTGTCGATATGGTAAAGCAACATCCTCTCATGGTAAATGAAATTCCTGTGCACGGGCTTGTCATTGATCCTGAAACAGGAAAGTTAGATCTGGTTGTGAATGGATATGAAAAAGAAGCAGCTCTTTAAGGGCTGCTTCTTTTTCATATTATTGGCGGACATTTGTTTTCTTCCTTGTTCGTCTGACTGCTGTATTCCCCCTTCTTATCAAGCTTCGCACGTTGACAGACAACTACTTGAGAAGTTAGGCTCTTGTACTCTGAGAAAGGTAGAAAACAAACCCTATATTTAAATTATCATTGCTAAAACTAACAATATTAGTTAATATATTAATTATATTAGTAATAGTTGGGAGTTTGATAAAAATGAAGATAACAAAGGCTGGCACATTGTTTCAATTGACTTTTACGCCCCATATTTTTCCTGTTAATTGTTATTTAGTTGAGGAAGAAACTGAACTTACACTCATTGACGCAGCTCTTCCCTATAGTGGAAAAGGGATTATGCATGCTGCTAAAATGATTGGCAAGCCAATCACAAAAATAATGATTACACATGCCCACGATGATCATGTGGGGGCACTGGATACTTTAAAGGAAGCAATGCCTAATGTTCCTGTCTTCATTTCTTCAAGGGATTCTTTATTGTTTGATGGCGATATCCGTCTTATGGAAAATGAAGCAGACAGTCCGATTCGCGGAGGAGTCCCCAAAAGGCTAAAAACCCGTCCAGATTCCCTTCTTCAAGAAGGAGAACGGGTTGGCTCATTGGAGATCGTATCTTCCCCTGGGCATACCCCTGGTTCCATTTCCCTTTTTGATATTCGAAATCGCAGCCTAATTGCTGGTGATGCCCTTCAAACAAGGGGAGGGATGGCAGTAGCCGGAATGATTAGACCATCCTTTCCATTTCCGGCATTCGGCACTTGGGATAAGGCGACAGCGCTTGAAAGTGCTAAAAAGCTAAAAAACCTTCGTCCCGGTCTGCTCGCTGTAGGGCATGGCAAAATGCTGGAACAGCCGGAAGGTTTAATAAATAAAGCCATTATTAAGGCAGAACAAAAATTACATCAATTCTCTTAAGAGGTGAACATACCATGTCTCCCCGTATGAAATTAGATTTGTCTGTTGTTTTGCAAAAAGCAGTTGAGCTCATTGACGATAACGGGCTCGAACAACTGTCCATCGGCGTGCTAGCGAAAGAATTACAAGTGCGTCCTCCCTCCCTCTACAACCACATTAACGGATTAGATGAGTTAAAACAGAAGCTGGCGATCCAGGGCATAAAGTCACTGTACGAGTGCATGCTGCAGGCGGCGGTGGGCCGTTCAGGAGACGAGGCAATCAGAGCGCTTAGCCAAACTTATATAGAATTTGTAAGAACACATCCCGGGCTTTATGAAGCTGCTACCCGATTCCCTGATCCTGAAGATCGTGAACTGCATCAAGCACAGCAGGCTATCGTTAAACTTGTCGTTAAAGTTCTTCAGGCATACAACTTGAAGGAAGATACTGCTATTCACATGGTTAGAGGACTACGAAGCATTTTGCATGGCTTTACTTCGATTGAACAAATGGGTGGATTCGCGATGTCATTAGATATCGATCAAAGTTTCTTTATTTTAATTGATACTTTTATTGAAGGGATTCATTTAATGGCTGTGAAAGAGAACGAATAAGTCTCTGTGAAAAATAAAAATATAGCTAGTTAAACAAGCTGATTTCTTTTGCGATTATATAAAAAGAGAACATGCTAAAGCACTTAGTGAAGACACCGAACCACTAAAAAGCTTTTTCATGTTCTCTTTTTATTCTTTATAAGATTAAAGCTTTATTTTCAAAGGTGTATATAACGAGTTACAAAGTTCTTTTAACTTCTCCATTGCATCTGTTTCTATAGCTATTAAAAAGCAAGTAGCCGGTCCTGCAGACTTGCTGACATCAAGAGAGCAATGAATATTTTCTGCTTGTAGCTCTTCATTGCCACTCAGTTTTCTCATTTCATAAGCAATTCCTTTTGAACCAACAGGCCAAATACTGCGCAATCCTTCTACTTGAAGAATTTGCCGAAATAATTGCAGGGGAGCAACAGATTCCGGTTCAGCCAGCACTTCCGGACCAACGAGTGGTTTTCCAATAACTCCGTAACAGACCTCTTTCTCGTCAAAGGGACTCATTTTTCTTAAATGACGGCCAATCATTACAATGCTGACAGCGGACTCACCCATAACAAAATTTGTTTCTGTACTCCCTGTTATGTCAACGGTGCATCCCGCTTCCCGGGCTGCCCGTTCCACTCCAGCCGTCAGCTCCCTCCAGGCTGACTCCCCTGCAAAGTTTTGAAGCACTGCTGCAAACGGCTCTCCACCCGCTGCCAAGCACTCCATGAGTGCCACACGCGCGGAAAAATAACCGACTGTTTCATAGTCTGCCTTTACGGTGTCACCTGGCTTCTCACCAACTGAACCACTGTTATCCGCAGCAATGACTAATTCATTGGCATAGATCACATCCCGCTTCACGCCTGTACACCGCCAAAGTGCTTCTCAAATAACATTTTCAGGCGGGGCAAAGCCACCCAGGCAAGCACCCCATTTAAAGCTGAGGCGATGAGAAGGGAAGGAAGCATCGCAATATAGAATCCCCAGCCCATGAAAAAGATAAAAGGGAATGGAAGAACAAGTCCATTAACCAAAACAAACATGATAATAGCTACTACTCTTTTATTCGCCTGGTGAATTTTAGCGAACAGCCAAACGGCACCTGCCATTTCAGCAGCGATGAGCAAGTGGAAAGGCCCCATTAGCATCCCTCCAGTCAATGCTGAAATCAAATGGCCAAAAGCAGCAGCGAGTGCGCCTGGCCCCGCACCGAGAAGACCGGCCGCAAGGAGCGCTGGAAAAGAATCCAGCGCTATACTTGTCACAACTGCTGGTGCTGGCACTTTGATCATCCCGCCTACAACCGAAAGGGCGGTGAATAAAGCGAGCCAGGAAATCTTTTTACTGCTCACTTCTTATCTTCCTTTCTTTTTCCATCGCGAAAGACCTTTGCACTGCGAATATACTCTACATCCTTAACACCAAACCGGAAGTTAATCACGCGGGCGATCGCAAAGAAATAGTCAGAGAGACGGTTTAAGTACTGGAGAGTAACCGGATGAATGCCTTCCTCCTCACGCATGAGGGCAACCACAAGCCGTTCTGCGCGGCGCGTTACCGTGCGGGCGATATGGATGGAAGCAGAAGCTTTTGACCCGCCTGGCAAAATGAATCGCTCCAGCTCTGGTGCTTCTTTAATATAATCATCAATTTTCTTTTCCAGCTCACTGACGGATTCCGGCTGCAGCTTCCATTCCCGTTTTCCTGCGACCGTCGCTAAGTCTCCCCCGCAATCAAACAGCTCGTGCTGGATCGTTTCCAAATCAGCGAGAATATCCGTGAATTTCTCCTTGCTTGCTTCAAGTTCCGCCATTGCCTGGCCGACAAAGCAGTTGGCTTCATCCACTGTACCGTAGGCTTCTACACGCAGATGGTCTTTTCCAACGCGGCCTCCAATAATACTTGTTTCTCCTTTGTCTCCCGTTCGTGTATACAGTCTCATATTTCTTCCCCCTCATTTTTAATGATTTGCGGCAAACCATACCATACTTGAATGACTCGGCGAGCCTGTTTCGCGGCGTCCTGAAAGCACCAGCCTGCGGCATCCCGCCACATTCGGTCAAATGCATTTGCCGGTACAATGCCTTTTGTTATATCTGTGCCGATAAGAACCACTTGCCGGCTCTCCTCTTCCTTTTCCCATTCCAACCAGCCGGCCAGCTCTTTATTCCATTCTATGCGGGCCGCTTCTGGATCTTCTTCTTTCTCGCTGAGCCGGCGGACGTGCCGTTCAATGCCTTCCAATATCACAACTGACTCCGTCCACTCTTCTGTCTTATCCGTTTTATAAAATGAGTGCCAGTTATGCGCTTTTTTCTCCAGCCCGTAACTTGTCTTTACCCATTGCTTTTTGCCGTTGAAGGCACCACCTGTAACGAGATGCATCTTTCGCCCCTCCTTAATGCAGAAAGCGAGCCGGCCAATTCATAGCCGTGTCCATTTTCTATTTTCCATTCCCAGAATTCTTTTCTGTCAGGTGCTAGTTCTGTCAGCAAATAACGAATGACGCCTCCGTGGGTAACGATAGCTGTGCGTTTTAAGTTATATTGATCCAGGACCTCTAACCATTTCTTCCACGCTTCCCTAATCCGGTCTCCAAACTGCCTATAGTTTTCTCCCTCCGGCAGCGGACTGGAGAACGGGTTTTGTAGCCAAGCTTTGTATTCCTCTAAATGTTCCAGCTCCTGATGAGTTTTTCCTTCCCAGCAGCCGAAATTCAGCTCGCGAAATTCGGGCCAGACATCAACCCGGTTATCTGGAAAAAAA
Organism: Bacillus sp. PK3_68; assembly: GCF_003600835.1. NCBI lineage: Bacteria > Bacillati > Bacillota > Bacilli > Caryophanales > Bacillaceae > Bacillus > Bacillus sp. PK3_68. The sequence continues at coordinate 3,397,712 of NZ_NQYC01000001.1, read as the reverse complement.
ATCGCAGCCGTATCTATGCAACGCTGTAGATCGCTGGCTATCACCTTTTCGTAGGAAGGGAGATCGAGCTTAAGCTGCTCCAGCCCTCTTTTTCCAGCTTCACTCAAGGCTGAATCCGTCCAGCCACTAAAGGCCCTTTTTTCATTATCTGCCGTTACGCCATGCCGATAGAGACCAATAACCACAAGATCGTCCATAAAAGTATTTCCGCTCCTTCCAAGCTGGCACCAAGCAAATCTCCCGTGATGCCGCCAAAGTGTTTAAGTGCGCCCCGGCGGGCCAACAGGAAAAACAAATAAGCCATAGCGATGAACAGCAGCAACGCAGAAACGCTTCCGGTTATAAAGATGAAAACCCATCCGACGGCGGCGGCCCAGAAGCTATAGGTGAGCGCAAGACGCGGATCTTTTCCCTGTTGAAAAAAATAAGCAATGCCCTCCTCCTTTGCCGGCTTTACCCCATTTAGCAGAAGGCCGGTTATCATTTGGCTGTAAAAAGGAATGAGGACAACCAAAGGAAGAAGCGCATGGTTTCCAAATAAAAAAATTTCATAGAAGAAAAGGAAACGAGCAGCCAGTAGCACAATGAGCGAAAGTACCCCAAACGCACCGACACGTGGATCTTTTAATATTTCAAGCCGCTTATCAATATCCCGGTAAGAAAAAAAAGCATCGCTCGTGTCAATCCAGCCATCCAGATGGAGCCCGCCTGTCCAGATGATCGGCAGCAGCCAAAAAAGAAAAGCATTGCCGAGAGGAGAGAATGGCGACCACTCGAGTAAAAGCCAAAAAACACTGCCAAATACAAGGCCTTTCACTAAACCGAGGAGCGGAAACATTCGCAAGGCTGCTTGTAAATGACGGGCGTCCACCGGCAACTCCCGATGGACGGGTACTGCAGAAAAAAATTGCATGTTCAATAAAAAGCCATTGATATAAGCTCTCCCTTTCATCTGATGCTTTCCTTCTCTGCTTCGCTAACAATTGAAATAAACTTTTCCCAATCAAGATGCTTTTGTAAATGGGCAGCCAGTTGATTATATGTTTCTTCCTTGCTGTTCATCATTTCTTGTTCTTCCAGCTGTAGTTTTTTCGTCGGAGGGGACAAAGCATCCTCTTCTTCCAGCTGGTGATCAGCTAAATAAGGAAGAACAGCCAGAACAGGAATGCCAGTACGCGCTTCCAGCCATTGTTTTCCCTCATCAAATAGCAATGGATCTCCATGAAATTTATTAATGATTATTCCTTTCACGCGGCCGCGCTCCTGCGGCTCAAGCAGATCAAGCGTGCCGACAACACTGGCAAACAAACCGCCTCGCTGCACGTCAGCAACTAATATGACCGGCACATCAGCTAGTTCAGCCACTTTCATATTGACAACTTCCCGCTTCTTTAAATTCATTTCTACCGGGCTGCCCGCCCCTTCGATAACGAGGAAATCCGATAGTTCACGAAGCTTCGCCAACGAATGCTGGATCGTTTCTACCGCCTTGCTATAATACTGTTCACGATACTTCATACCTGAAATCACTTCTAACCGCTCGCCGAGCCAAACAACTTCTGAGCGGCCTGGTTTAGCCGGCTTTAATAAAATTGGATTGATCTCTGGCAGCGGCTCCAACCGGCAAGCTTCAGCCTGCAGCACTTGCGCTTTGCCCAGCTCCTTGCCGTCCTCTGTTATATAAGCATAATTTGTGACGTTTTGAGATTTGAAGGGGGCTGGTTGAAATCCTTTTTGAAGAAGCAGCCGGCATAGTGCAGTTACGATCAGACTTTTTCCAACATCAGAAGCAGTTCCTTGAATCATAATTCCTCTCATACTTTCAATCTCTCCTTCTTTACAAGCGGACATCCATGCTCGACGAGCACAGCAAGTGCCGCTTCGTTTATCAGCCATTGATGTAGCTCACCCAATGCTTTAGCATAGTAAAATACAAGCGGGCTGCCGAGCAGCTCATAGGCCAGTTCGTTTGAGACGATAATAACTGCGCCTGCTGATTCTCTAATCTGATCGATTCCCATTCGAATATTGTGCGTAACACTCATATGAAAGTTCGGGTCTGCCCACTCTTCTTCCTTTGTATTACCTGCAAACCATTCATTCGTTAGCAATGTTGTCAAGCAGTCAATCAATACGGTGTCTTGTTGTGTAAAGCGCTCAGATAAAGTTTCAATTCGAACAGGCTGCTCCCACGTCGTCCATTCCTTCCCTGACGCTTTTCGCTCCCGTTGATGGGAGCAGACGCGGGCGGCCATTTCTTCATCGGTTATCTTCCCGCACGCTACATAATGAAGGGCTCCTTTTAATCTCTCAGCCTCCAACACAGCGTGTCTCTCTGCTTCTTTGCTCTTCCCACTGCGTACACCGCCAACAATAAGGGTTAATTCTGCTTTTTCCATTGTAGCAGCGCCTCTTTCAGCTTGTTATTTTCTTTTTCCGTCTTTATCGCTGCTCTTAGCCACTTGCCTTCAATCCCGGGATAATTGTATGTATGGCGCAGAACAATTCCCTGTTTTAGCAGAAACAAAAAAAGCGGTTCCTGGTCTTCAAGCAAAGGGTCTCTGAGCAAATAAAAATTAACGACAGACCGGGTAAATCGGAATCCCTCTTCCTCCAGAAACTCAAGCATTCTTTTTCGTTCTTCGGTGATTTTCTCCCGCGACCATTCAACGAACGAAGAATCGGCTAATACAGCTTCTGCTGCCCTCAAGGCAAGGGCATTTACATTCCAATGGGGGCGGAATCGGGCAATTTGCAAAGCTAAGGCTTCGTCAGCAAGCAGATAACCGATCCTCAAGCCGGCAATCGCATACATTTTCGTCAGTGATCTTAGAATGAGTAAGTTTGGGTAATCTTTAATGAAACGAGCCACTGTGACGGAGCCGGCAAAGTCATAAAACGCTTCATCAATGACAACACAGCAGCCACTCGAAGCAAGGCTGTCTAACAATTCAATGATCTCCCTTTCTGAAAAAGCGATGCCGCTCGGATTGTTCGGTGTGCAAACAAAAACAGCCGTTGCTCCTTGAGCCTTAGTCGTTAATTCATTGATTGGCAGAGTATGATCTTTATTGGTGAAAACATAATCTATTTCGCAACCATACACCCGGCAGGCTGCTTCATATTCAGAGAATGCCGGCTGAACGATGACAACTCTCCGTCCGCGCCACAGCTGGCCGAGAAACTGAATCACTTCAGCTGCACCGTTTCCTAACACGACCTGTTGTTCATTCACTCCGTTGAGACTGGCAATCTGTTTGGTTACCATTTTACCGTAAGGATCCGGATAATCAGAAACGGCGGATAACCAGCTGGACCAATTATCCTTAATGCTTGGCGGCGGGCCATATGGATTTACGTTAACGCTAAAGTCTATCAAAACGTCCGGCTTCTTCATTTGTAAGCTTTCATATAGATGGGCTGGATTAGAGCCATGTGCGGGCCATTTCATAAATGACACCTCCTATCCACATCATCAGTAAAAATAAAAGAGAGGACCGTTCCATAATCCGATTAGTGAGCAGGATATGCTCTGCTGTTTTTTGCTTTAAAGGTTCTCCCATTTCAGCGCGATGGGAAACACGGCCTTTATATCTATTTATTCCGCCAAGCTCGATGCCGAGCAAACCGGCAACAGCAGCCTCACACCAGCCGCTATTTGGGCTTGGATGCTTTTTCGCATCACGGCGGACAATCTGCCATACTTGTTTTTTAGAATAGTTGCTTTCGGGAAAAGATAAGACCATTAACAAGCTCGTTAAGCGGGCTGGCAGCCAGTTAACGAGATCATCCAGACGAGCAGATGCCCAGCCGAATTGTCCATATCGATCATTTTTGTAACCGACCATTGAATCACATGTGTTAATTGCCCGGTAGATCATCGCCCCCGCAGCTCCTCCGATAAGTGCCCAAAAAAGCGGAGCCGTTACCCCATCGCTTGTATTCTCGGCAACGGTCTCGATGGCTCCCCTTGTAATTTCCCCTTCATCGAGATGCTCTGTATCCCGACCAACAATATAGGAAAGCTTCATTCGCGCCTCCTCCATATCCCCTTTTTGCAGCGGTTCATACACACTTATCCCCGCCTCTTTTAAGCTGCGGCAAGCAATGGCCGAAGCAATCACTGCGGCCTCCGCTGCTACTCCAGCAGCCGGGTGAAGAGAATAAAAGCAGAAAATGAACAAATAGCTGAGGCTTCCCGTAACAATGAGCACGATAACAAGCATAATGACTCCTTTTCTCCGCCTGGCAGTTCCTTGATTGAGACGCTTTTCCAAAAAGTAAATAAGGGAGCCTATCCAGCGGACTGGATGCGGAAGATGCGGCGGATCTCCGACTAGGCGGTCAATGAAAAAAGCAAGCGTAGCAGCCAGGAGATGATAAATCATGTACTCCTCTCTCCTGTTCTGTTATTCTCCAAGGCTTCTATCGTACATTCATACACCGCTTTCCCGATCGCCTGTCCAAGCGGAGAAATCGTACCAGCAAATGCCTGATGCGCCCCGCGCTGGGTGGCGGCAATCAAGACGCTGTCAGTAGAGGTGCCTGTTGCCTGGGACTTCGTTAGCGGATCTTTTACTTCCTTATCGAATAGAGCCTTTACTTTTGCTTCTGTTGCCGTCATCACTGACTGAACAAACGCTTCCTCTGATAAATGGCCATTCGCAAATACCCATGTATTAATCGTACCCGGCAAAAAAGCCCGATTATGTTCTACAGCCCGCGAAACATCAATGGCATTGCCGACCCCGGCTGTAACAACTGCAAGAACCGAAATATCTTCTACTTGCACAAACCGGCAGGCTGCCGTATGAAGATGAACAGCTGTCATCATTCCCACAGTCTCGTTAATATCAAAGTGATAGCGCTTTAGAAACTCTTTCATGTCTTCCTTATAAGAGTCATGCCAATAGTTTTTATCTACGTGGCGGTTCACAAAACTGCGATGCCATCCCCAGCCAGCACCGATTACTCCTGCCGATAGTGTTTTTAACAGAATCGGAGCTTCAAGTGTAATATATTCATCAGTTCTCTTGATGCATGCTTGGTCCACTCGCACTTCCACTTCTTCCTCAGCTGTTTTTTCAGGAAGAATACTCATCTGCGGCTTCGGCACTTCTGGATGGGGACGCTGATGAATAGCCGTTTTATATACTTGCTGAACCGGCTCCTCTTTCAACACTTCGCTCGGAATACCAAGACCGTGCCTCTTTCCCTCTTCCATAAGCAGCAATCTGTCACAATAAAGAGAGGCGAGATTTAAATCGTGAAAAATGGAGATAACAGTTAATCCTGTTTCATTCGCCATTTTCTTTAATAAATCAAGCAGTTCTTTTTGAAAAGATAAATCCAAATGGTTTGTTGGTTCATCCAACAGCAAAATTTCCGGTTCCTGGGCAAGGGCCTGAGCGAGAAAGACGCGTTGACGCTCGCCGCCAGACAATTCCTCGATGGAAACTTCCGCAAATTGCTTTGTGCCCGTTTGCTCCATCGCCTTGATAACAGCCCGCTCATCTTCTTCTCTCCATACTGGAAAGATGCCGCTTTGATGTGCATATCGCCCGAGAGAAACTGTTTCTTTTACAGTGTACGAAAAGGCTTGCGGGGTCATTTGTGGAAGAACAGCAAGCCGTTTAGCCAGTTCTTTTGGTGTATAATCTGTCATTTTTTTGCCTTCTATTTCTATGGAACCACTGCTTATAGGGACAATGCCGCTTATCATTTTTAACAGCGTTGTCTTGCCGCTTCCATTGGGACCTAAGATGCCAAAAAGCTCTCCTTTTTGGACGGAAAAAGACAATTTACGGACGATAAGCTTGCCGTCATAGCCGCCGCTAAGCTGTTCTATCTCGATCATGCTGTTCCCCTTCCTTTCCTGTGCTTGCGAAGCAGAATGATAGCGAATACCGGTGCACCAATAATAGAAGTAATAACGCCAATTGGTAATTCAGTCGGAGAAATAATTGTGCGGGCTACCAAATCAGCCAGAATTAAAAAGCCAGCGCCTGCAAGCATGGACAGCGGCAGTAAATGGCGGTGATCCGGCCCCCAAATTAAGCGGATAAAATGAGGGATGACCAATCCGACGAAACCAATAGTTCCTGAAACAGCTACAGCTGCTCCTGTTAATACCGAGCCGGCAACTAGCACGATCATTTTTTTTCGACGGACATTCACACCTAAATGCTGGGCTTTCTCTTCGCCGAACGACATCGCATTTAATTCAGCCGCGTGGATAATTAACAGTAAAGTGCCCACCAAAAAAAAGGGCAAAATAAGTTGAATATAATCCCAGCCTCTCATTGATACACTCCCAAGCAGCCATCCGATAATTTGCCGCAATTCCTCACCGGTCAAAGCAATCATTAGTGAGATCAACGCACCTAAAAAAGAGCTAAAAATAATCCCTGTTAGAATGATAGTTTCTACTTTAAGTGACCGTTCAATCGCCTGGGCGAACAAAACAACGATGAAAATGGTTATAATCGAAGTCACAATACTAACAACGGGCAGGGTAAATCCGGAAAGCCAAGGGAGCTGCATATTAAAAAACAGCACCATAACAGCGCCTGCGGAAGCACCCGAAGATACACCGAGTGTATAAGGGTCTGCCAGAGGATTACGCAGCAGCCCTTGAAAAGCAGCACCCGCTACCGCTAGAGAGGCTCCTATAAGACCGGCCAACAATACTCTCGGAAATCTGATCTTCCACACGATGTTATCAAAAGAGGAATCGACTCCCTCAAGTGGCGTTCCAAAAAAATGATGGGATAATAAGAAAGCGATATCCCGAAACGGAACTTGGATCGTTCCGATCGAGATACCTGCAAATACAGCCGTAATAAAAAAAGCCAAAACTAACAAGTAAGCCGAGCTTTTATTTCTTAAAAACATCTGGATAGATCGCTTCGGCAAGTTCTTCTACTCCTTCAACAAGACGCGGGCCTGTTCGGTTGACGAGGTCAGCATTCACATCATGGACATCCTTGTTTTTAACGGCAGTCATGTTTTCCCATCCTTTGCGGCTGAGTACCTCTTCAATCGGTTTTTTTGTGTAGTAGCCATGCGTAGTAATGATTACGTCAGGATTCTTCTTGATAATCGCTTCCTCTGTCATTTGCACCCAGCCCTTCTGATCGGCAGCAGCATTTTTCGCATGAATCAGATCAAGCATTTCCTGCATAAATGTATTTTTTCCTGGTGTGAAAATGTCTGGAGCCGGTGATACTTCAATAAATACACTTTTTTCCTCTTCTTTTTTAATAGTTTTCGCTTTTTCCTCGATTTTTGATAGACCGTCTTTCATTTCTTCTACTACGTCTTCTGCTTTTTCAGTTGTTCCTGTCGCCTTGCCGATCATTTCAATTGAGTCGTATACTTGATCAAAATTTTGGGCATCATTAACGACAAGTACATCGATTCCCGCTTCTTCCAGTTGCTTCAATCCCTCTTTTGAGTTGTGGGCACTGGAACCATGTGCCAATACGAGATCCGTATCAAGCCCAATGATTTTTTCAATGTTATACTCCATGCCGCCAACTTTTTCTTTGGCGTTCACCTCTTTCGGGTAATTGTCGTTGTCTGATACCCCGACAATTTCATCACCTAAATCGAGTTTATAAGCAATTTCGGTATTGCTCGGAATTAGAGAAACAATTCGTTTCGGTTTTTCTTCAATAACGACATCTTTTCCTTCCGCATCCTTTATCGTTACCGGAAAGGCTTCTTCTTGACTCTCTTTTGGCTGATCTGCTTTTTCTTCTTTTCCAGTTTCTGCTTTATCCGTTCCGCAGCCGGCAAGCAGGCCAGCAGCCAGTACGAAGGATAATGTGTACTGAGATAATTTGTTCATGACTTTCTCTCCCTTTGCTTCTTAAAAATATCCACAAAAAAACACCTCTACGCGATGGAGAGATGCAGTGAAAAAGGGCCAAACAGGTACATTGAACCAGGAAGCCGCTTTTACACCACCCTATCCGCGTAGGTTATTGGTGCTCTAAACCAGGCAGGTTTTCTGGCTTGTGAAATAAATAAATTTCACTTACAGTGGCGGGACCGCGCTGGATTTCCACCAGCTTGCCCTTTTAAAAAGCTTTTTGTTCAGCTTTACCTGATTAAATATATGTAGTTTTCCGCTTAGCCTCATTATACACAAAAAAAACTTTACTTTCATAAATTTTTAAAACGGTTCGCAGCTTTTCTAAAAATTCGTTTCTATTCTCTGCAGAAAATAAATTTTCTTATCATATAAGACCTTTATGTTTTAGACAGGACAAAAGTGGAATAGGATAAATAAAAAGAAAGGAGCGGCTAAAATGAATCTTGCAACTTTAATCGGGTTAGTTGTCCTACTGCTTTGCATTGCGCTTATTTTAGTTTACTTTCTTCGCCAGGCATTTGACTCCTCTGATACAAGCCGGATAGACGCTCTTCCTGAAGACGACGCGTACTTAAACGATCGCGACTCAACACATGACCGTAACTTATAGCCAAATAAAATGACAACATGACATACGAGCAAACATCTGTTTAAAAACAAGATCGTTTGCCAGCAGAACTATATAAAAACATCCATCCCGATGAACGGGAGGATGTTTTTTATTATTTAGTATGAACCTTCACATTCAGCGTTTCCACAATGGCTTGCTTTGTAATTTGAAGCATTTTAGTCAGCTCCTCGTAGCTGGAAGCTAGCGGCGGCATAAAAACGATCGTGTCACCAAGCGGTCTCGTCAGCATCCCCAATTCACGCATTCGCAATGTTGCCCGATAAACCATTCTCTCTTCAAACGGAAAAGGTTCTTTGGTCTTTTTATCTTTCACTAGTTCAATTCCGCACATTAAACCAAGCTGTCGAATCTCACCGACGTGTGGCAGTTCATTTATTTCAGCCATCAACCTCTCAACATATTCTGCTTTTTTAGCAGCTTGCTCAACAAGCCCTTCTTTTTCGAAAATATCAAGATTGGCCAAAGCTGCTGCACAGCCGAGCTGGTTGCCCGTATAAGAATGTCCATGGAAAAAAGTTTTCATTTCGGTATATTCCCCGTAAAATGCCTGGTATACTTCTTCTGTTGTTAATGTAGCTGCAATCGGTAAATATCCACCGGTAATTCCTTTTGCCATTGTCATGATATCTGGCAAAACACCTTCATGTTCCACAGCGAACATTTTTCCCGTGCGCCCAAATCCAGTCGCCACCTCATCCACAATAAAAAGCACATTAAACTTTCGACAAAGCTGTTCAAGCTCCTTTAAGTACCCGACTGGCATGATGTGCATACCACCCGCCCCCTGTACCATTGACTCAACAATTAGTCCGGAGATCTGTTCATGATTCTTTTCAAATAAGTCATGTATTTCTGAAAGTGAATCTTCTTTAGCCGTTTGTTCATTGCCGGAAGGATGCCATTTTGCTGACGGGAAGGGGAGGGCGAATGAATGGAACATTAATGCGCTGTACACGCGGTGATAAATGTCGATTGAGCCCACGCTGATCGCACCGACTGTATCGCCGTGATAACCGTTTGTCAATGTGACAAACTTTGTTTTTTCAGTCCTGCCTTTATTTTGCCAATATTGGTACGCCATCTTTATGGCTATTTCCACTGACTCTGCTCCGCTGTCCGAATAAAATACGCGTGTTAAGTTTTCCGGAGAAATCTGGATAAGTTTCTCAGCCAACTGAATGGATGGCACATTTGCCGCTCCAAGTAAGGTTGAATGGGCAATTCGTCCAAGCTGCTCTTTCACCGCCTCATCAATTTCTGGACGTCGGTGACCGTGTACATTTAGCCATAAGGAAGAATAGCCATCGAAATATTCATTGCCGTGGATGTCTCTTAGCCGGATGCCTTCGCCGCTCTCTATAATAAGGGGAGCTTCTTCGTAATCCTTCATTTGTGTAAAAGGAAGCCACATATGCTTTTGACTAATTTCATATAAACGTTTTGTATTCACTATTAATCCCCTCCATCAGTCTATCAAACTTCCAATCCCTCACAATTTCAGAACGATAACGGCTCTCCCTAAGAGAATGATCAATATCTTTTATAAATGGAATATGTCCAATGATAGGCAGTCCCGACAGTTCATGAATGACCCGGAAGTTATCCCGCTCTATGCTTTTCTCTCCGGGCACTGTACTCGAAAATACGACTCCAGTTATCGGCAACCCTCTCTTTTGGATAGCTTCTATCGTCAGTATCGTATGATTAATCGTTCCAAGTCCTGCCCTGGCGGCAATCACTACCGGTAATCCCGTTTCCTCCATCACATCAACCATACACCTGCCTTTCCTATTCAGTGGCACGTATAATCCGCCTGCCCCTTCAACAAGCAAAAGTGTCGATTTGGACGCACGTCTTCTAATTTCCTCTATAATTACTTGTTCATCAATAATTGCTGCTTCTTCCTCAGCTGCCAAATGAGGGGAGCTTGCTTTTTTGAATAAATATGTATATAATCTTTCTCCTCTCGTTTCTGGAAGCAGATGATACATTTCAGTATCTGGTGCCTTCCACTCACCATCTTTCCACTCAGCTCCACTCTGTATCGGCTTATATGGCCTGGCTGTCACTTTCCTTTCGATTAATCCATGAGCAAGTAATAATGTCGCAATGGTCTTGCCTGCATCTGTATCCGTTCCTGCAATAAAGATTCCGGGCATAGCATGTACTCCTCCCTTTGATTTAAGTAAACCTTATTTTCAAAAATGTTAACATATGAAAAAATGATAAACAATTATATTTTTAAAGGAGGAAAAATTAATGAAGGCCTACGAGGTTGTAATTTGTGCTCTTTTTGCGGCGCTTATGGCCATCGGTGCGAACGCCTCATCTTTTTTAATAATTGGTGGCGTACCTGTTACCCTGCAATTAATGTTTGCCATTATAGCCGGAGGATTGCTCGGCAGCCGACTTGGCTCTTTATCGATGGCCGTCTATCTGTTTATCGGGCTTGCGGGTGCACCGGTATTCGCTCAGTTTAAAGGAGGTCCTGCAAGCATTTTCAGCCCGACGTTCGGATTTATTCTCTCTTTTATTGTAGTAGCTTACATCGCTGGAAAGCTGCTCATAGACCCACATAAAAAAACAAGTTACCTGTATGCCGGTGTAGCTTCTATTCTTTTCAATTACTTAATTGGCACCAACTATATGTACGCTGCGTTCAGGTGGTGGGCCGAAGCTCCAGAAGGCTTCAGCTATTCAATGGCCTGGTCATGGATGGCTGTCTATCTTCCATTGGACATCGGGGTGACGATTCTCTCTCTTTCTGTCCTTCCTAAAATCCGTTCAGCATTAGGCCATCAAAGCGCTCCGGTCGTAAAGGAATAAAGTGCATTTTCCCTCGTTATTATTCATAAAGTTTCTTTTTTTGTGTATAGTTTATGTATTGTCACAATTTAGGAGAGAGAATAATGAAGATAAGGGAATGGGATCATAGCTTAAAAGTTCGTTTGATCGGGGAAAGCATCATGAATATTACCTTTTGGATGTTTTTCCCTTTCCTCGCTATTTACTTTGCGGATGAGTTTGGAAAAGGGAAAGCTGGGCTCCTCCTGATCCTTTCGCAATTATTTTCTGTGATTGCTAATCTGACTGGCGGCTATTGTGCAGACCGGTTCGGCAGAAAGCGAATGATGGTATTATCTTCTTTTGGCCAAGGACTTTCCTTTCTGCTTTTTGCTTTTGCCAATTCGCCATGGTATGACTCGGCATTTATTGGCTTTTTTGCTTTTTCGATTGCGAGTATATTCGGTTCTCTTTATTGGCCGGCAAGCCAGGCTATGGTAGCCGATGTGGTGGAGGAAAAAGATCGAAGCGATGTATTCGCTGTTTTCTACACTTCTATTAATATCGCTGTTGTCATTGGTCCAATTCTTGGCGGAATTTTCTTTTTCACTTATAGATTTGAATTGATGATCTTTGCGGCATTGACTTGTTTCCTGCTTGCTTTTGTACTGTTTAAATGGACAGATGAAACAAATCCACGCTCTTCACAATCCATAGAGACAGAAAATAGAAAGTGGTATGATGTGCTTGTTGATCAAGTAAAAGATTACCATGTGATCGTGAGAGACAAAATTTTTATGCTGTTTATTATTGCTGGGGTTTTAAGCGCACAGACCTTCATGCAGCTTGATCTGCTCATCCCTGTCTATACAAAAGAAACGATCGATGTCCAAACGATCTTTTCTTTTGGCGATTGGACTTTATCTATTAACGGCGAAAGAGCGTTTGGGGTTCTTGTCTCAGAAAATGGACTGCTCGTTGCTCTTTTCACTGTCGGCATTTCTAAATGGGTGTCCCGTTTTTATGCAAAAAATGTATTTGCTGTTTCTTCTATTCTATATGCGGTTTCTATGTGGGTATTTGGATTAACTGATTGGTTTTGGGGATTGGTTATAGCCATGGTGATATTTACTCTTGGAGAGCTCTTAATCGTTGGCCTTCAGCAAAGTTTCATTTCAGTCCTGGCCCCTGAACATATGCGGGGACAATATTTTGCAGCGGCTAGCCTGCGCTATACAATCGGCCGAATGATCGCTCCTGCAGCGATCCCATTGACGATTTGGGCCGGCTATTTTTGGACATTCACTATTATTGCCCTTCTTTCTTTAGCAAGCGCGGCTCTCTACTATTATATGTTTATCCTTTACGGTCAACAAAAAGCAGAGTCAGCCCCTCGCTAGATAGAAGAGAGCTGCCCACATCTTTTCCAGGGCAGCTCTCTTTTATCATTGGGTTTTTAAAGGCTTTTCGGCAACAACCACCCCATCTTCGTCGGCATACACATAATGACCAGGGACCCATTTTATCTCGCCGAACGTTACGATGAGATTCTCTTCTCCTTCTCCCCGTTTTATACTCTTCAACGGGTTGCTGCCCAAAGCTAATATGCCTATTGTTAATTTTTCCAGCTCAGCTGTATCACGCACACAACCATTAACAATGACGCCAGCAAGCTTTCTCTCTTGGGCAATTTCCCCTAAACGGTCACCGAGCAGCGCGCATCTTTTTGAACCGCCCCCATCCACTACTAAAACATGCCCCTCTGGAATAGTTTGCAGTGCTCTTTTCACAAGCACATTGTCCTCAAAGACCTTCACAGTAGAAATAGGGCCAGAAAAACGCTTTTTTCCTCCATAAGATTTCAAATCGAGGTAGCAAACACTTAACTCTTTAGCAAAGTCATCACATAAATCAGCTGTTTTTATACCTGTTTCAACCATCATTCTCTCCCCTTCCTTTGTCTTGATAGGTATTCCCTTCGACGCACATCCTCTTCTTTCCTGTTTTCCCTCTTTTTTTTTACATGTTTTTATCTCTAGGCAGCGGGTATTTATTAAAGTGATGACCCGCATGATCACTAGGAGGATTGAAAATGTCCAACAAAAAAGTCATTGGTTTATGCAGCAGTGAAATTGATGCCATTCGCCGAATTGAAGAATTGAAAGTAGAGGGATATGAGACTGATCAGCTGTACGCTGTCACCAAAGATGCCGACTTTCATTTAATGCTTCAAAACCGATCAGGAGCGACAGTCACTTCTGCCGGGCCATCGATCACCGAGAAAGTGAAAGCCATATTTTCAAAAGAAAAACCTGTAAAAGAGTACCTGCTTGAGTTTGGTTTATCTGAAAAAGACGCGGAGACCTATTACAAAAACGTAGAAGATGATTTGATTTTACTTGTAACTGATGAAGAAGGTGCTGAAGAAACTCTCCATTCTGCTGCTGAAGCGGCTGCGGGATCAGATGAGGCACCTCTTCCTGACAAAGAAGAAGCGGAAAGACGCCAGTTTATTCAGGAGCGACATAAGACAGAGGATAAAACAGACGAATTCCCGGTAGTAGATACCTCTCCTCTTCCGCCTGACCAGCAATCACTTTACAGAAATTACCAGTAAATAAAAGTTTTAATTATATCACAAAGGGTATGTAAAAACCATGGGTCATTAGAACTTTTTATTAGGAGGCTATATTATGAATAACAATAAAAAATTTATCGGCGTTTTTGACAACCAGTCAGAAGTTATTACAAAAATTGATCAACTAAAAGCAGAAGGATACGCAGAAGCAGACATTTATGCGGTCGCTAAAAATGCGGATAATATTTCTATGGTAAGAGGACGTACAGGAGTAGAAGTAGAATCAGCCAATACAGGCGGTTCATGGATGGATAAATTTATGGCTTTTCTATCCGGAGAGGATGAAGTAAGAGGCGGATTAAGAAACATGGGATTAGAGGATACAGAAGTCGATCGTTATTACAATGACATTGACAATGGAAAGATCCTTCTTTACGTAGACAGAGAGTACGATCAACTATATCGTGATCATACTTTAACAGATAGTGCAGATGCTAATCTTGGAGCTAATACTCTCGGTATGAATGATGTGGCAGCAGATGGCCAGGTAGAAGGCGTCCGCGCTGATAGAGCACCGGAGCTTGATGTAAACAGCCTACATGCAAGTGCAGATTTGAACGATGACTTAACCGATGAACAACGCCTTCGCCTTCGCGAGGAACGCCTTGAAGTAGACAAAGAGCGTATCCAAAAAGGCGAAGTCTACGTGGAAAAAGAGGTCGTAGAAGAGCCACGCACAATTAACGTTAATGTAGAGCGCGATGAGGTGTACGTGGAGCGCCGTCCAGTGAATGATGCTGTTTCCGCACAAGACTCTTCTCCTATTGTTGGTGAGGATGACACCATTCGCATTCCTATCACTGAAGAACGTGTGGAAGTAACTAAGAAACCCGTTGTTTCTGAGGAATTAATTATCGGCAAACGCAAAGTGCAGGACACAGAAACAGTGAGTGATACTGTTAAACGCGAAGAAGCACATATTGCTAAAGAAGGAGATATCGAGGTAGAAGGCCGCGATATGGATGATCCCCTTCTCAACAGATACCATGACGACAATTCAAAGGACCATTTAGATCAACACGATCGTTATTAATAAAAAAACAAATAGTGCCTGTCTTGGGCATAAATTAAAAGAAAACGCTGCTTAATGCAGCGTTTTCTTTTAATTCTGTTGTCTGCTCCACAAAATTTCACGATCAGATGCATAGAAGGAGAAAAGTTTATTTGTCCATGCTCCATGCTTACCGGGAAACCTTTGCCCATCTATTTGACTAACTGCAGTAATCTCTTGAATGGAGTTCGTAAAAAACACTTCATCCGCCTCTTTCACTTCTATAGGAAGGAACAAACCTTCCTTTACTTCCATTCCGGCTTCTCTTGCCCTGTGCATAATATACTGTCGAGTTACTCCATTTAATATTCCTGCAGCAACAGCTGGGGTATAAAGCGTGCGCTCCTTTACCCAAAAAATATTGGAAACAACTCCCTCAGCTACATTTCCGGTTTCATTAAGAAAAATCCCTTCTATAGATGGATCGTCTCCTACTTCTCTCTTGCCGGCAATACTGTTTAAATAGTGATGAGATTTCAGCCGCTCATTCAGCTCAGGTGAGTTCCGTCTTGTCGCTAGCCATGTGCCTTTCTTTTCAAGCAGCCCATCAGGCGGTTGAAGCGGTTTTTGAAAAACAATTACATTAGGTGCTTCATAAGCGGCTGTCTGCAAGCCGATTTCACCGTTCCCCGCTGAAACATTAAAACGAATATAAGAATGTCTCCATCCATTCACCTGTGATAATTGCTGGAGAAGCTCTGTCGTTTCTGTACGGTTAAATTCTTTCTCAATCATTAATGCGTGCAAGCTGCGGTTCAGACGCTCCAGATGATCATCGAGTAAAAAAGGATGACCATTATATATTCGAAAGGTTTCGAATACACCAAGCCCATATAAGAAACCATGATCAAAAGGTGAGATGGCAGCTTGTTCCTTTGATACAATTTCTCCATTGATATAAATAAACACCTTATACCTTCATCCTTACTTTTCGATAATAGCGAATGAAACTCTGCAGCATTTCTTTCCCGCCATAAGTCATAATGGACTCCGGATGAAATTGTACCCCTTCGATGGGCAGCTCTCTATGACGGATAGCCATAATCTCTCCTTCTTCTGTCCAGGCAGAAACTTCAAAACAACTTGGCAATGTCTCTCTACGCACAATTAACGAATGATAACGGGTAGCTGGAAAGGGATTAGGCAAGCCTTCAAAAATCGTGCGGCCGTCGTGGACCATAGGCGACGTCTTCCCATGCATGAGCCGATCCGCCTGAACCACTTCTCCCCCAAATACTTGGGCGATGGACTGTTGCCCCAAGCACACGCCAAAGATAGGGATTTTACCGGCAAATGCACGAATGGCTTCTAAGCTGACTCCTGCTTCGTTTGGTGTACAAGGACCTGGTGATATCATTAAAAAATCGGGATTCAACTTTCCGATTTCTTCTATAGTAATTTCGTCGTTTCTCTTTACAACTAATTCTTCACCAAGCTCCCCTAAATATTGCACGAGATTATAAGTGAAAGAATCATAGTTATCAATCATTAAAATCATCTGCATTCTCCTCCTGCTTGAACAGGTGACACTCTCTTTTCAGCCATCTCTTTCGCAGTCCAAACGGCTTTGGCTTTTTTCAAGGATTCTTTATACTCGCTTTTCGGGTCAGAATCGATCACAATCCCGGCACCCGCCTGAATGTGACACATCCGGCCTTGAACGATCATTGTTCGAATCACGATGTTTAATTCCATATCCTCATTAAAACCAATCCATCCGATTGATCCTGTATACAGGCCGCGCCTAACTGGCTCTAGCTCCTCAATAATTTCCATCGTTCTGACTTTGGGGGCGCCGGTAATGGTTCCACCCGGAAAAACAGCATGAACAACCTCTGCATTTGTTTTTCCCTCAGCAAGCCTTCCACGTACATTAGAAACAATATGCTGGACATGCGAATACTTCTCAATGACCATGAATTCATCCACTTCAACCGAACCGTACGCACTCACTCGGCCCAAATCATTTCGCTCTAAATCAACGAGCATGACGTGTTCGGCGCGTTCTTTTTCATTCTCAATTAATTCCAAAGCAAGCCGCAAATCGTCGTCCTCATCTTTTCCTCGCGAACGAGTGCCGGCAATTGGTCTCGTGCTTAAATTTGTTCCATCTTTTTTGATCAATAATTCTGGAGAGCCCGATACAATTTGAAAATCAGGAGTATGAATATATGCCATGTAAGGAGACGGATTCAACTTCCTCAACTCTTCATACACAGCCATGGCCGGGATGGAAAGAGGTTTAGACTGTCGAACAGATAAATTCACTTGGAATACATCTCCAGCAGCGATGTATTGTTTGGTTTTTTCCACTGCCGCCTGGAAAGCTTCCTCCGAAAAAGAGACTTTCAATTCGCCCGTGGCTACGGCTACTTCTAAAGGTTTTTCTTCTTCATTAAAAGAAGCAGTCCATTTTCTTTCTGCTTCATTCAATTTCCTTTCTGCTTCTGCTGCCTCCTCATCTATAACGAGCAACCAGAGTGTTTTTGCCTGATGGTCAAATATAGCCCACTCCTCAAAGATCTGAAAATAAAGAAGCGGCAATCCCAGATCTTCTTCAGCGCAATTCGGTAATTTCTCAATATAACGAACATAATCATAACTGATGTAACCGATTGCCCCACCCTGGAAATCAGGCAGGCCTTCTTGCTTAGGCAGCTGATATGTTTTTAACCAACTTTCAAGCTCTGGAAGCGGGACTCCTTTTCTTTTTTCTGTTTGACCGGCAGTCTGAATTTCAATGCCCTCCTCGTTTGAAAAAACAACCGCAAGCGGCGACAGCCCGGCTACGCTATAACGCCCGCCCCTTCCGCTTTCGAGAAGAACATGATGGGATTCCACCCCAGCTAGCCATTTATATTGATGAAAAAACTGTTCGCTATTATAGGGAATCGTTCGAGAAAACACTCGTCGTTCATTCACTGGTTTTCACCCTTTTCCTTCTTAGTCTTTTTCATCATACTAGACAAAGCGGAAAGAAAAAAGCATGGAAATAGTATTTTTGTTGCAGCTCCTATGCATGGTCATCTCTATCTTTTATAATAGAAGAAAATAGATGAAAATAGCGGAGGAAGCTGATGACAGGTAATCATTTAGTTCAACAAACAGAATCATTCATTACTACAGAGACATTGCAAAAAGACCTTCATTCTCTTGGAATAAAACCTGGTTCGACTGTTATGGTACACTCTTCCCTGCGCTCACTCGGGTGGATAGCTGGCGGAGAAGTTACCGTCATTCAAGCATTAATGGCCGCTGTTTCGAATAGCGGGACAATTGTTATGCCTTCGCAGACTACTCATAATACCGATCCAAAATATTGGCAAAATCCGCCTGTACCCGAAGAGTGGTGGCCAGGTATCCGGTATTTTATGCCTGCCTATTTACCAGATATCACTCCTACTGTTGGTATGGGGCGTATCGCGGAATTATTCCGTACGTTTCCCGGTGTAAAACGGAGCCTCCATCCTTCCAGCTCATTTACAGCCTGGGGAAAATATGCTTCCTTCATTATCGATAACCACTCGATTGACTTTGCATTTGGAGAGCAATCGCCGCTTGCAAGGTTATATGATCTTGATGCATCCGTTTTATTTATCGGTACGGATTACAGCACGTGTACAGCTATGCACCTTGGTGAATTTCGGGCAGATGACGGCCGTAAAGCTTTTGAGCAAGGCTCAGCCATGCTAGAAAATGGTGAGCGCATTTGGAAAACTTATATGGAGCTTGAAGAAAACTCTGAACAATTTAATGAAATTGGCCGAGCCTTCGAGAAGGAACACACAATGACAAATGGCACAGTTGCTCAAGCCGCTTGCAAGCTTATCGAAATCCGACCACTCATCGACTTTACGGCTCGTTATCTTACTAACCTTTCAAAGCAATAAAGCGATTCACAACAGCCGGGAACATCGCTCTTTCTGTCAGCTCTATCCATCCCTGTTCCATTGCTTCTGCAAGGGAACGGACTGTTATCTGTTGAACAAATATTGCTTCAAATCCAATTTCTCTTAAAAGATCCCAATAATCGGGGAGGCTTTTAATATAATT
Organism: Bacillus sp. PK3_68; assembly: GCF_003600835.1. NCBI lineage: Bacteria > Bacillati > Bacillota > Bacilli > Caryophanales > Bacillaceae > Bacillus > Bacillus sp. PK3_68. The sequence goes on along the minus strand of NZ_NQYC01000001.1, from coordinate 3,378,676 downwards.
TTTTCCCTCTATGTTCTCCAGTGTAATGGCTTCGGCTAAATCGATGATAAGACGGCCTCCCGGCTTCAGTAAATGAAAACTTTTTCTCAGCCATTCTTCTCCCTCATCCAAAAAATGGATGCCAAGCTGAGCTGCTGCTACATCGAATTGACTTTTTTTAGAAGTAAAAAGGGAAGGAGAAATTACAGTAATCTGAGTTCTTTCACTCACCCATCTTGTTAGTGAAGGAGTTGAAGCTGATCCTATCCATAAAATACTTTCGTTCTGTTGAACGCTAGCTGTTTCTAAAAAACTTTCTGCTGATATACTCCATTCTAAAATGCGATCTTTTGCAAGTCCTTTCTGGTCTGTCACTGTCATTTTCCATTCCTCCCTTTTTAACAATAAAAACAAAATAAAAAACCTCTTCAGATAAGAAGAGGTTTGGTAGCTATTCCACTCTCTTATCTGTCAGCTTGCGCTGCAAGAATTAGCACCGTGCCTGCATGTATACATACGGGTCGGTTGCCGGGCTTCATCGGGCTTGTCCCTCCACCTGCTCTTGATAAGATATTCGTTTCTATTCAATTCATCAGCCTTAAGCTGGCTGAAGTAAAATTCTATTTACACTCTGAATTTACGCATTAATTTATTAATTCATACGAATTATTACATGATTATAATCGATTGTCAACCTGATTTTTAAAAATAGAAAGTTGCGAAATGCGACGCACGGCTTCTTTGATCTTTTCTTCTGAAGCTACCAATCCAGCGCGGACATACCCTTCCCCGCGTTCGCCGAAGCCAATTCCCGGTGCAAACGCGACGCCTGCTTCTTCAAGTAAAAGGTCACTGAATCCTTCAGAGGTATAGCCTTCTGGCACCTTTAACCATGCAAAAAATGACCCTTCCGGTGCCGTCACTTCCCAACCAATTTCATTCAAGCTATTAATGAGCAAGTCGCGGCGCTTTTCATACATGGCTTGTTGTTTATGCACCTCATCTTGCGGCCCGAGTAAAGCCGCGGCCGCAGCCTCCTGAATGCCGCCGTACAAACTGCAGTGTAAATGATCTTGAATTAAATCTATAGCGGCGATCACGCTCGGGTTGCCAACAGCAAACCCAACTCTCCAGCCTGCCATATTGTATGTTTTTGACATTGTGTAGATTTCGATGCCGATCTCTTTTGCCCCATCAATTTCAAGGTAGCTAACCGGCCTTTTCCCATCAAAACCGATCGCTCCATAAGCGAAATCATGAACGATACAAATCCCATGCTGATTAGCAAACTGAATAGTCTCCTCAAAAAAAGCGGCGTCCGCCATAGCCCCCGTTGGATTATTGGGATAATTGATGAACAGCAGCTTTGTCTTTTTCAATATCTCTTCAGGAACATCTTCATACCGGGGAAGAAAACCATTCTCTTCTCTTAGCGGCATCATATACATTTCTGCGCCGGCAAGAGCAATGCCTGACCAGTAATCCGGGTAGCCTGGATCGGGTACAAGCGCTACATCACCTGGGTTTAACAAACATTGTGGAAGCTCAACAAGCCCTGCCTTGCCGCCGATAATAAGGGCTACTTCCCTGGCAGGGTCTATTTCTACCCCATACTCTTTCTGATAAAACTCGGCACAGGCCTCTTTTACATGATCAAACCCTTTAAAAGGTGGATATTTATCGTTGGCAGGATCGTCCACAGCTGTTTTCAACACAGTCTTTATATGGCTAAACACCGGTTGATCTGGGCTTCCCTGTGCTAAATTTATAATTTCACGCCCGCCAGTAGAGGCGTCTTTGATCTTTTGGCCCAATTTAGCGAAGAATTGCTCCGGCAGAGCCTGAAGCCGATTAGCTGTTTCAAAAGTCTTCATGTATGCAGCCCCCGCTTTCAAATTATAGTTAATAATGGTATAACGAAAGGGAGAGAAAGTAAAGTAAGAATTTTCGGAAAGGGAAGTGGAGCTGAAATGATATTGAAAACTGCTGTCATCCAAATGGATATTGCTTTTGGCAACCCGCAAGAGAATTACAGGCGTGTGGAAAATTGGCTGCAAAAAGCGGCCGATGAAGGCTGTCAATTAGCAGTGCTGCCTGAACTCTGGACAACAGGTTATGATTTAACACGGCTTGACGAAATTGCAGATAGACAGGCGCAAGAATCCATTGCTTTTTTATCGGAGCAAGCTAAGAAACATCAAATGCACTTGATTGGCGGCTCGATAGCTAACCAAACAGACGATGGTGTAGAAAACACGTTGCTTGTAATAAACAAGCAAGGAGAATTATTAAAACAATATAGCAAGCTGCATTTATTCCGTCTCATGGAAGAAGAAAAGTTTTTGAAGGCAGGAAAAGAAGATGGCTTATTTACACTTGAAAATGAGAAAATGGCTGCATTCATTTGCTACGACATTCGCTTTCCAGAATGGTTAAGAAAGCACGTACTTGCAGGGGCAAATGTGTTGTTTATCCCAGCAGAATGGCCTCTTGCCCGCACAGACCATTGGCGCACATTGCTCATCGCCAGGGCAATTGAAAACCAAAGCTATGTTGTTGGCTGTAACCGAAGCGGTGAAGATCCTAAAAACAAATTCGCCGGACATTCCCTTATCATTGATCCATGGGGAGAGATTATTGCTGAAGCGGGTGAGGGAGAAGAGCTGCTCATTGGAGAAATTGATCTTGCAAAAGTGTCAGAAATAAGAAAACGGATTCCTGTTTTTGAAGATCGTCGGCCAGAGTTTTATCGTTAATGAAAAAGACACCCGGGAAATTTCCCGGGTGTCTTTTTCATTAACGATAAGTAATTGCCCAAGGGCTGCCATCACTTGTCTTTACTTTCTCCTTTCGCTTTCAATCCCACTCATACGGCGTTTCTTGGTATACATAATAGTTTAGCCAGTTGGAGAATAATAAGTGAGCATGTGAACGCCATTTATTAACAGGCTTTTTTGTCGGATTATTGTCCGGGAAATAATTTTTTGGCATGTGAATCTCGAGCCCCTTCGCTAAATCCCGCTCATATTCTTCAGCAAGGGTTTTCGCCTCATATTCCAGATGTCCTGTAATCATGACATGACGTTCATCTTTTGACATAATGATAAATGCTCCTGCTTCTTCAGAATAAGCCAAAAGCTGCAAATCCTCGTGCGCCTCAATTTGCTCCTTTTCCACGTCTGTATAACGAGAATGCGGCGCATAAAAGATGTCATCGAAGCCGCGCATTAATTTTACAGTCGGCTCATTCACTACATGGCTGAAAACTCCAGAACACTTTTCAGGTAATTCGAACTTTCCGATGCCAAAATAATGATAAAGAGCAGCCTGGGCCCCCAGCAAATGTGCAGCATGGACGTAACATTTGTTTTAGCCCAATCCATGATTTCTTTCAACTCTTCCCAATAGTTGACTTCCTCAAAGTCCATCAGTTCAATGGGCGCGCCAGTAATAATCATACCGTCGATGCGTCTGTCCTGTACTTCCTCGAATGTCGTATAAAATTGCTCTAAATGAGACCTGCTAACATTCTTTGATTCATATGTAGCCGTATGCAAAAAAGATACATTCACTTGAAGTGGTGTATTACCGAGCAGCCGCAGAAGCTGTGCTTCTGTCTTTTCTTTTTCCGGCATCAAATTTAGAATTAAAATATTTAAAGGACGGATATCCTGGCTGCGGGCCCGGTCAACATCCATCACGAAAATATTCTCTTTCTCCAGAACCTCCCGTGCTGGTAATTCCTGCGGTATATTAATCGGCATTCTTCTACCCCCTCTTAGTTTTGAATTTTCAATAAACTATTATAGACAGCCTGGCTGAAAAAACACAAGGATTGTTTTTTCGCTTGGTTATAGGAAAACAAAAAAAGCCTGCAAAGAAGCGCTTCTTTGCAGGCAGATTGTTTATTTTAGCTTTAACTTCGCTAAAGCATCAGCCAAAGCCGTGTTCAATGGTTCATCCTTTGATTGCTTTTTCAAATATTTATTCACATCTTGCTTCGTTGCTTTGCTTCCTGACTCCTTCTTCCGTCTTTCCTGAAAAGTCGTCAGTTTTTCTCTGTAACCGCATTTACAGACAAAAATTTGGCCTTTTCCTTCCCCGCGAAGCTCAAGTTTTTTATGGCAGTTCGGACAGCGGGCATTCGTTAATTTGGCCACATTCTTACGGTAACCGCATTCCCGATCCTGACAGACAAGCATTTTTCCTTTTTTTCCGTTCACTTCAAGCAACAATTTGCCGCAATCCGGACACTGACTGCCAGTTACATTGTCATGCTTAAACTTTTTGTCGCTATGTTTAATTTCATTGGTTACTGCCTTTGTATAATGGCAAATTTCTTTCATAAAAACTTGAGGCTTCAGCTTTCCCTTGGCAATGGCTTCGAGCTTTTGCTCCCACTCGCCGGTCAAAGCCGGTGACTGCAGTTCGCTTGGTACGAGCTCCAACAGTTGTTTGCCCTTAGAAGTAAGAAAGATATCTTTACCTTTCTTTTCGATCAGAAACGTATTAAAGAGCTTTTCAATAATATCTGCTCTTGTCGCTACTGTTCCAAGTCCTCCGGTTTGACTGAGTGTTTGTTTCAGCTGTTTACTCTCTTCTTCCATGTATTTTGCCGGATTTTCCATTGCGGATAGAAGTGTACCCTCATTAAAACGAGCAGGTGGATTCGTTTCTCCTTGCGTAGCAGTTAACGCTGCTACCTCAAGTTCTGCTCCATTTTTGACAGAAGGAAGCGAAGCTTCATCATCCTCTTCTTTTCCATATACCTCTTTCCAGCCAAGAGAAGTAATCACTTTTCCTTTAGCTGTAAACGTTTCTGATCCAATTTTCGCTTCTACTGTAGTCTGCTCGTATTCAAATGGCGGCAGCAAAACAGCTAAAAAACGTTTAACAATTAGATCATAAACTTTCCGTTCCTTATCGCTTAAATCACCAAGAATTGCCGTTTGCTCAGTTGGAACAATCGCGTGGTGATCACTGACCTTCGCATCATTAATAAAGGACTTGTTCGGTTTAATTCCATATTTCTTTACTTTGACCGCAAACTTTGTATAAGGATTGATTTCCACAGCTTCTACTCTTTCTTTCAGCGTATCAGCCATATCGCTTGACAAATAGCGAGAGTCAGTACGCGGATACGTTACGAGTTTATGCTGCTCATATAGCTTCTGCATGATAGATAACGTTTCTTTTGCTGAAAAGCCAAAAATCTTGTGGGCATCACGCTGCAGCTCCGTCAAATCATATAATTCCGGCGCATAAGACTTTTTTGCTGCTTTTTTCACGTCTGTAATTACCGCTTTTTCTCCACGAATTGCTTTCAAAATTCCATCACGCTTGTCCTGGGAAAAAGTCTTTGTATCATTCGACTTAGCTTCTTTCCATGTTAGCTTTATGTCGCTAGCAATCGCCGTGATTCCATAATAACTTTTCGGCTTAAATTGTTTAATCTCTTCCTCTCTTTTGGCAATCATGGCGAGCGTTGGTGTTTGTACGCGTCCGCATGAAAGCTGTGCATTAAACTTTGTCGTCAATGCCCGTGTAGCATTAATTCCGACAAGCCAATCTGCTTCTGCTCGTGCTACAGCAGACCGATACAAGTTTTCATACTCCTTGCCATCCTTTAATTTCTTAAAGCCTTCACGGATTGCTTTATCCGTTACAGAAGAGATCCATAGACGCTTAATCGGCTTTTTCACATGGGCTTTATCAATAATCCAGCGAGCAACAAGCTCCCCTTCTCGCCCTGCATCTGTAGCGATCACAATGCCTTTTACATCCTTGCGGTTCAACTGTGTTTTTACCGCTTGGAACTGCTTGCCGGTCTTCTTAATAACAACCGTTTTTAGATGATCCGGCATTAATGGCAGGTCAGCCAGATTCCATGTTTTGTATTGATCGCCGTATGCCTCAGGGTCCGCATGAGTGACCAGGTGGCCAAGCGCCCAAGTGACGATGTATTGATCTCCTTCCAAAAAGCCGTTTCCTTTTTTTCCGCACTTTAAGACACGGGCAATATCGCGGGCAACAGACGGCTTCTCAGCTAGTACGACTGTTTTGCTCATAGTAACATCCTTTCATTTTCACACTGCTTTTATTATACCATTTGTTTCTGCAAATAGCGGTGCTCCTCTCCTTAAGCCTTTACTGACGATAAAAACGCGTGACTTCTTTCTCCTTTTCCTTTATATTTGGTAAAAATATTACATTTCAGCATATTTATCTATTACTTGGAAAGGAGTGATCGTTATGCTGTTGCATAAGCGCGGTGACATCCCTTATATTCTTGGGCTAATTTTTTTGATCGCTGGAGTTATTTACTTTTTTGCCTCAAACTGGCCTCTGCTGGACCGCCCTGTAAAAATCGGACTGAGCATGCTGATGATTGCTGCCAGTTTTGCGGCCTCACTTATTTATAAAAAAAGCACCACTTTTGCTTATTTAAGCAATTGGTGGCTATTGGTCTCATCTATCGCATTTGGTACCAGCATAGCCCTCATCGGGCAGATGTATAATTCCCACGCAGATTCTTATTTGTTGTTTCTTATTTGGCTGATCCCTGTCGTCCTGTTTGCTATTGCAACAAAATACCAGCCTTTTTTCTGGCTGTCCTTCCTGCTGCTGGAGCTGACAATTTGGCTAAAGATATACCCTGTCGGATTATGGATCGATTATTCAGATATGCAGGAGGCTGCCTTATATTTTCTGTTGATGGTCTTTCACCTTGTTCTGTTTTATGTATGGCAAAAAGCACGGCTTGAAAAACTTGGATTTCTCGCCTTAATAGGAGCGCAATATTGTGCTGTTTTTTTACTAATCAAGCATTCTCTCTATGCTATTTTTTCTAATTTCACTTCTTTTTCTTTTATTTATCTTTGCTTTCATGTAGTGTATCTCGTTCTTATGGTATGGTTTTGGCGCAAGTTCATGAGTGAGCGCAAAAGCCACCCAGTGATTATGGCTGTTCACCTGCTCTTTTTTGGCTTTTATATTATTTATAACGCTTTTCTTATTTACATTATGGTGTTTGGCGAAACAATTTTTTATACGGGCTTCCTTTTGCTAATAGCTGTTTTTGGATTTAGCATATATATTCTACAAAAGCTTTCAAAAATGGCTAAGGAGACCGAGAAAAAATGGAGCTATTACACTTACAAGTTTTTTGTCGGTATTTTATCTTTTTTAGGTACTATCATTGCGATCTCATCTATTAGTTCCTTTGTTGTTTTACTATTTGGCTTTGGAATAGGTTTGAAATACAGCTTTCTCTTTATCGGAGTCATCGCTGTTGTTTTCAGCCTTTTCATCTCTAAAAAAGAATGGGTGGTCGTTCGTCTTACCCTGCAAGTGACCGGCATTGCTTTTTTATTTTTCTTTTCGTACACACATGGAGAAGCATGGTTTTTCTGGCTATTAGCTGTCCTTTTCTCTTTGATGACTGTTTTATTTTTTTCATTGCGTGAGTCGTTGCTCTATTATGTCGCAGCAAATAGTGCTCTGATGAGTGCTATCTTTTTCAGCTTTAACCTTCCCGAAGAGGGAGTAAAGCTAACTTTTCTCTTATTGGGGTTATTGAATGCTCTTTTATTTTTAAAACAGCCCGTTCGGCGTCTCGGCCTGCTTGCTTACCTGTTATCTCTTTCTTATTTCTTTATAATGACGGCAGTTGAAGGCCATTCAGTTATTTTATCGGTCTTTCTTCATCTCGTATTTGCCGGATACTTTTACTTTCACCTTGTTTATCCAAAAAGCACATCCAGGCTCTATCAGTGGGCCACCTGGGCAGCAGTTGCCGCTTTTTTCATTTGGAAATATTATGAGCTCGTTTGGAAGCTGCTGCATAAGTCACTTGCCTTTTTCATTGTGAGCGCTCTATTCTTCCTTATCTTCCATTGGTGGGGCAGAAGGCATACAGAAAAAGCAAGAGATGTTCAGAACTGGAGCTGGAAGCCCATCATTGTCATTTTAATCATGCAGCTACTTTTCATTGGATTGACTTCATGGCAAAAAGAGCAATTGTTACAAAACGGAGAACTCGTTGCTCTCGAGCTGGAACCACTTGACCCTCGCTCTTTACTGCAAGGAGATTACGTTCAGCTTAACTATGCTATTCATAGAGCCTATCAAGAAGAACAACAAGATGGAAAGTTTACTAAAGGCAAGCTACATGCTGAACTAAGAAAAACAGCGAAAAATATTTCTTATCATGGCACAGAAGTAGCTATCTATGAACCCGTTCGCTTTACCCGAGCAGATCAGCCGGTTATTGTTAATGAGGAAATGGTCACGATTCAAGGGAAAAGCCATTATGGAAACCTCAATCTCGGCATTGAGCATTTCTTTATTCCTGAAAATACAGGAAGAGACTGGGAAGAGAAAAACATCGCACTTGTACGCGTTTCTAAAAATGGAGATGCCCTTTTAGTAACATTAGTAAAGCATGAAAAATAGACTCACACTCTACTGTCAGCAATAAAAAAGTTTGCTTTTGCCTCTATTACACTGTTAAATCAGAGGATGGAGCAGGAGGATACAGCAAGCTACACAGATGATTGCTGAGGAAGGTAGAAAACCGCATAAAAAGCCAAAAGACCGAGTAACCACTCGGTCTTTTGTAATGTATTTGTAATATTATACGATAAAATGTAACAGCACTTATAACAATTTTCTGATATATTAGCCTCAGATAAACATAATCTAACAAAAAATCTAATTTTAGAAGCGGAAGGGTAACAGGGTGAATCAGATGAAAAAATGGTTAACTGCAATAGTAAGTTCATTGATTTTAAGTGTTAGTTTGTTAATGCCTGTACATTCAGCAGACGCAGCTTATTCTGCAGACTCTGTCATTGCGGAAGCAAAAAGATATATTGGCACGCCATATAAATGGGGCGGCACTACTCCAAAAGGCTTCGATTGCTCAGGATTTATTCAATATACACATAAAAAAGTCGGTGTTTCATTACCAAGAACAGCTGCACAAATGTACCAAAAAGGGACAGCTGTTAAGAAGAGTGAAATGAAACCTGGTGATTTAATCTTCTTTAGTACATATAGTAAAGGCGCTTCCCACGTTGGGATTTATTTGGGAAATAATGAATTTATCCACTCTGCTTCCAAAGGCGTGCGAATTGATAAAGTAAGCAATTCCTATTATCAAAAAAGATACTTAGGTTCAAAACGGATTGCTAACTAAACAACTGTAAAACCGGCCCCCTTAACAAAAGGAGGCCGGTTTTTTATGGCTGCGTTTGTTTTTCTTTCTTTACTTTTCTGGCTTCAATCATATGAATATGATGACCGTCCACATCACGGATAATAAACTGATATCCTTCCTGCTCTAATGTATCTCCAAGAGCTACATCAATTTTCTGTGTCAAAAACCAGCCGCCCAAGGTATCGACATCATCTTCTGACAAATGAATGCCTAAAAGGTCGTTCACTTCTGTGATCAACACCCTCGCACTTAACATAAATTGGCCATTTGCAATCTTCTGTATTTCTGGTTTTTCGTCGGAATCAAACTCATCACGAATTTCACCAACGATCTCTTCTAAAATATCTTCTACTGTTACAAGGCCTGACGTACCGCCATACTCGTCCAATAAAACAGCCATATGGATCCTCTCTTTTTGCATCTTTAGCAATAAATCATGAATAGGTATAGTTTCAATTACGCTAATGACTGGCTTGACAAACCACTCCAGTGGCTGTTCATCGTAATTATCTTTGTTTAAGAAATAAGAAAAAATCTCTTTAATATTCACCATGCCAATAATGTTGTCTTTATCCCCATCATCTACTGGATAGCGGGTATATTTTTCACTTTTTAATATGGCTGTAATTTCAGCCCACGTTGAATCTTTATTTAATGTTACCATTTCCGTGCGCGGCACCATGATCTCTTTAGCGATTCTTTCATCAAATTCGAAAATATTATCGACGTATTTATATTCGGATTGATTAATTTCACCACTCTTATAGCTTTCCGACAAAATAATGCGCAGCTCTTCCTCTGAATGGGCCACTTCATGTTCAGACGCTGGCTCCAAGCCAAACAGGCCGGTGAAAGAGCGAGCGGAAGTGTTCAATATCCAAATAAATGGATACATTACTCGATAAAACAATACGAGTGCAGGTGAAAAAGCTAAAGTTAACCACTCTGCTTTTTGAATGGCTAAAGTCTTTGGCGCTAATTCCCCTATAACAACATGGAGGAAAGTAATAAAAGCAAACGCAATAACAAACGATAGCACTCCGGCTACAGATGGAGCTAAGTCAATTTTTTCAAACAGCGGATGCAGCAGACGTTCGACAGTCGGCTCACCAAGCCACCCTAATCCAAGTGAAGTGATTGTGATACCAAGCTGACAAGCTGATAAGTATTCATCCATGTTCGTAACAACCTTTTTAGCAACAGCTGCCTTTTTATTTCCTTCAGCAATCAGCTGATTGATTCGGGACATTCTGACCTTCACAATAGCAAATTCAGAAGACACGAAAAAACCGGAAAATCCAATTAGTACTGCAATAAGCAAGAAATTCACAATAATCAAAGACGGCAAGGAAAGTGAAGAATGACAGGCAGCGGGCAGGTCTCATTCCCTTCTTTACTTTCCTCTGTCACCTCCCGTACAAGTTTATAACTACCTTTACCCAATTAAAAATCATCCATAACAAAAAGATGAAAGTTTGCAGAGGATTAGCTTTTTCCATTTTCTTTATTCTTTTACTATTTCCACTAACCTATGCGTAAGAAACAAAGTTCCTTTACTCATTGTAATAAAAGCAAGGGGCAGTTTCCATTTTAAAGCCCCCATAGTAAAATAAATGTAAGCAATTTATTTTACTATGAGAGGGTTTTAACATGAGTATTTTGACAGTTGAACACTTAAGCCACGGCTTTGGAGACCGGGCTATTTTTGATAATGTATCCTTTCGTCTTCTTAAAGGCGAGCATATTGGACTCATCGGTGCAAACGGAGAAGGAAAATCGACATTCATGAATATTATCACCGGTCAGCTCCAGCCGGACGAAGGCAAAATATCCTGGGCTAAAAATGTTCGGGTTGGTTATTTGGATCAGCATGCTGTGCTAAAACAGGGAATGACGATTCGTGATGTCTTAAAAACCGCCTTTCAATATTTATTCGACTTAGAAACAGAGATGAATGACTTATTCGCCAAGATGGGAGAAGTCTCCCCTGAAGAGTTAGAGAAACTCCTGGAGGAAACAGGCACCATCCAGGATTTGTTAACGAACAATGACTTTTACGTGATCGATGCTAAAGTTGAAGAAATTGCCCGCGGACTCGGGCTCGATGAAATCGGGCTCGATCGTGATGTCCATGACTTAAGTGGCGGACAGCGGACGAAGATATTGCTTGCTAAATTGCTTCTTGAAAAACCGGATATTCTTCTTCTCGATGAGCCGACAAACTATTTAGACGAACAGCATATTGAATGGCTGAAGCGCTATTTACAAGAATATGAAAATGCATTCATTCTTATCTCCCATGACATTCCTTTTTTAAATAGTGTCATTAATCTGATCTATCATATGGAAAATCAGGAGTTAAATCGCTATGCTGGCTCTTATGACGATTTCATAAAGGTATATGAAATGAAAAAACAGCAATTAGAAGCTGCTTACAAAAAGCAACAGCAAGAAATTGCTGACCTTAAAGACTTTGTTGCCCGTAATAAAGCAAGGGTGTCCACAAGGAACATGGCGATGTCCAGGCAAAAAAAGCTCGATAAAATGGACGTCATTGAACTTGCTCAAGAGCGCCCCAAACCCGAGTTTCATTTTAAAGAAGGCCGAACATCCGGGAAAATGATCTTTGAAACAGATAGCTTGGTCATTGGCTATAACGAACCGTTGTCCAAACCATTAAATTTACGCATGGAACGAGGACAAAAAATTGCCCTAACTGGTGCAAATGGCATTGGAAAAACAACTCTGCTCCGCAGTATACTCGGTGAAATACAACCATTGTCAGGAAAAGTCGAACGAGGTGAATCCCTGCAAATTGGCTATTTTGAACAGGAGATTAAATCGGACAATAACCGCACGTGTATTGAAGAGATATGGAGTGAGTTTCCGTCTTTAACCCAATATGAGGTTCGTGCTTCCTTAGCCAAATGCGGCCTTACAACCAAGCACATTGAAAGCAAAGTGAGTGTCTTGAGCGGTGGAGAGAAAGCAAAAGTGCGGTTATGTAAATTGGTCAACAAAGAAACAAATCTGCTCGTACTCGATGAGCCGACCAACCATCTTGATGTAGACGCTAAAGCTGAACTGTTGAGGGCTCTGCAAGCATACAAAGGCAGTATCCTGCTTATCTCACATGAACCTGAATTTTATCAGCAAGTGGCGACAGAAGTATGGAACTGCGAAACGTGGACAACAAAAGTTTTTTAAGGACAATTATTTATACAAAAATATGCATGTCTAAACACTCATTTTAGCTAATACAACAAAAATCGACAGTATTTGCTACGAGCTTTCGATAAAATAGGGATGGTTAAACCATAAAAGAGAATGATTAAACCATGTAATATAGGAGCGTGCCAAGATGGCGAAACGAATAGCTTTATCATGGAGTGGAGGCAAAGATAGCTGCATGTCCTTGGAAAAATTAGTGACTGGCGGACATGAAGTCTTCTCTCTGCTCACAACAGTTCCTGAAGAATTAGAACGAACATTTGCCCACGGGGAAAAAATAGAAATGATCGAAAGGCAAAGTCATTCTTTATCTATTCCTGTGCATTTCGTTCGTTGTTCATTCAATGATTATACAGAAACTTTTATTGAAGATCTGATCAAGTTGAAAGATCGTTATAAGCTGGATAGCGTAGCATTTGGAGATATTTATTTAGATGGGCACCGGGAATGGGGAGAGAATGTCGCTGCAGCGGCCGGATTAGAAGCGCTCTTTCCTCTTTGGTGTCGCCCGCAAGACAGCCTCAACCTTCTAGCCTCCTTTGTTCAATCAGGTTACAAGGCAACGGTCATCCGCATACGTGAGGATGCCCTTGATGAATCTTGGCTGGGTAAAAAACTCGATCATACCTTTTTAGAAGAAATTCAAAGGCAGGCCGTTTGCCCACTTGGCGAAAATGGAGAGTACCATACATTTGTTGGTGACGGCCCCCTCTTTCAACATCCTGTTCTGTTCACTCACGGACAAGTCTTTTCACAGGATGGGAGCAAGCGTTTAGACATCCATCCGCTCGTTTGATGAATCAATAGACAAAGGGGGTTCGTTCATGCCCAAACGTATGCAGCAGACAGAAAAGAAAGCGTTTCTTTATATCGTGTTTTCCTTTGCTGTATTCCTTTCATTGATTAGTTTTGCTAGCTTCTTTTCTTCCATGTACGAACCCTTAAGAAGTAATTTTAAATTGATTCATTTAGTATTGGAGTTTATGAGCATTTCTGTCTCAGCCATCATCGTAAGCAATGGATGGGTAGCATTCACTCATACTTTATCAATGAACCGCCTGCTATTTTCGAGTGCCTTTGTGACTGTTGCTTTCTTTGACTTGATGCACATCTTAACATTTGACGGGACAGCCTCTTTTATAAAAGACCATTCCGTCTCTTTGACGCTATGGTTTTGGGCAATGGGCCGGCTTGTTGAGTCGGCCGCCCTTACCTTTATTACATTCTCTTCTAGCAAAGGAACCGCATCGCGCTCCATGCGCTGGTTAACTTATAGCTGTTCTCTTCTGCTAGCGATATTGACTTCTATCATTGTTACCTTATATTCCGATAGCTGGCCAGACCTTTTGCAATACAGCCGGCCGACATTGTTTAAAAAGGCAACAGAATATTTGTTTATCATCATTCACTTGTTGATTCTAATGAAGTCCATCACCACTTATAAGAAGGAAAGAAAGATCGAAGTCCTGCTAATTATTCTTTCTTCTTACTCCCTTATTTTTTCTTCGTGGCTAATGACGTTCTATCACTCTCCGGGTGACTACCTTAGCTTTGTTGGACATCTATTCAAAGTGTTAGGGTATCTTTTTCTCGTTAATATTATCTTTAAAATTAACATTGAGCACCCATTTAGGCAGGTGGAAGAATTCAGCAAGAGAAACCAACTTCTACTCGATAGTGTGGGGGAGGGAATCTACGGACTTGATAGCGAAGGGCAAACCATTTTCATTAACAAATCTGCCCTTCACATGCTTAAATATACGGAGCAAGAAGTGATGGGCAGAAAGCTTCATTATCTCATTCATTATAAAAAGAAAACGGATTTCCTTACTCCCCGAGAGAATGTCCTATACGGCAGACCCGTTTAGATGGCCAAAGTCGCAGACAGGAATCTTTTTTTTGGCGCAAGGACGGAACCGGTTTTCCAGTTTATTTAGACACCCGTGCCCTGCTTGATGAGGATGAAATTATCGGGACTGTTACTACATTTACAGACTTAACTGAAGCCCGAAAGCTTCAAAAGCTGGAATTGGAAAAGCAGGCTGTGGATGTTGAACTGGAATTGGCTGCCGCAGTGCAGCAGTCCCTCCTGCCAAAATTCAATCACATTCCTGCCGGAGTAGATCTTGGCGGGATCAGTGTTCCTTACCGGAAATTAAGCGGGGATTTCTATAAAGCGGTATTTCAGGAAAGTCACCTTGTATTCGGAGTAGCAGACATATGTGGAAAAGGCGTGCCTGCCGCTATTGAAATGGCAATGATGACTTATTCCATGGAACAGTTTAACCATCTAAGAGAAGAACCACATCATGTGATGAAGAGCTTAAACCGTTTTGCCGTTAAATACATGAGTGATTCTTCATTTGTCACCATGTTTTTTGGTAATTACGATATTTGTACATCTATTCTTTCATATAGCAATGCCGGGCATGAACCTGCCCTATTATTCAGAGAAGATACGAAAGAATTTCTCGAATTGACGACTAATAACCCGATTCTCGGTGTAATGGAAAATGCTCCTTATGAAACGAAACACATTCAGATGAAGTCAGGGGATCTCCTTCTCCTTTATACAGACGGTTTAACGGAGAATCGTTCTTCCACTTCTCCCGATGATAGCAACGAATTGCAGCGACTGTTGTTGCATATGGATCGTTCCCTTCCAGCGCAAGAGCTTTCGCTAAAGCTCTTCCAAGCGTTAAACAAAGGAGAGCGTCCTATCACCGACGATCAGACGTTATTAATATTTAAAAAGCTCTAAAGGCCAACAAAAACTAGTTAACCTAAACCTCAAGCTGATTGAAAACGCTTGTCTTTCAATGTGTAAATCTTAACAGAAAGCTGTCCACCAAATGGACAGCAATGAAAGCGAGCGTTGGATAACAGCTTAGAGCTGGCTTCTATCTGCCATCCCTTCTGCTTTTATTCACCTGCTTTTCTTCCGCATCAACAGGCTTCCCTTTAAAAAACTCTTTCTTCACAAGCCGAATGCCTAATGCTTTAGCCATCCTTTTCAAGTCGCGCTCTTCCCTTTCAGTCACAAGCGTGATAACGGTACCCGCTTGTCCTGAACGTCCAGTGCGACCCGCTCTATGTGTGTATTGAATAGTGTCCTTTGGCAAATCAAATTGCAATACGTGGCTTAATCCTTTAATATCTAAGCCCCGAGCGGCTACATCCGTTGCAAACAGCAGAGTCAGTTTTCCTTCGCGAAATCTTTTTAGCGCGCTAGCTCGTTCTTGCTTGCCTAATTCGCTATGAAGAATGCCATTAGCGAACCCTTTATAAGCTAGCTTTTCCGAAAACACATTCACCTCACCGATATCCTTTATAAAAGCAAGCACCCGTTCCGGCTCAAAACCGCGAATAATCCGCTCGACCATCACATTCTTCTCCCGCCGATCGCACACAAAATAAAAATGGTCTACCTGAGATTCCGGCAACTCTTCCTTTCCAACTGTTAACATGAGTGGTTCTTTCATCCATCCTCTTGCAATTGCAGCTGTTTTTTCGGGCATAGTAGCTGAAAACAAAGCAAGCTGCCGTTCCTTCATTGTTGACTTAATAATCGCTTCCAAACCTTTCATATGTTCTGGGACAAGCAACTGATCCCCTTCATCAAGAACGAGCAGCCTCACTTCATGCATTTTTAATTTTTTCATTTGGATCAGCTCATGAATCCGCCCCGGCGTGCCGGCAACAACTTGCGGCTGTTTTTTTAGTTTTTCTAGCTGGCGTTTTATGTTCGCTCCTCCAATAAAAGCAGCGCTTGTTATGCCTCCTCCCCACTGGCGGATTTCATCAGAAATTTGCATAACAAGCTCTCTAGAGGAAGCAAGAACAACAGCTTGTACAGCTTTTTTACCGGGGTCTACTTGTTCAAGTAAGGGCAGCAAGTAAGCTAACGTCTTTCCTGTTCCTGTCGGCGATTCAGCGATTAGATCTCGTCCTTCAAGAAGGGCAGGCACTGCTTTTTCTTGAATTGGCGTGGGCGACTGAAAACCCGCTTTCTCCCAAGCTTCTTGTAAAAATGGCTTCATTGTATTTAAAACAGAAAATGTTGTTGTCATATAAACTCCCTCTTCTTTACCGTCCTGCCGGTGTTATTGTTCTTTCATTATGAAAAACTTTTCTCGTTTGTGCAATCCCCGTTCAAAATGTTTTAAACCTAAAAAAAAGTGGAATGAATGTTTAGGCAGTTTTTTTAGATTATCAGCTAAAGGAGAGAACCAATGAATAACAAACGAATATTTACAATCAACTACGGCCGCTTTCTTAGAAAAATGACTGCAGCCTCCCTCCTTCTTGCTTCTATTCTCTCTCCTTTGACTGTCGCAGCCGCTGAAAAAGGAACGATGATGATTGTCTCCTTTGATGGGATGCGACAAGATTTTGCAGAGAAATATATAGAAGACGGCAGCATGCCTCATTTAAAAAAACTTAGAAAAGAAGGCTCCTACGCTGAGGACGTTACAACTATTTTTCCGTCTTTGACAGCTGCTTCCCATGCCTCTATTGCTACCGGTGCCAAGCCAGAAAAAACAGGCTTCGTCAGCAATTCATTTCATTATCCCGGCCATAAGCTGACTAATGAACAGGACGCTTTCAGCGCCACCATTAAGGTACCTCCTCTATGGGAAGAAGCAAGAAAGCACGGAAAAGTTACCGCGGCTGTCGGTTTTCCTGGTTCTAATCCAGCACAAAAAAATGAAGCCGACTATTCTATCTATTACGGCAATGTGCTTGCTGAAAGTGATTATGTTACTCTTCACTTTAACCCCTGGAAACATTCAAAAAATAGGCCTAAAAGCTTCTCCGCTCCTCAAGAAGCGCGCATCAATATTAAGTTAAAGGGGAAGAAAGACGTCCTTTTACATATTTTAGCCATCGATTCTTCAGATAATAACAAAAAAGATTACGATCGCTTCTATTTATCTGACAGTCTTTCTTTTGATAGAAATGCTATTTCTGCTGCTCCGAATAAATGGGGACGGATGCCTCTGCAAATTAAAGAGACAGATACAGCTGGCTTCTTATTCAAGATAAAAAACAGCGGAACCACATTGGACTCCGTCAAGCTTTATCGGACAGCAGTGACTACCGGGTTAATTAAAGGGCCTGACGGATTTAAAGAGGAAATTATAAAGCGATTCGGTTTCTTCCCTGATCAAGACGACCTCCCTTCCTATAAAAAAGGATGGATTTCTCGAAATGAATATGAAGAAATCAATGAAAACTTTTCGAATTGGATGCTGGAAACCTCTTTATTTATCAAAAAAGAATACAAGCCTGATTTATTAATGTTTTACGAACCTCATATCGACTTGGAAGAACATGCATTCTTATTAACTGACCCCCAGCAGCCTGGCTATAACAAAAGAAGAGTAAAGAAATACGAATCTTATATACAGCGAACATATAAACAGGCAGACCGGGTTATTGGAAAAACGATGGATTCCATGACGAATCAGGATCGTTTATTTATCGTCTCGGATCACGGGATGGAGCCTATCCATTCACGGTTATCACCTAATTATGAGTTGAAACAAGCCGGGCTTTTACAATTTGATGAAAAAGGAAGAATCGATCTTACGAGATCAAAAGCCTACGCTGTCGCCAGCGGAACGATCGCTCATGTGTATATTAATTTAAAGGGAAGAGAAAAAGGCGGAATTGTCGATCCAAGCGAATATAAACAAGTTCAGGATGAAATTGTTCAAGCCTTTAAAACCATTAAGGACAAAAGGAAACTCGCCTCACGAAAAGAATTACTCAAGCTTCATTTTAAAGAGTGGCGTGACAGTGATCATGAGTGGGCAGAAACAAAGGATACGGCTGTTAGCTTCTTTGACATTCTGCGGGATAAAAAAGAAAATCCCTATGAAAAAATCGATAAATTAGATCGAAAAGAGGGGATAGCTCTGATCATCCAAATGCCGGAGATGTGATGTTAACCGCTGCTTCAGGTTATTTGATGGGCAAAGACGCTAAAAAAGCCATGGAGCCGACTGAGGAACTTGGCAGCCACGGGGGAGATCCAAAAAGACCAGAGCTTGCCCCTGTCTTCTATGCCTATGGCAAGGACATCTCTCATGACAAAATAAAAAAGCACATATCTACCATTGATATTGCTCCCACGGTTTATCAACTAATGGGGCTTCCAATCCCTTCTTTTGTAGATGGCAAACCAATCAAACAATTAACAAAAGGACAGGCCGATTAATCGGCCTGTCCTTTTGTTAATTAATTATAGCCCTCTGTTATCCAAACGACTATCTGAATTCATGTCGTGAAGATCATGATCTCCTCTGATAACCGTTCTGTCTGTGGCTGTTCCAAGATCATGGGTGCCTGTGTTAGCTATGCCAGCATCACGATCTACCAGTACGAGCATTTTTCCTTGTTTGACATATTCATTGTAGCGATCGGCATCCTCTTCAGGAATGCCGAGGCCGATCAATGCGCCCGTTAAACCGCCAGCTCCGGCTCCGGCCGCTGCACCAGTCAAACCAGCTACAATCGGACCAGCTGCCACGATTGGACCAATACCAGGTATAGCCAGCGCTCCAGCTCCGGCTGCTACGCCGGCCAATCCACCAAGAATGCCTCCTGTAGCTGCTCCTGTAGCTGCTCCCTCTTCTGCTTTCGTATCCGTGGTTTCTTCCACATATTCGACATCATCGCGCTCTTTACTGATGACGGAAATTTCTTCTGAATTATAGCCTTGGCGTTTCAAATCTTCAATAGCTTCAATAGCTTCAGTGTGATCATCATAAACACCAACAATTCGCTTTTCATTATTATGGTTTAACATATAACATTCACTCCTTTGTTTTTTTCCTTGTTCACCTCCTGTTTTCCCCGTTCACTAAAACCTAAACAAATTATTTAAATGTTTAATCCCTCTTTAACAACGGGTAATAATGTATTAAATTACACTGGAGGTGGCCTGATGGCTGAAAAAAACAAAAAAGAATTTAGCAAAAGCAAGATGGATAATCCCGATCAAATGAAAACCGACAAGGAAAGCATATATGATAAATTTAAAAATGAACAAACTGTAGATTCTATTCCTTTAGAAGATTTAAGAATGGAACAAGAAGAAGAAAAGAATAAACACGATACAAAAGATAATTCATCAAGCGAAGAAAAATTCCCTGGATAAATCCGCCGGCTTTCCGGCGGATTTTCCTTTTTCTTAGGGGAAGAGCTACTAAAATACGGGCAAGAAAAAGAACTCCCTCCTATGAGCAGCTCAAGCGCTCTGCTTACTTTAACAGCAATTATGCTCATTTCGAGAATCAATGGGTCGGTTATTAAAATATGCGTTGAATACTTTTTCCTGCACGGCAATGAATGACTCTATACCGCAAGATTAACAGCGGCAAACGGAGGCTTAATTCTGAAATGATGAAGACCTTTTACCAGCGTGCTTTTAGACTTTTGTCCAGTCAGAGAATCTATTTTCGCAGGCGTATTAAGATAGAAGGACTCTGCCTTCTACCTTGATACAAATGCATTGCCTGTCACCCAGAATCGCCACGGGTATTCTTTCGCCTCTCCCGAATTATCAATACCAATGCGCGGTCCCGTTGAAATTTCTTTAGGTGTAAACCCTTTTCCAATGTAGAGAGGTGGTTCGTCAAAACGGCGGCCGTAATCTTCCATTGTAATGTTTAATGCTTTGGTTAATTTTCCCGGCCCGCTTGTCAGGTTTTTCAGAGAGGTTCCTCCCCTTCTCTCGATCATTAAATCAATCCCCTCGTAAGGTTCCACTGCTCGGATTAGTACCGCTTCTGGTATGTCTTTTTCTGCAGATACAACATTCACAAGACAATGAGTGTGCATTACGTACGTATAGACATGTCCAGCCTCATGAAACATAATTTCTGTTCGTTTCGTCCGCCGGTTATTGAAGCTGTGTGCCGCCCGGTCCATCGGTCCTTTATAGGCCTCTGTTTCTACAATGAACCCAGCTGCTGTTCCTTCCTGCGTCTCTTTTACTAACAAACAGCCCAAAAGCGCCTTGGCTAGTTGCAATGTCGGCTGCTGAAAGAACGATTTATCGAACGGCGTAAACTCTGCTCTTTGCTCCATGCTAACTCTCCCTTTTCTGTTTATTTATTCAGCTTTTCCCTCACTTTATAGCAAAAAAACAACTCTTTAGACTGTCGCCTATAAATACTCCGAGCATATTAAACCTAACCTTTCCTCCGTTCTTTCTTGTTTTCTCTTTTAAATAGGTTCTGCTTTTTATTTAAAAATAAACGAACACGGCCATAAAATAAATAATTCAAACGTTTTCCCGATATTTTTTCGTTAGATCGTTTACAATAAAGGGTAGAGTCTATAATACATAATGAGTTCATAAGGAGGGACATATATGGCGATTATCGGGTGGATTAGCCTGGCTATCGTTATCGGAGCATTGATTTACCTAGGTATTTCCGGATTCAGCACTTATAAATCAATGAAACCGAAGATCGATCATTTGGAGGCGGTATCGGAGCGGCTAAAAGTAAAACAAGAGACCATTCAGTCAGAAACAGAAAAGCTGAAAGCCACACAAGAACATATCAAACAAGATATCGAAGAAAAAAAGGAAGCGGTATTATTCACAGTAGATGAAGCAAAAAAAACACCGGAATCCCTTAAGCAACTTGGAACAGCGTTAAATATTATGAACGAAAACGTAAAGTTGAAGCTGCCGGTTCCTAAGCGAAAAAAACAGGCAGAAACTATTTAATGACCATATAAAAAAACCAATCTGACTAGAGTCAGATTGGTTTTTATTTATTCGTAACTCACAACGCTTCGACTGAAAAAGCTTTTTCATGAGATGAACCGCCGCGGTTATATTCTACATCGTCGTCTATGGTAAACCTAAACGACCTAAGCCCTGCCTTCTCTTAAGTCCTTGCGGCTCCGAGGCCGCGCCAGTTTGAATAAGTGTTACTTCTAAAACATAGCAGAACGCCAATATTATTTATATAAAACGTCATAAGTTACTTTATCACTGAATCACAAATGATAACATCTTTTTCAACTTATGTCAACTGCTTTATCAATAAAAAGGCAGCCTGCTTAGAATCTAGACAGACTGCCCCACTTCTCACGTATGCTCCGGATCTTTCAGTCGCGTTTCTAATACTTTCTCCTGCATGTAATTATGGAAGAACCACTCACCGATTCCTAAAAAGAATGCAACGGCAAGAGCATTCACAAATGCACCAGCACTGTTATCCATTGCATTGCCCATTATCCATAAAAGTACAGCGGCAAGGACAATATCGCTAAAAACAGCTATTGAGTTTCCCGCCGCCGGTAAGATCATTAGATCCCCAAGGATATACGAGACGACCGTTAATACTAATCCCATAATAAGTATATCTGTTATCGGAGTATCCATGATAACTCCCAGAGCAATGTATAGGATAGCTGTTAAAGCAACAAACTTCATAAGCAGCGCAGTTAAATGCTTAGTCATTTTCCCGCCTCCTTTCTCGGTTGGATTACCGGTTACAATTACACATTTCCCCGATTGATCATAATTATTCCTGTTCCTATATTTTTTTGTAAAATTAATCTTACTTTTCTAGCATAATGGATGTCTTCGCATAAACAAAAAAACCGATAGGAACAAGTATATACACTACCCGTCCATATCAGTTTCATTTCCTTTATTTATTCTTCCGTTGCTCCTGTCTTTTCCGGCATTCCAACAGTTAAAAATGCTTTAATCATACCGTATGTTATCTTTTCCGGTACAAGTTCCTTAATTGGTTTTAAGCGCTCTCGCCCCGCCTCCTGTACAGCTTTTTGCAAAAGCGGCCAGTGTTCTTCAGGCACGATCAGCGATAGCTCGACTTTCATTCCTTCCTCCGCACACTGTAGTAAATGATTTTCGATTGTGCTGATAGCGAGCTGTCTCTTCTCGGCAATCTCCTCAACGGTTAGTTGCTGACGATGCCATTCATACGTATCCAGATGAGATTGGCCGGTTACTTTTTTCTTTGGAGATGCCGGGGCTAATTCGGACGCACTATCTTTTTTCCGTTCGGGATGTTTCTCACAAAAGTCGGAGATAGCCACTAAGAACAACTGGCCGTATTTCTCAAGCTTATTGCCCCCTACACCGCTGACCGTGAGGAATTCCTCCTCCGTCTGCGGCAGCTTTAGACACATGTCCTTGAGCGACCGGTCTGAAAAAATAACAAACGGTGGGACGCCGGCTTCATCGGCAAGACTTTTTCTTAAGCTGCGCAGCTCTTCAAACAGCGGATCATCTGCGGCAATTTGCTTTGTTTGCACGGCTTCCTTCCTTTCAACTTGGCGATCGCCTAGCAGGACTTCTTTGCCTTTTTCCGTAACAAAAATGGTGGGGTATGTGCCATGTTCTACACCGAGCAGCTCTTGTGAAATCAAGAACTCAATAAAATTGGTAACATCTTTGGCACTTTTATCTTTCATAATTCCATATGTTGAGAGAGTATGAAAGCCGAACTCCATAATCTTTTATTTTTAGATCCTGTCAAGACTTGGGCAGTAATGGATTTGCCGTAACGCTGGCCCATCCGAATCACGCATGAAAGCACCATTTGTACTTCCTTCGTTACATCAACTGCCACGCGTGAATCGGTACAGTTGCCGCAGCGGCCGCATGGCTCTGACGCCTCATCGCCAAAGTATTTAACAATATAACTCTGCAAGCAGCTCTCTGTGTGACAGTAATCAATCATTAGCTGCAGTTTTTCCAGCTCCCTGGGAATGCGTTCTCTTTCAAGAGACTGGTCAATTAAAAAGCGCTGTGTTTGCACATCTTGCGGTGAATATAGGAGAAAGCATTCACTATCAAGGCCGTCCCTCCCAGCACGCCCTGCTTCCTGATAATAGCTTTCCATGTTCTTTGGAAGCTGATAATGGATGACATAGCGAATGTTGGATTTATCAATCCCCATCCCAAAAGCGTTGGTTGCTATCATCACTGCCGCTTGATCGGTTAAAAACCGATCTTGCTCGCTTATTCTTTCCTCGTCGCTCATTCCCGCATGATAGCGGGCTACTGAAATGCTGCTTTTGCTGAGTTTCTCGTAAAGCTGATCAACCGCTTTTCTCGTAGCTGCATAAATAATCCCAGATTCTTTTTCATTTTTCGTAAGATAATCTTTTATAAAGGCAAATCGATCCTGCCCCTGAATAACAGAAAAGGATAAATTCTCTCTTTCGAACCCTGTAATTACAGTATGAGTCTCATCAATATTCAAGAGCCGGCAAATATCTTCCCGCACTCTCGGGGTAGCTGTAGCTGTTAATGCCAGCACGACTGGATGTTGCGGAAGCATTTCTGCAAGGCGCTGAATCTGCCGGTAGCTTGGCCGGAAGTCATGTCCCCACTGCGAGATACAGTGAGCCTCATCCACCGCTACAAGCGGGATAGGGATCTCTTTTAAATCTTCTATAAATGAGTAAGACTCCAGCCGTTCAGGCGCAATGTAAAGAAGCTTGTACTCTCCCTGTCTTGCTGCTGCCATTGTATCCCGCACTTCAGCTGCACTAAGTGAGCTGTTAATATAGGCAGCAGAAACTCCTGCTTCAAGCAATGTATCTACCTGGTCTTTCATTAAAGAAATCAATGGCGAAACAACAACGGTCATTCCCGGAAGAACAAGAGCCGGAATTTGATAGCAAATTGATTTTCCGCCGCCGGTCGGCATGACACAGATTGTATTCTTTCCCTCAAGCACCTGGCTAATTGCCTGCTCCTGTCCGCTGCGAAAAGCCGAGTAGCCAAAATATGATTGTAATAATTGCCGCGCTTGTTGGAGCATCCTTACACTTCCTTCGTTCTTTTTCCCAATTATAACATGTTATCTGGGTCTCCCTCCGCTTTTCATTATGGATTTATGCGGTTGATTTCACTATAATGAGAAATAACTATAGGAAAAACAGAAAGGCTGGTAGCAATTTGGAACACAATTCATCAAACTTTATCAAAACGATTATAAAAGAAGACTTGGAATCAGGAAAACGTGACCACGTCGTTACCCGTTTTCCACCTGAGCCAAATGGTTACCTTCATATCGGTCATGCCAAATCCATCGTTATTAACTTTGGACTCGCAGATGATTTTAACGGAAAAACAAACTTGCGCTTTGATGATACAAATCCCTTGAAAGAAGATCAGGAATATGTAGATGCCATCAAAGAGGATGTTAAGTGGCTCGGATATGAATGGGAAGAACTTCGCTTCGCCTCCGACTATTTTGAAGAAATGTATGATCGGGCTATCCTGCTGATTAAAAAAGGCAAAGCGTACGTAGATGATTTAACAGCTGATCAAATCCGTGAATACCGTGGCACCCTTACTGAACCGGGAAAAGAGAGCCCGTATCGCAACCGCACCATTGAAGAAAATTTAGATTTATTCGAACGCATGCGCAAGGGAGAATTCGGCAACGGAGAAAAAGTGCTACGCGCGAAAATTGATATGTCTTCACCAAACATTAACTTGCGTGATCCCGTCTTATACCGTGTATCTCACGCGTCCCATCATAATACGGGTGACAAATGGTGCATCTATCCAATGTATGCCTTTGCTCATCCGCTTGAAGATGCCATTGAAGGGGTCACTCACTCTCTTTGCACATCAGAATTTGAGGACCAGCGCCCGCTCTACAACTGGGTTGTGGAAGAATGCGAAATGTCGCACCA
This sequence comes from Bacillus sp. PK3_68, assembly GCF_003600835.1. Lineage (NCBI taxonomy): Bacteria > Bacillati > Bacillota > Bacilli > Caryophanales > Bacillaceae > Bacillus > Bacillus sp. PK3_68. Next base: position 3,353,535 of record NZ_NQYC01000001.1, on the reverse strand, counting down.
ACCACAGCAAATTGAATTCGGTCGTTTAAATCTTTCCAACACTGTTATGAGTAAACGGAAATTAAAACAGCTTGTTGATGAAGGAATTGTCGACGGTTGGGACGACCCTCGCCTTCCGACTATTTCAGGCTTGCGTCGAAAAGGGTACACTCCGACAGCCATTCGCGAATTCGTCAAAGAAACCGGCGTATCCAAAGGTTCTGGCGTGGTGGATGAGGCGATGCTTGAACATTTTGTCAGAGAAGACTTAAAGTTGACGGTGCCGCGTACGATGGGGATATTAAAGCCGCTGAAAGTAGTCATCACCAACTATCCGGAAGATCAAGTTGAGTGGCTGGATGCTGAAATTAATCCAGAAAATCCGGAGATGGGCGTGCGGAAAATTCCATTTTCTAGAGAGATATATGTTGAACAGGAAGACTTTATGGAGAATCCTCCGAAGAAATACTTCCGCTTGTTCCCGGGCAATGAAGTTCGTCTGAAACATGCCTATTTCATTAAATGTGAAGAGGTCATTAAGGATGAGAATGGAGAAGTAATTGAGCTTCGCTGCACGTACGATCCCGAAACCAAAAGCGGCTCCGGCTTTACAGGCCGCAAAGTAAAAGGAACGATTCACTGGGTTGATGCCAAGCACGCTTTGCCGGCGGAGTTCAGGCTGTATGAACCGCTCATTTCCGACGCGGAGGAAGAAGCGGATGAAGCAGAGGAAAAGACATTCCTTGATTATGTGAACAAAAACTCCTTAGAAGTTGTGCAAGGTTTTATCGAGCCAAATATGGAAGATGTAAAACCGCATGATAAATTCCAGTTCTTCCGGCATGGTTATTTCAATGTCGATCCAAAACATACAACAAAAGAAAAAATCGTATTCAACCGGATCGTTTCTTTAAAAAGCTCGTTCAAACTAAAGTAATAAACTAAAAAAACAACCCGGCAGTCCATTCAAGGACTGCCGGGTCGTTTTTTTCTACTTACAGGCCCATCTCTGGATATAGCTGTTGCAACCGCAGCACTGCCTGTTCCTTCATTTTCGCTTCACACATAATATCGACATCTCTTCCGCAGAGCTTCTGCAAGAAGTCTTCAAAATCTTCTTTAAGAATATAATCATGGTGTGCTTGATCGACAGCAGTGTTTCTCCCGGAGCTAATATGCATTTTAGGTATTTTGCCAGCAGGCCACGATTGGAATACCCTCGTTAAAATAGCTTCCGTATCTGCTTCTTCTTCATGATTGCAGCGATGATGATGGATGTCAAAACAAACTGGTGCTCCTGTTCGTTCATGCAGCTCAAGGACATCCATTGCCGTATATGTCTTATCATCATTCTCAATTCGCAAAACTGCTTTTATTTCTTCAGGGAGTTGGGCATAGTTTTTTGCAAATCTCACTTTTGCCTTCGCTTTATCTCCATAAGCCCCGCCTGCATGGAGAATCATGTCTTCCCCGTCGATTAAATCAAGTACTTTCTGATGGTACACCAATTCGGAAATAGAATGAACGACCACCTGCTCTTTAGGGGAATTTAAAACCGTATATTGTCCAGGATGCATTGAAAGTCTTAAATCATACTGCTCTCTTAGCTTTTTTATTTCATTCGTTAGAGCCATAACATCCTCGTCTTTTTCCCACTCCCACGTGACAATCGGATGGCTTGCAAAAGGAATGAGTTCACTGCTCAACCGAAAAAAGAAAATGCCGTTTTCAATGTTCCAATGCAATACATTGAGTACTTCCGACAAATTATGAATCGTGAGCGCCTTCACTTTTTTCATGCCTTCTATCTCTACTGTCTTTAGCCGGCATGTTTTGAATTTTGAAGGCAGAACGGTGTTAATGCACGCATATCCAAGTTTCATTTATCCGCCTCTTTTTCCCCATGGATTTTGATTGCTTCTTTTCCTATTCCCTTTCGTTCATTATTATATACGTTCTTATTGTCTATTAACTGAGTGCTTTCAGCTCGGCTTCTTCTGCCTGTTTTGCTGCTTTTCTCTTATACACTACCTTGGCAAGGCTGACACTCACTTCATAAAGCAAAATGAGCGGTATAATAACTAAAATATCCGATATAAAATCAGGAGGAGTCACAAATACCGATACAACAATCAGTAAAAAATAAGAGTATTTCCTGAAAGCGCGAAGCTTATACGGATTAATTAACCCTAAACTCGTTAAAAACATCATAACGACCGGCATTTCAAACAATATACCAAATGGAAGGGTCATATGCAGCAAAAACTTAAAATACTTCTCGGTCGTGAAAAAGGTCTGAAACATTTCTCCCGACAGCGACATAAGGAAGGATAAGATAATTGGAAACAGCACAAAGTAACCGAATGACAGACCTGCTAAAAACAGCAGAAACAGCGCTGGAATGTAAGCAAGTGCAACCTTTCTTTCTGATTGTGTTAAAGCGGGCTTAATGAAAAGCCATAACTGATGAGCGGCTACAGGAATAGTCGCCGCTCCTGCCACTACAGCGGCAATCATCAAATAGACAACAATAATGTCTCCCGGGCCAAGCAAAGCCAACTTAAACGGCAAGTCTTTTACTAAATAATGATAGATATCTTGAACAAACATAAATGATCCAGCTAAAAACAAGAGAAAAACAGCTAGAGTGATAATAATCCTTTTTCTTAATTCTTCAAGGTGTTCCACTGCCTTCATGTCAAGATCTTGCATCGTCTCTCTTCCTCCTGATCCATAATGAAAAAGCTGTTTCAAAAGGCTCCCAAATGATCCTCTTGAAGACAGCTTTTCTGTTTATTCAATGAATTAAACCAAATTTTTCTTTTCTTTTTTGTCCGCTTCTTCCTGCTCATCAGCTACGAGGTCTCGGGTAGACTTTTTAAATTCCTTTAATGTAGTGCCAAAAGCCCGTCCGATCTCCGGTAGCTTGGAGGGTCCAAAAATAATTAACGCGATAACAAGAATGAGAATTAATCCCGGCACTCCTATATTTTGCAACATAAAATAGCCTCCTAGTATTGAAATCCTGTGATGGCAACGACAGCAGGGCGCGGCTGATTATCACCTTTTCGATGCGGCCACATGCTTGTCGGCTTGTGAATGTTTGTTGTTTCCTCTCCCGGATGTTGCACGGCCAGGAACAATGTTGTTTCATCATCTGTAAAACAAGGGCCTGTCAGCTCTGCTTCCACTGGAGCGGAAGCGAACTGGAAAGCTTCCCCCTCGTTTTTTCCTGTTGTTGGAATGACAAATACCCCATTGTTTTTGAAAGAAGAAAACACTCCTTTATTAACCGAACTAGAAGAAATATCGGTCACTGTCCATAAGTTCCCGTCACTATCAAATGTTAAATTGTCCGGAGCGCTGAACCCACTTTGGCGACCGCCGCAAGCAAAGATTTCAAAATCAAATGTTAACGATCCTAAATCGTCATTCTCTTCTAAAAAGCGCGTGATATGTCCATGGATATTTCCATGCTTCGAATTGTTTGTGTGAGCGATAAAAACGGATTTATCAAATGGGCTGATCTCTACATCTTCCGGGCGGTCTGTCGGAGTAGCCCCGAGCAAAATAGCCGCTTCATGTGCATGAACGAGCACATCTGCCTGCGTTTGAAACTTGTTGAGCAGTTCTTGATTGCCCGCTGCTTTTTTACGGACAGCTTCAATAGTTAGAGCAATCCATTCGCCCTTCGATAAGCTTGCTGCATAGAGAGTTCCTTCTTCAAGCAAATCGGAATTAGCTTGCTTTCGTGATTTTATGTATTTATTTTTGCTAATAAATTTATAGACGCATGCATCCGTTTTGTCGTCTCCCATATAAACCGCCACACGCCCGTCATTTGTCAGCCCCATTGCCGCGTTTTCATGATGGAAGCGGCCGAGTGCTGTATGCTTCCGTGGAGAAAATCCTGGATTAAATGGATCCACTTCAACGATCCAGCCATAATGTGTTTCATTCAATGAAGCTGCGCTTGAGGTAGATTCATAATTTTCCTCAGCTGATAAAACTGTATTCCAAAGTGTCTTGCCGCCTGAACAGTTAGCAAATGTTCCTTGTACAACATCCGTGCCTCCTACTGCTTTGGAGCCTTTTGCCGGTCCGGTCAGCCTAAATGGTGTCAATCCTGTAATGCGTCGGGCAAACTGTGAAGTCGTGTCCATCTTCCACGTTCCGTCTTCTTTATATACTTCAATAATGGATCCGCCCTGGTTATACAACATTTTTTCTATTTGGGCTTTTGTGTATTTTCCATCCTTATTCTGCGGGCCCGTTACCCATAGATCACTTGTGTATTCATGATTTACCCACAGTAACCCTCGCTCATTCGATCCCTTAATTGGAAAGAACATTGTAAAGTCATTGTTGTAGCCAAAGGTTTCCCCTTTTTCATTAATGACATCTCCGTAAGCAGCTACTACATCATATTTAAATCCGCGCGGCAGAACGAGAGCATCTTTGTCTGTAGGTTTGATTGGTCTAAAATTGACTCCTGATACTTTTTTATTTCTGCCGAATAAATGGGAAGCGGCTTTTGCTCCTTGTGCTTCCACTACTTTTGGCGTAAAAGCTCCAAGCCCTGCTGAAGCCACTGTTAAAGCCGTAACTCCTGTTCCTACATACGTCAAAAACTTTCTACGGTTTAATTCTTCCCCCATTGTTGCGTCACCTCTTCATTTTTATCTAGAACCTTTGCCCACCCCTCATGATAAGGAAGAATTGTTAAGCTTATTTTTCCTCTTTGTTATACTTGAGTAAATAATTGTAAAAATTATTGGCCTCCCATCCTCCTTTTTGTCACTTACCGACAAAAGAGAGAATGGATTATTGTATTTCGCAAACATTGTCGACATCTGTCACAAAACTGTAAAATTAAGAAGAAATTAAGCTATCCACAAGGTGCCAGAAACACCGAAAGCGATTACACGATTTCTTTTATTTTTATATCGGTAAAGTGTAAAACACTCGTTAAAGATGAATAACTTAAAAGAAATCGCGGATAATGCGAATATAAATAAAAACAAAGGAGTATAGCTATGTCTATGTTAAAAGATCTTTTTATAGGCTTGTCCCAAAACCAATTCCTTAACAGTGCAGCAAAGAAATACGGCCTGAAACTTGGTGCGCAAAGCGTTGTAGCTGGAACGAACATCGAGGAAACAATCAGAAGCATTAAGGAATTAAATGCTCAAGGAATTTCTTGTACTGTCGACAATTTAGGGGAATTCGTCTATAAGAGAGAAGAAGCAACAGAAGCAAAAGAACAAATTCTCGAGGTAATTGAAGCTATTCATGAAAATAATGCAGATGCTCATATCTCTCTAAAACCAACTCAACTCGGATTGGACATTGATTATAACTTCTGTTTGGAAAACTTGAGAGAGATCGTAAGCAGAGCAAACAAGTATGATATGTTCATCAACATTGATATGGAAGATTATTCTCATTTACAGCCTTCTTTTGATCTTCTCGATGAGTTGTCAAAGAACTACAACAACGTAGGCACAGTTATCCAAGCTTACTTCTATCGTGCGGAGGAAGATATTAAGAAATATAAAGATTATCGTCTGCGCATCGTAAAAGGTGCTTATAAAGAGCCTGAGGAATATGCCTATCAGGATAAGAAAGACATTGATACAAACTTTATCAAGTTGATCGAATGGCATTTGCTAAATGGGAAATTTACATCTATCGCTACACATGACCACCATATCATCGATCATGTAAAGAAATTTGTTAAGGCAAACAACATTCCTAATTCTAAATTTGAATTCCAAATGCTATACGGATTCAGAAAAGACATGCAGCTTCAATTAGCAAAAGAAGGATACAATTTCACTACTTACGTGCCTTTTGGAAAAGACTGGTATGGATACTTTATGCGCCGTCTTGCAGAAAGACCGCAAAACTTAAATCTTGTTGCTAAACAAGTATTTACGAAAAAAACGAACACCATGATTGGCCTCGCGGCTGGAGCATTTTTGTTAGGAAGAATCTCCAAAAAGAAATAATTGCAGTGATCATCTAATATGTAATCGTTAAGCGTCCATTTTAACTGTATAGGATGAAATGACGCTTAACGATTTACCATATAAAAGCAAGCGCTTATTACTAAATGATGTGAGGAGAATAGGCAGATATGATTCCATACAAGCATGAACCATTTACTGACTTTTCAAAACCAGAAAACAAGAAAGCGTTTGAAGAAGCACTCCAATTTGTAGAAGGATATCTCGGACAAGATTACCCGCTTGTTATTGGCGGTGAAAAAATCACTACAGAAGATAAAATCGTTTCCTACAACCCTGCCGATAAAAAAGAAGTCATCGGACGTGTCTCCAAAGCAAGCCGCGAACATGCTGAGCAAGCAATGAAAGCTGCTGTGAAAGCGTTTGAATCCTGGAAAAAAGTCAAGCCGGAAATTCGCGCAGATATCTTGTTCAAAGCCGCTGCGATTGTTCGTCGCCGCAAGCATGAATTCTCTGCCCTTCTTGTAAAAGAAGCCGGAAAGCCTTGGAATGAAGCTGATGCTGATACAGCAGAAGGCATCGATTTTATGGAATATTACGGCCGCCAAATGCTAAGAATTAAAGACGGCATGCCAGTGGAAAGCCGGCCAGGAGAAGATAATCGCTATGGCTACATTCCATTAGGCGTAGGCATCGTTATTTCTCCATGGAACTTCGCCTTTGCCATTATGGCAGGTACAACTGTCGCTGCTCTTGTAAGCGGAAACACGGTTTTATTGAAACCAGCTTCAGCTACACCAATTGTAGCAGCGAAGTTCGTGGAGGTTCTTGAAGAAGCAGGCCTTCCAGCAGGCGTCCTTAACTTTGTGCCAGGAAGCGGTGCAGAAGTGGGGGACTATCTTGTGGATCATCCGAAAACACGCTTTATCTCCTTCACTGGTTCACGTGATGTAGGCCTTCGTATTTTCGAACGTGCCTCTAAATTAAATGACGGCCAACTTTGGCTGAAACGCGTCATTTCAGAAATGGGCGGAAAAGACACTATCGTTGTGGACAAAGAAGCAAACCTTGAGCTTGCTGCTCAATCCATCGTTAAATCAGCGTTTGGCTTTTCCGGACAAAAATGTTCTGCCTGTTCCCGTGCAGTAATCGTAGAAGATGTGTACGACCAAGTATTAAGCCGTGCAATTGAGTTAACGAAAGAAATTTCGGTGGGCAACCCTGTTGATAACAGCCATTATATGGGACCAGTTATTGACCAGGCATCGTTTGACAAAATCATGAGCTATGTTGAAATTGGTAAGGAAGAAGGACGTATCGTAGCGGGTGGAACAGGCGACAGTGAAACTGGCTATTTCGTTCAACCAACCATTGTAGCAGATGTTGATCCAGAAGCTCGCCTTATGCAAGAAGAGATCTTTGGCCCGGTTGTTGCGTTTGCCAAAGCGAAAGACTTTGATCATGCCATCGAAATTGCAAACAACACAGAGTATGGCTTAACAGGAGCTGTTATTACCACTAACCGCATGAACATGGAAAAAGCCCGTGAAGACTTCCACGTTGGAAACTTATACTTCAACCGCGGCTGTACAGGGGCGATTGTTGGATACCAGCCATTTGGCGGCTTTAACATGTCCGGTACGGATTCCAAAGCTGGCGGTCCGGATTACTTACAGCTTCATATGCAAGCAAAAACAACATCTGAAATGTTTTAGTAAAACAGATCACAATTAAAGGGAGGCTGCCTCGCCAGATCAGGATCTTCTCTCCCCTTTGGCGGAGGAGACGCCGGATTCTGCTTGCGGGACAGCCCCCTACACTCAATGTTTTATTAGGCAATTTATAATCAATGCTATGAAAACAAGGTTAAAAGGAGTTTTACGATGTCCAATGAAATGTATCAATTAATTGCAATTATTATTTATATGGCTGCAATGGTTTTCATCGGTTGGTATGCATTTAAACGCACATCCAACTTGACTGATTACATGCTTGGTGGCCGCTCACTTGGACCGGCAGTCACAGCTTTAAGCGCCGGGGCTGCAGATATGTCAGGCTGGTTGCTCATGGGGCTACCAGGTGCTATCTTTTTGAACGGTCTTGTGGAGACGTGGATTGCCGTCGGACTAACGCTTGGCGCTTATTTAAACTATGTACTCGTTGCCCCTCGTCTTCGTGTCTATACACAAGTATCAGGCGATTCCATTACGATTCCAAGTTATCTGGAAAATCGTTTGAAAGATAAATCTCGTCTTTTACGTATTGTTTCAGGTATCGTTATTCTAATTTTCTTTACTTTCTATGTCTCTTCAGGAATGGTAGCGGGTGGAAAGTTTTTCCTCAGCTCCTTCGGACTTGACTATCACGTCGGTCTTTTAATCGTATCGGCGGTTGTTATTTTTTATACTTTATTTGGCGGGTTTTTAGCGGTTAGTTATACGGATGTTGTTCAAGGACTTATTATGTTTCTCTCGCTGATACTTGTACCGATATTTGGGTTATTTCTTACAGGCGGTTTCTCAGAAACAGCGACAAGCATTCGAGAAGTAGATCCAAATTTATTGAGTTTCTTTTCTGGCGCTTCGTTCCTTGGAGTTTTATCGGCGGTTGCATGGGGACTTGGCTACTTCGGCCAACCACATATCATTGTGCGTTTTATGGCAATCAGCTCAGTTAAAGAAGTGAAAGGCGCACGCCGTATCGGAATTGGCTGGATGTTCCTCAGTCTCTTTGGAGCGGTGGCAACAGCCCTTGTCGGCATTGCCTACTATCATCAAAATGGCGCTACACTCGCTGATGCAGAAACTGTGTTTATTGCCCTCGGACAGATTATCTTCCATCCGTTTATTGCGGGTATTATGCTTGCGGCCGTCCTTGCAGCTGTTATGAGTACAATTTCTTCCCAGCTGATTGTTACGTCATCTGCACTGATTGAAGACTTGTACAAAGCTGTTATTAAAACGGATGCTCCAGATAAACAATATGTATTTTATGGAAGAATGGCAGTTCTCGTCGTATCTGTTATCGCCATGATTCTTTCTTGGCCAAACAGTGATACTGTTTTAAAAATTGTTTCGTTTGCTTGGGCTGGATTCGGCGCTTCATTCGGTCCAATTATCTTACTCTCCCTCTACTGGCGGAAAATCACTGCTAAAGGAGCTCTTTGGGGAATGATTACTGGTGCGATCACCGTTATTATTTGGGGAAATGTCGATGCATTGACAGACACACTTTACGAGATTGTCCCTGGCTTCATCATCTGTTGGATTGTTACTTACTTAGTAAGTCTTGCAACATATAAGCCAAATGAAGAGATTGACAGAGAATTCTCAGAAACTGTTGAGCTTCTTCAAAAAGAACGTTGATCTGCTTGGTTGATCGCCCTCCTTTCTAAAGCAGGAGAAGTTACTAAGGAACCAGATGAAAATGACCTTTCATCTGGTTCTTTTTGCTGTTCTACACTATACATTCCCCTTCTTTATCAGTATGATTAAATGGATAAACATATGATTATGGAGGAGGAGCTGAATGAGCCAGCCACTGGAAAAGGTTCTTGCATTGACAAATATAAATGATATTACTGAAATGGTCAGTACGTATTTAAAAAAGCCTGTCGTTGTAGAAAATGATCAATTTTCATTGCTGGCCTACAGTTCTTACTATATTGAACAGTTTGACGAGGCAAATCAGCAAACGATTTTCACGAAACGCTGGCCCATTCCAATATTGGAAAAGTTCATGGAAGAAGGCGTGGTTGAACAATTAAAGACGATTCCCGGCCCTTTCCACGTTCCGCCCATTAAAGATATTGGATTAAATCCCCGTGTGGTCGTGAGTGCAAAATATAAGGAACAAATCTTTGGTTATATTTGGGTCCAAGAAACAACTCCTCCGTTGACGGATACTCAAATGGATTTTTTACAGAAGGTATCGGTCCACGTAGGAAGGCTTCTTTATAAAGAAAATCAAGTAAAAGCAAGGAAAGACGAAAAGAAAAATCAATTTTATAAAAAAATTATCGATGAGACTTATCGAACGGAGAACCAGATCAAATGGGAAGCAGCCAACGTCAACGTCGTATTGCCCACTTCCTTTCTCGTGACTGTCTTCATGGTTGCCCAAATTGATGAAGATATATTTGAAGAACTTACAGAAACCATCCGGCTGTTCGTCAATGCGCTAAACCGTCCTGCCCACTTATTCACCGATGAACTGAAGATTATTGTTATAATCGGCAGCAATTCCCCTGCTTCAAGTAGTTTAACTGAAAGCGCAGACCAGTTAACAAACACCATTTTGAGTCAATATAAGCCGCAAACTGTATACGTAGGGATTGGCAGTGAGTACACTTCCATTGTTGATTTGCGTCAAAGCTATCTGGAAGCACTTCGGGTAATTCATACAGCTGAATTTCTTGGCACCTCTTCCCTTCCGGCATTCCATTATAAAAAGATGGGTGTATTCCTCTATCTCGAAGCGATTGCTCGCTTTAACAGTGAGACAGACTATGTGAATGAAGACTTACTAAAGCTAGAAAGGAAAGACCAAGAAAGCCAGTCAAACTTACTTGAAACGTTGGAAGCTTATTTGTTGAATCATTGTCGAATCAAACCTGCTGCTGAACAACTTTTTATTCATACCAACACACTAAAGTATCGGCTTAAGCAAATTGCTGATTTAACCACTATAGATTTTAATGACTTTAACATGAACGCTCAGCTATTTATCGACTTGCAGCTCATGAAGCGAAAAAAACAAGCACCGGACCGCTAATAAGGCAGTCCGGTATTTCCCTTTTCTTCATAAAAAAAGATTAATTAAGTGAATGGCTACATAGGTATATATAGACTGAATTCTTTTAATATAACTGCTTCGGGTGACAAATTTGTCAATCAATGTCAGAATAGAAGAGGGGCGATAGAATGAAAGTAGTTATAGGTTCAGTCATCATTATACTTATTATTTGCTTTGGCATTTGGTTAATGCTTTCTCCTTCGTTTAAAAAGGTTGGAGACACTGCTCATCGACTAAAAGAAAAATTGGGGGAGGATGAAAATGGAACAACAAACAAAAAAGAAAAAAAATAACCGTAAAATTTTGGGAGGATCTATTGTTGCTGTTGTCTTAGTAGTCGGGATTGCTTTATTGTCATTATTTATTGAAAAAATACCAAATGGGTACGTCGGCGTTGTGTATAGCCCAAATGGCGGTGTTCAAGATGAAACGCTTGGCCAAGGTTGGCATCTTGTCGGCTTATTTGACAAAGTGACAAAATATCCGGTTAGAATGCAAACTGTTAATTATAAAGATATTCAAGTTGCTACGTCTGATGGGAAAAGCGTGACTGTCGACTTTGCCTACAACTACAGTATCCAGCCTGATAAAGTAGTAGCTGTCTTTAACAAGTTTGGTCCGGTGGAAGTAGAGCAAATTGAAGAGTCCTACCTGCGCACACGCCTGTGGGCGGCTGGCCGTAAAGCTGTTGCTAAATACTCCGTTATTGATACATATGGAGAAAAATCCTCCGAAGCCGCTTCAAAGGTTCAAGATCTATTTGCTGACGATGTCGGCCGGTTAGGCTTTACCGTTGATAACCTGACACTTGGCGTGCCAAAACCCGATAAATCTACTCAGGCTGCCATCGACAAGCGTGTAGAAGCTGCCCAGGAGCTTGAGAGAAAGCAAATAGAATTAAAAATTGCTCAAGCAGAGGCTGAGAAGAAAAAAATCGAAGCTGAAGGGATTGCCAAATATAACGAAATTATTAAGAAGTCTATTTCTAAAGAAGTGATCCAGAATAAATGGATTGAAAAATGGGATGGAAAAATGCCAAGAGCTACTGGCTCCAATCAGCTAATTGAAATTCCGATTGACGATGCCCCTTCCCAGTCAAGTCAATGACTTAAAAGCTGCCGTTCTATCCGGCAGCTTTTTTCTGTTTTATTTATTGAATACGAGGGAACTAGAAATAAGAGCCGATTCATTTAAAGGAGTGATTGTATGTATCTAGATAATTTTGTCAATCAGAAAATCCAAATCAGGCTTCGCAACTTTCCCGAAGAGCTTGTCGGGTCCATTACCGGCATTTATCATCCTGACCAGTGGTATATGGTAAAGTTAATGCACACAGAAAGCATGGGCATCTGGGTGGAGAATCCTTGCCACAAGAGAACAGAAGTGATGAACGAATCAGGAGACGAAATCCCCTCTGAGCACCAGAAGGAAGAAACGTGCTCTGTTCATCTTTTTATTAGATGGGAATACATTAGTTCCGTCATTACTTTTCCAAACAAAGATACTGTCGGTCTCGACAAAAAAGCTACCCTTATCGGTTTCCATGCTTAAACGTAGCCTCCTGCCCTGTGCAGGAGGCTATATTTCTCTTTTGTTTATCCTCTCCGAATTGTATAGAGGCCAACCAAATCAATGGTCGAACATTCAGCCGCTGTGTATGCTCACTTATTCGATTTCAATTTCAATATTTTTAACATAAGCAGCCGTCCCTGAAATAGAAAGGTCTAGTTGATCCTGCTCTCCTTTTATATGTACGTACACTCGTCCTTCCTTATCGATTTCATGCCCTTGTTCCACAATAAGCGTCGTTGGCAACACAGTGTCTTTCTTTATAAAAGTTTTATAATACGCTCCCATCACACCTGAAGCGGTACCTGTAATGGCGTCTTCTACTGTACCCGAATAAGGGGATGAAAAGTGGCGAGCATGCATATCGCTGTCATGATCGCGCACTTGGAAACAGATAGGATGTAAAGATGCTTTTGGCCTTTCCTTTAAAATATCTGGAAAGCTTTCTGTCAGAGGATTCATTTTATTGAAGCTTGATAACTCCTTAACCGGAATAATCAACGTCCAAATCCCTGTACTGCCATAAACAATTGGGTAGGTTGGATGTAAGTCCTCTTCCCTTAATCCGATGGATGCTGCTAAGTCCGATCTCAATCCCTTAAATGGCTGAAATTGAGGTTTTGCCTGCTGCATAGTCATCAGTAATTGATCGTGTTCTTCATGAATATATATGGGCAGTACACCTGCATTCGTCTCAATTGTAATAGATGATTGTTTTAGCAAACCGTTCATTCTTAAAGCATAAACCGTTCCCATCGTTGCATGGCCGCATAAATTCACTTCATGTCCAGGTGTAAAATAACGGATACGGAAATCAGCTATTTTTGAAGAAACGACAAAAGCGGTTTCGTTAAATCCTACGGCTGCTGCGATAGCTAACATCTGCTTTTCAGTATAGTCATCACCATTTAATACTACACCAGCCGGGTTCCCCTTTCCGGGAATCGAACTAAATGCATCAATATGTTGTACATTCACTTTTAGCAAAATAATTTCCCCCCTTCATTATGTAAGCCCGTCTATCTAAAAAATGTTTACAGTAATTGTGACTCACAGACTGCAACCAGCACTATGTCGAGAGATCAATCTCCATTTTTATCTATCTCTATTATTTTCGACTATAGACTAACTGCCTCCTTTCTCCCTACTAATAAATAATCTGCCTAAATAGCAACTATTCAATTGACAACTTCCCCATCTCTCGCTATATTAAATATTTAGCATTTTCTGAAGAAAATGTATACGGAAAGAAGGTGTTCTTTTGTTACCTGAACAGCGCAAAAAAATGATTATTTTGATGATTAATATGTTTATAGCTATCGGCAGTTTTGGCATTATCATCCCTATTCTACCTGCTTATCTGCTGTCGATTGGCCAAGGCGGAACAGCGGCCGGCTTAATTATTGCTATTTTTGCCGGTGCTCAGTTGATCATGTCCCCTATCGCTGGAAAATGGGCCGATCAATACGGCCGGCGTATTATGATTATTGCAGGGCTTAGCGGACTGGCTCTCTCTATGTTTGTATTTTATTTTTCCGATACGATCAGCATTTTATATCTTTCACGCGTTATTGGCGGGATTGGAGCAGCTTTATTAATCCCGGCTATCTTTGCCTATGTGGCCGATATTACCACAATGGAACAACGCGCTAAAGGAAATAGTCTGATTTCTGCTGCCATGTCTCTCGGTATCGTTGTCGGCCCTGGTGTAGGAGGATTCCTTGCTGATTTTGGCCTCAAAATGCCGTTGCTCGTTTCGGCTATTATCGGTGTGGCCGCTGTGGCTTTCTCCGCTATTTGGTTAAAAGAAAGCAAGGAAGAAGTCGGCTTCTCATCTGGAGTAGATGATGAGCGAATGGTAAAGAAGCTCGCTCAATCTGTTCGAAAGCCTTATTTTATTCCACTTATTATTACACTTGTTATGAGCTTTGGATTAATGGCTTATGAATCTGTTATCGGACTTTTCGTTGATAATAAATTCGGTGCCACTCCCCAGGAGATCGCCGTCATGGTAACGGCAACAGGTATCGTCAGTGTAATTGTTCAGTTATTTATCGTGGACCGCATCGTACACCGGTACGGTGAAGGAGCTATATTGAATATGTTCCTAGCTGTTACAACAATCGGGTTCCTCTCGTCTTTTTTTGCTTCAAGCTATTCCTTATTTTTTATTGTTACGCTTATGATTTTTCTCGCTTCATCCATTTTACGCCCGGTGCTAAATACGCTTATATCTAAGCTGGCAGGCAATGAACAGGGCTTTGCGATGGGGATGAATAATGCTTATATGAGTATCGGCAATGTGCTTGGTCCGACACTCGCCGGTCTTCTGTATGATGTGCATATATACTATCCATTTCTGCTAGGGCTCATTATCCTTGCTTTGACGATGCTTGTCTCCATAGCATGGCAAAGGAAACAAAAAACTGCCGGTCGCAATGCAGCTGTATTGAAATAAACTATAGTTTTTACAGAAAAGAAGCAAGACTCAAAGAATATTTGAGTCTCGCTCCTTCTTTTTTATTTTATTGACCGCACAATTTTTCTGCAATGCCAACGAAATATTCTACTCCGTATTTTAGAGCATTTTCGTCAATTTTAAATTGAGGATGATGCAAAGGATAAGCTTCTCCTAACTCTTCGCTATGCACCCCGATAAATTGCATAGATGCAGGAACAGCTTCAGAGTAAGCAGAGAAGTCTTCTGTTCCGAACATCGGCTCCTCGACATTAATTGCGTTTTCCTTTCCGCGAATCTCTTCTACAACGGCTCTCGAAACATCAACCGCCTCTTTTTTATTGACGACAGCTGGATAGCCTAAATACCAGTTTATTTCATAGGTTGCTCCGTGTGCCTCTGTAATGCCTTTGACAATTTTCTCAAGATGCTCCCTCGCTTTCACTCGGCTATCAGGATCCAAAGAACGGATTGTTCCACCGAGCTCCGCATATTCTGGAATAACGTTAAGTGCGCCTCCGGCATGGAAGGTAGTAACTGAAACAACCGGGGCTCTAAGGGCCGAAATTTTTCTGGAAACAATCTGCTGAATATTGGTCGTAATTTCCGCACCGATAATCAAAGGATCAATCGTTAATTCAGGAGTAGATGCATGGCCCCCTCGCCCCGTAATTTTGATTTCAAAGTCATCAGCCGCTGCACAGAATACACCTTCCCGAATGCAAATAGTTCCTGTCCGCTCATAAGGGCTAACATGAAGAGCAAAAGCATAATCTACCCCTTTCATTACCCCTTGCTTAACTAATTCCTGAGCTCCTCCCGGCAGGACCTCTTCCGCATGCTGAAAAATAAATTTAATTTCTCCAGCAACCTCTGCTTTTTTCTCAGAAAGCACTCTTGCCGCACCTAATAGCATCGCTGCATGCGCATCATGACCGCATGCATGCATCACACCGGGATTTTTTGATTTAAATTCCACATCTGCTTCTTCTTGAATGGGAAGCGCGTCAATGTCCGCTCGAAAAGCAATCGTATGCTCTTTTCCTTCTGATTGCTTTGACCCTTTTAGAACAGCCAGCACACTCGTTTTCGTTGGCCTTGTCACTTCAAGGTTTGGAAATGTTTTCAATAAATTATAGATGTATTCAGAGGTATTATGCTCCTGGTAAGAGAGTTCCGGATTTTCATGAAAATGCCGTCTCCATGAAATGACCTCTTTCTCTACTGTCTCCAATACTGCCTTCATTCTAAAGACCTCCCTTATTTTTTAATGTTGCATGATCGCTTCTCTGCGTCGTCGTTAAAATGGGCCATAATGAATCACTTGAGCAATCACTAAGAAAATCACAGCTATCACAACTTGAATGGCTAGATAGGGAAGAACCCATTTCACCCATTTCGTAAATGATATGCCCGCTACAGCTAATCCCGCCAATAGCAAACCAGAAGTCGGGAAAATCATGTTGGATATTCCATCTCCAAGCTGGAAGGCTAATACAGCCGTTTGTCTTGTCACACCCATCAAGTCTGCAAGCGGTGCCATAATTGGCATCGTAAGAGCAGCTTGTCCGCTTCCGGATGGGACAATAAAGTTGAGAAACATTTGTACGATAAACATCCCAACAGCATTAATCGCCGGCGGAAGATGCTCTACCAAACCTGCAGCGTAGTATAGGATGGTATCCAACAAGCCCCCATTGGTAATAATAACGAGAATGGTTTGCGCGATACCGATAATCAATGCTCCAGAAACCATATCGCTCGCTCCAGAAATAAAACCGTTAGCCATCCTAGACGGAGATAATCCTCCGATAAAACCCATAATGATGGCACTTAATAAAAACAAGCCGCCAATTTCACTAATATACCACCCTAGTTTAATCACTCCGTAAACTAAGAATATAAAGTTTAAAAGCAGAACCATTAGAGCAAAGAAGTGTCTTTTGCCCATTTTAAAGCTCTTGTCAAGCTGTGTCTGTTCCTCTCGACTGAACTTTCCGTACTCACCAAGCTCCGGATTTCTTTTTACTTTCATCGCATGACGATAAATATACACGACTGTCAGAACATAAAAAGCAGCAAGAATGGCGATCCGCAAGCCCATTCCAGAATACATCGGCAATTCGGCGATGCTCTGGGCAACCCCGACATTAAATGGATTCGTTAAACCGGAAATAAACCCGGTTGCTAACGTTCCCAGCATGACAATGGCAAAACCGGTAAGTGCATCGAATCCCAAGGCAACTGTCATGGGAACTACAATGGCAATATACACTAGCGCATCCTCAGCTGAGCCAATGAGCGTCCCTAGCGAGGCGAAGACTAATACCATCAGCGGAATAAGTAATTTCTCTTTTGATCCGAATCGGACAGCTACAAATTTGATAAACGAATCAATTGCCCCAGTGGCCTGCATGATGCCAAGGGCCCCACCAAATAAAAAAACAAACAATATAATGGAAGCGCCTTCAATCATCCCCGCATGAACACTGCTAAACATTTCCAATAACCCTACTGGTGTGGAATCAACAAACTGAAAAGAACTAGGATCGACTACACTTCGGCCTTCTTTTTCAATCCTTGCATATTGACCCGCAGGTAAAATGTAGGTTAAAGCCGTTACTATCGCAATTACTACAAACATTAGAACAAAAGGATTAATTCCCTTTTCCGGCAACTCATTTAATTGGGTAGTAGAATTTGTGGGCTGATTAAGCGGCTCGGAAGAAATATTCTGTTTAGTCAGATTATTCATATTAGACCCCCGGTTATATTTTATCGTCAAGCGATGAAAATTAACTTCAGCTATTTATCTATCATGCTACTGTGCTTTGCTGCCAATTGGGTAAATGCGATAGGTCCATCCTATCGCATCTCAACTGTTTTTTTTACCATACTCTTTATTAAATGATCAAGCATGGCCGGAGTATGAACGAATGCACTGTCGATATGAAGGCGCTCAGTAAGCTGATGGGCATCTTTGCCGAACGGTCCTACATTGAGCACAGGTGCTTGAAGCTGAAGCATATCAGCAAAAGGAATCGTGTAAATATCTCCCCAAACGGGTGTATTGCGTTCAAAAGCCTCCCATCCATTGGCTTCATCATGATAGTGGACATAACTTAGATCACAAAGCCCATTAAAATAATGAATCTGCTCCACGTCTACACCAAAATTGCTCGCCACTTTCTTTACTAGCTGAACAGATTCTATAACAAGTGGGTCACCAGACGTATTAACAGCCGGGTAATATGGAGGGGCAAACAACAAAACAATCGCTGGTGCAAGCTCCTGACACTGGATTAGCAGTTTATCAGCGATTCGCAGTGATTTTTCCCGTTCATCCCATTCGGTGTTTTCTTGAACTTCATCTTTTATTTTCTTAACAAGCTCGCTGCCCAGCTTTTCTGCGGCATAAGCAAGCAGCTTTTCATAGCGCAATACTCGAACTTCGCCAACTCCATCAATTTGTTCACTCTGACAAAGCACTTTGTAAGCCTCATTGCACTTTTTTGCTGCCTTTTGTGCCACTTCTTCAAATAGATCCATAATCTCGGAAGCCGTTCTTTTCATTAAAAAGACATTATAAAGAGCAGCCGCACGATAAGGTGTCTGTGTTGAGTATTGTGTTTTCAAATCTTTTTGTTGAAGGGAGACTGGTAAAGGAGTATTTTCACCAAGGTCACTTTCATGAAAAATAGGATTCCATTCCATCATCTGTGTAAGGAAAGAAGCGATATAGTTTGCTGTCATTCCTTTTAACGGTTCCCCGACATGAGTCTCTTTCCCGTAAAAAAGAGCGGCCGGCATAATTTTCCCTAGTGTTCCGGAATAAACATAATGTTTCTCATCACCTGGTTTTTGTGAGAAAGACGGTTCACTATTTAAAAATAGCTTATAAGAAATGCCGTACTTATCGCGCATATTTACGAGCTCTGTGACCGCTGCTCTCATACCCGAGGAATTTACTTCCTCATCAGGAACCGTTAAGAGCACTAGGTTAATCGGCCACTGTTCAATGCTTGCTTTTTCGATTAGAGCCATATGAAGGGCGAGCCCCATTTTCATATCCATTGTTCCGCGTCCGAATAGGTACTTTCCTGACTCAAGATCAATGCGCGCCCCTTCTGGCAGATTACTTTTTCGATTAAGCAATTCTTTCGTCAGTTCTTCCGGTCTAAAAGCAAGAGGTTCAAGATCGCCATACTCTTCTGTCTGGACTGTGTCAAAATGACTAATTAACACAACTGTATCCTTTGCTTCAGGATGTCTATAAAATGCCGTAACGAAATGTCGGCCAAGATCGGCTGGGTGAAGGGATAAATAGTCTGGATGCTTTTTAAAGTAGTCAAGCTCGCTTAATTTTTCTCGAACATTATAAGCAAATTTTCGTTCCCCATCTGTGAAGGTGCGGCTATCCCAGCTGACAAGCTCACATAACAGCGCCCGAAGAGTTTCAGGAGTTCCCCATAATAATTGGCTCATTGAAATCACCTTTCCCGTTTGTTTTTCCATCAGCAGAGACTAGCCCTGCTGATGGAAGTATTGTTGTAATCTTTAGAAGCGCAAGGATAAGCAGCTTAACCCGCCATCTTGCTTTTGGAATTCTGACATTTCTAATTCGATTGTTTTGTATCCCGCTTCGTTCATTTTGCGTTTTGTCTCTTCGTATCCCTTTGGAATGATGACATAGTCATTTACAAGGATGCAGTTCGCTGAATATTCGTCTTCAGCTGAAACAGTAAGCTGGTCGTATTGGGCAAAGTCTGGATGGCCGATAAATTCACCAGCAGCTACGATCAAGTTATTGCCAAGATAAGCAATCCCTGTTTTTAGATGAAAGAACTTCTCCAATGGAACAATCGTTGCTTTATAGCCTTCCGATTCCATGATTTCTTTAAATTGACGAGCTCCCTCTTCATTTGTACGTTCAGAAATACCAACGTAGAAATGATCTTCCACTTGAAGAACATCTCCTCCATCTAATGTCCCTGGAGCTTTAATATAGTGAAGCTTGTCGTAGAATCCTTTTAAAACCGGCTCCATTTCTTTAATTTCTCCGTTTCTTGAATCAGCTCCCGGATTTGAAATAACAGCAAATTCCGGAGTCAAGACAGCCGTATCTTCAACGAAAGTGGAATCTGGAAACTCTTCACTTGCTGGCAAGTGTGTAACGGCCACGCCGCACTTTTTCAAAGCTTCTACATAAGCAGCATGCTGCTCAAGTAATTTATCATAATCTGGCTTTCCTAGGTCAGATGTTGTTAATCCATTTACATAGCTTTTTCCTGGTGTTTTTACGATGACATTTTTAAACATAAGTGATTCCTCCAATGATTTTTTATTAAGGCTATTTTCGTAAACTATGTTGTCAGTTCATAAAAAAGAATGGTTGATTTCTGCTCCAGACTGATCCGTTGGAGCAGGGCGGACGGTGAGCCTCCTCGGCGCTGTGCGCCTGTGGCGTCTCATTTGTCTCGCTATTCCTCCTGGAGTCTCGCTCCCTCCGTTCCAATCAACTTCTTTATTAGCGGTTTACTTTCTCAAAACTTATTAACAAACAATACTCTTTTAAAAAGAGCCTTTATTAATTACGAACAACTGGACAAGTTAAGCAAGTTGGCCCGCCAGTGCCTTTATAGCTGATTTCATTTCCTTTGTATTCATATACCGTAGCCCCTGCATCAAGCAGCTGCTGTTTGGTGCAATCGTTTCCAGCAGCAATCACACATACTCTCGGAGCTAGTGCAAGCACATTGCATCCTAAGTTCATATATTCATCATTTGGCACTTCAATTAGCTGAATACCGCGCTCGATCAGAAGCTGCCTGAAAAAAACTGGCATTAGCCGGGAATGCACAACCGCTAAATCGCGATCTACCATGCTGATGAAAGACATAAGGTGAAGACATTCTGCCTCTCCCTGATCGTGGGGAAGCTGAACAATGATAAATTCATCTACAAGGTCGGCTGTCATTTCTTTTAATTGCCGGATGGCTTCATCGTTCGTACGATAACCACGTCCGACAGCGAGTGTCCGGTCATCAAGCCAGACAATGTCACCGCCATCTGCTACAGCATTGCCGGTTAATTCACCGATAACCGGGATGTTCTTTTCTTTAAGAAATTCTTTATATACACCCGCCTCAGGCTGCCTTAATGCCTTTCCAGATTTTAAGATAATGGCTCCTTTGCTTGTAAACTTCACAGGATCATGCGCATACAAAGAGTCCATTCCAACTTTTGAGGATGTCGGTAAATAATCAATCTGGGGAACATGTTTTTCCAGTATGGAAATGAAGTCTGCATACTCATTTAGAGCTTCATTAAAATCTGGTGCTTCTACATAGTTGAACTTTTGCCATTCATTGTTTATTTGATCCTGGCTAATAAAAGCATCATTAGGGTGTTTTACAATTACACGTTCTAATGGTTTATACATAGACGAGCAATATGTCATTTTCTCCCTCCTTATTTTTCCGTTGAACGGAAATCAATTCCGTTGTTAGGAAAGTTTCTTAAATTATAAAATTTAATATGATATACTGTCAATAATGTTTTAATTTTTTTCAGAAAATTTCATTTTATGATTTTGTGGCGAAAGACAGGTGATACGTTTATGCAATCAATTGATCGTGCGATGAATGTTATTCAAGTGCTAGTTTCTGATGAATCAGAAAACCGGCTATCTATTACGGAACTATCCCAAAAATGTGACCTTCCTGTAAGTTCCATGCACCGCTTATTAAAAGCGATGGCTAAGCACGGCTTAATTCAACAAGATGAACAATCTAAACAATATGGTTTAGGCAATATTTGGCTTGAATACGGCCTGCGCATGTATGACAAAATGGATTACATTAGCCAAATAAGACCTGAATTAGAAAGGCTCATGACAAATGTAGAAGAAAGCGTCTATCTTAGCCAGCCGGCAGGAACAGAGTCACTAATCATCGAACGGATCGACAGTGAAAAAAATACGATCCGTGTGTTTGACCAGCTGGGCTTGCGAATCCCGATGAATATAGGAGCCGCTAATAAAGTTATGCTTGCTTACATGCCATACAAACAAGCAAAAAAAATTGTAGATACGCTTCTTCCAGAACAAGAAAGAACAGCTTTTTGGGAATTGTTGAAAGAAACAAAAACGAAGGGTTATGGCATTAGCCATAGCGAAAGAACAGAGGGAACATCCTCTGTTGCTGCCCCGATCTTAAACCATTTCGGAGAAGTGCACGGAGCAGTGAGTGTTGGTTTTGTCAGCTTTAACCTGACAGATGAAAAACTAGGCTTTCTAATTGAGAATGTGATCGAAACCGGTAAACGTATTTCTGCTAAATTAGGATATAGCGGGCTTTAATTATCAAAAGCAATGGATGAATCGGCCTTTTCAAACCGATATACATCCATTGCTTTTTTATATTTGATCAATCATTAAAATAGTTAGACAATATCCTGGTCATCTTCGTCCAAATCTTCCGAGGCTCCTGCTTTTTTTGCCAATTTAAATTTATAAAATAGTACACAAGCAACTAAGAAGCCAGTGCCGTACAATACACCGATTCGCTGAGTCGGATCAAAGACAAGGAAGACAAGAATAGAGAAACAGAACGTGACACAGAACAAAGGAACAAACGGATAAAGAGGAACTCTATATTTCAGTTCTTCCTTCTTCCCTCCCGCTTTTATAAATCTTCTCCGGAACATATATTGTGACAAAGCGATGCCCATCCATGAGATCGTAACAGAAATCCCCGCTATCGACATAAGCAGCACGAACACAGTGTCAGCAGCAATAAAGCTCGTCAGCAAAGATAACAATGAGAAGGAGATTGTAAAAAGAAGAGCATTTAAAGGAACTTTTCTTTTGGACAGCTTTCCAAACAACTTAGGCGCCATTCCATCATGGGCCATCGCCCATAATAAACGAGTAGAGGCATATAGACATGAGTTTCCAACAGACAGAATAGCCGTTAAGATAATGAAATTCATGATTCCAGCAGCATATGGAACTCCCGCCAGCTTCATTAATGTAACAAATGGACTCTCTAACAAACCTAGTTCAGAAGAAGGAAATATAGCAGCCAGAATAATGATAGAAGCAATATAAAATACAATAATTCTGAAAAGCACATTGCGTATAGCCCTCGGAATATTCTTTTCGGGCTCTTCACTTTCCCCAGCAGCAATCCCAATTAATTCGGAGCCCTGGTAAGAAAAAATGACATTCATCATTGTCACAAAAACAATGGCAATTCCAGCTGGAAACAGTCCGGAAGGTGCGAGATTGTTAAAGAAAGGAGCCGGACGATCCGACAAAGGAATAAAACCAAAGATACCGGCAATTCCAATAAGAATAAAGGCGATAACCGCGACAACTTTTATTCCAGCAAACCAGTATTCTGCCTCAGCAAATCCTTTTGTTGTGAGCGCATTCAAAGTAAACAATAGAACGATAAACACAGCACACCAAATCCAAACAGGAACATGTGGAAACCATTGTTTCATTAAAATTCCGGCTGCTGTAAATTCTACGCCGGCGGTCGCCGCCGATCCTACAAAGTACATCCATCCAAGAGCAAAACCAGCGGAAGGACCAATATACTTAGCGGCATATTTTTGGAATGAACCCGTAACAGGCATATGAACAGCAAGTTCGCCTAAGCAGACCATGACCATGTATAGGATGACACCACCGACTAAATACCCTATCATGGCCCCTCCTGCCCCTGCCTGATTAATTGTATAACCAGCATTTAGGAAAAGACCTGTACCAATAACTCCTCCAAGTGAAAGCATAAATAAATGACGTTTTTTCATAGAACGGTTTAATTGTTCGTGAGATTGCATCCCTTCCATTAACCGAACCCCCTAATCTATCAAGGTATAAAATTTTTCAAAAAGCCAGCGCTGCTTATTGACTAGCAAATTCTACTTTTTTAACCGGCCCCCCTGTTTTTCCGTATAACGGAATCGTTTTCTGTTTAAAGGAAATTCCTTTGTTAGATTATAAATAATAAAACGATTACATGTCAATATATTTTGAATTCTCTAATATGTAAACGCTAAATAAAATTACCTATCAATATAAAAATCCGCAGTGAAGCTAGTCTGCTTACCGCGGATTCTTCATCTTCTGTTTACACACTGCCCGGTAATCAGAGCAGCCCACTATAAAATCGGCTCTCCGGCAATCAAAACTCAGCCATCTGTCAATCCCGCCTTTATAAATAAAAAGCTTGCTCCTAAAATTGAGCACATGACTGCCTACAAAAAATCACCCATTGAATCTTTCCTCTGTCTTCTCATATGCCTGGACAATAAAAAGAACGATTTCCCTTTGAAGGAAAATCGTTCTTTACTTAATAAAAGTAGCAAGCCTGAAGATTATTTTATGGATTTATTATGATACAGTTCTTTGTTCTTTTCCTTTTTCACCTTTACTTTTTTATCTTTAGGTCCCATATGATCAAATCGGGCTCTATCGTATATAGCTGTTCCAACTATTTCTGCTACATCCTGAAGCTTTTCCTTACTGATTTTATCGATGGTATCTTCTGGGGTATGATACCATGGCTCAACTGGCTCGTGGATGAATAGCGCTGCTGGGATTCCTGCTTCGCCAAATGGAACGTGATCACTGCGCCCTCCCTCGGCATAAGGAGTTGGTACACCATTTAACCGTTTACTCGATGCCTGTGCCAGCTCTGTTACGAGATTCGGCTTTCCATCCACTGTATTCATCACAAGATCACCGGCATCCCTGCTTCCGACCATATCGAGATTGAAATTAGCGATGATACGATTTAATTCAGATTCAGGAAGGTTGTCCACATAATATTGAGAACCAATCAGTCCGAGTTCCTCTGCACCAAATGTAATGAAGCGGATTTCAGTATCAGTCGGCAAATTTTTTAATACACGGGCAAGCTCTAATGTTGTGGCTGTTCCGGACGCATCATCGTTTGCTCCAGGAGCTAATTCCACAGAATCATGATGAGCGCCGACAACGATTACATCATTGTTAGCCTTCTTTTTATTAGTTGGCTTTTTTGTCGCAATGACATTATGGGACTGCCGCTCTTCAGTGACGGCTCCCTCGACTTTTAAAGAAGCACTGGCAGCCTTATTCTGTACGTAAGCTGCTACTGCCTCCCCCTCGGCCTTTGTTAAGGCAACAGTCGGCACATAATGATCGCTCACTTCACCAAGCGTGCCGTTTAAGGCTCCCTCTTCATTATTATAAATAATCACTCCGGCAGCTCCGGCAGCAGCTGCATTTAATACTTTTTCACCGAAGGAAATCTCTCCACGCTTAATCAGAGCAATTTTACCCGTTAAGTCTACCCCAGCAAGCTCTTCCTTCTTTCCTAATCCAGCAAGAACTATTTCCCCTGTCACATCACCGCTTGGTGTGTATGTAAATTCGGATGGATTTAACTTTTCAGTGAAGCCTTCTACAGACAATTCTAAACTGCTTGGCGATGTGTAACCAATAAAAGTAAATGGTTGAATTTCCACATCATATCCATACGATTTAAATTGTTTTTTAATGAATTGAACAGCATTGTACTCTTCCTTCGTGCCGGCTACACGGGGCACTTTCGCTAAATAATCGATATTTTTATAAATATTGTCAGCATTAATTTTATGAATGATTTTATGATCAAATACTTTATAAGGTTGGGACTGTTCTGTCTTAGTGGGCTTAGCCAATACAGCCTGAGTGCCGAACGCACTGAAAGTTAGTGAAGCCGCAAGCGCGATTTTTACTATCGGTTTCTTCATTATTCTTTCCCTCCGCCAAGTTTATTTGTACCTCTAGAGGTAGATTACAATAGTTAGAATATTAAAAATAGGGAAGGAATAACTAAATATGCCAATATTTTTCAAGGCAAACCTTCTCTAACTATAAGAATCGTGCTATTCGGTCTAGTTAATAATACGGACAGGCCCTCTTTTCTTGTATTGGTAATTTCGGCTTGATATACTGACTTCAACATAAGGAAAGCCCTTATGAGGAGGGATAAATATGGATCATTTAGTGAAAAAACTGAAAGAATCTGGGTATACTGAAACTTGGCCGCCCGTAAAACGAGTATCATTTGTTTTGCAAAAGTTTGCTGAATGGTTTCCTTTTGAAAATGTCGATGCATTGCTTGGAGATCAGGAGAATATTACGGCGGAATTTTTAACTAATAAGATGGTTAGAGGACAACGCGGCGGGCTTTGCTATGAAATTAATCCGCTTTTACTCCTTCTTTTGCAAGAGCTTGGTTTTGAAGCACAGTTAGGAGCCGCTACCATCAAAAATAATGATGATAACTGGGCACTTGACCGCACTCATGCCCTTGTTCTCTTATATTTAGAAGGAGAAAGATATATAGCTGACAGCGGATTTGGGAACCGCCTTGCTCTTTCTCCTCTTCCACTCGACGGTAAAGAAGTTGTCTCTCCTGCAGGTACGTTTAGGCTGCGCACGCACAAGACAGAAAAAGGAGAGATCGCAATGGAAGGCCTCAATGATGAAGGACAATGGTTCGTTTGTTATGCCTTTGACTGGGAAGTTGTGCCATGGGAAAAGCTATCCGACATGAAGCAGACCATCCACACCCATCCACATTCTCCCTTTAATAAACGACTGCTCATTGCCCGTACTTTGCCAGATGGAACCCAGTCCATTAATGAAGAGCGTCGTCATACAAAATGGAAGGACGGCCGTGAAGAAACTTTCTCTTTTCAAGATATACAATCCTTGCTTCACACCGTGCGTCATACATGCTCTCCTGCTTTAGCGACAGCGATAGAAAAGTACAAAGAGCAATAACCTTTTCATTCTAACCGAGAAAAGCCCTCTAGTTTCTTCTGCTCCAAGAGAAACTAGAGGGCTTTTATGTGTATTATCAGTGAATAGAAAAACCGATTTTCCCTAGCTGTTCAGCTTCTTCCATCCTTTTAAAAGCCTGCTTAAATTTACTGAGCGGATACACAGTATCGACAACCGGCTTTATCTTGTAAGACTCAATAAACTTCAGCATCTCACTAAATTCTTCAGCACTCCCCATGGTTGAACCAAGCAGGTTGAACTGCCCATAAAAGAAAGTGCGCAAGTTGATGTTTACTTCATCTCCTGCTGAAGCACCGAATGTAACGATTGTTCCACCCGGCCGTAATTGTTCGAGCGACTTATTAAACGTAGCTGCCCCGACACATTCGATCACGAGGTCCATTTTTTCATCACCGAGCGCTTGCTGCCAATCCTCATTGCTGTCGATCGCTTTATCTGCCCCCATCTCCAGTGCCTTTGCTGCTTTCTCCCTCGAACGAGAGGTGACATAGACAACGGCGCCTGCGGCTTTGGCAAACTGAAGGAGAAAGGTAGCCACTCCGCTTCCGATTCCTGGTATTAATACTTTCATTCCAGGCGTAACCTTTCCTCTAGTAAACAGCACACGATAAGCAGTAAGGGCAGCTAATGACAAAACACCCGCTTCTTCCCACGACAAATATTCTGGCTTAGGTACTGCATTTTCAGCAGGGATGACTATTTTCTCCGCAAATGTGCCATGATCAGGCAAGCCAATAATTTCAAACCCGGCTGGAGGCGCCTCACTGTTCTTTCGCCAGCCAAGCCCCGGATTAACAATTACTTCATCTCCGACTTGTATTCCCGTTACTCCCTCTCCAACCTTTTCTACTACTCCAGCTCCGTCTGAACCAACAATCAGAGGAGGATCTGACGGCTTGTGACGGGTGAGAACAAATAAATCCCGATGATTCAACCCTGCTGTTTTTAACCTAATTTTGACTTCCCCGGCCTTTGGCTGATCCTCTTCCATGTCCCTGTATGTAACTCCTGCAATCCCCGGCACCTCTGCATGAACAACTGCCTTCACTCTCATCCCTCCATATTCATTAATAAAATAAAGCTCTTTTGCTATTTTAGTATGAAACTGATCCCTCTTGATTATTTTCCTTGCTATCCCTTCTAAAGAGTGATGTAGATACCTACTGCTGCCAGGGAAAGTGTTATTACCACCACGTAGATCCAAGATAAACGAGCAATATTCCCTTTCGTTGCTTTTCTATATTCTTTGTCTCCTTTTGTGCTAACAAAAACAGTTCCATATGCGCCTGCAACCAGCAAGAGTACAACAAATACGAATAATATAACCATCTGCCCCTCCCCCTCTGTTATTTTCTTTTGTATGTAAAGCTACTTACCTCCTATCTTAAACTATTTCTTTTAAAATTGAAGTATTTCTGTTTGTTTGCTAAAAATGGACTATAATAAGATAAAGACTATTATAAGGGCAGGTATCGTATATGAAGGATGAGCTACTTTACATAGGGACGAAAATTGTAGACAACCACCTGACTTTAGCTCAAAGAATAGAAGGAGCTATCAATAAAGAAAATAACAAAGCTGAAATAAAAAATACCGCTTCCCTCGCTGAGCGCAGAAAGCATAGATCAAAATTAATCGTGTGTTTTGGAAGAGCTCTATATGAAGAGGGAGACCTTGTTTCTAAAGAAGTGGAAAAATTGGGAAGAAAAACAGCGGAAATTGCTATTCAATATAATATCTCCCTAAGTAATATTCTGAGAGAGATAGCTACTTACCGTACAGTTATTTGGGATGTGTTCACAGAAGAGCTGGAGCAAAGAAAGTTTGCCGCCATTACCATGCTCGATGTTTCAAAAATGATTGATCCTTTACTTGATCAGATCTGCAAAATAATTGGTGAAGTATATGAAGCTCATAGCAATAAACTTATGAAAATGGCCTATACAGCACTCGAAGAATTGTCCGTTCCCGTCGTCCCAGTTGCAGAAGGAATTGCAGCCATTCCACTAGTGGGAGCCATTGATACACATCGGGCTAAATTAGTAATGGAAGTTGCTCTGGAAGAAGGAGCGCGCATGAACTTATCTCACATGATTATTGATGTCTCAGGCGTTCCCATTATTGACACAATGGTTGCTGATCAGCTATTCCAAGTTATCAGAGCTTTGCATTTAACAGGAGTCAAGGCCACTTTAACAGGCATTCGTCCAGAGATCGCCCAAACAATTGTCAATCTCGGTATTAATTTTAACGAACTAAATCCTTGTGTGAACCTTCAGGAAGCATTAAAAAACCTAGGTTTTCGCAGAATTGAAAGCTGACAAAATAAAAAACAGGCTCATGTACATGAGTCTGTTTTTGTATGCAGTGAATTATACCGGCGTTACATTTGCCGCTTGCAGGCCGCGTTGGCCTTCCTCTACGTCAAATGTTACTTCCTGGCCTTCATCTAAAGTTTTGTATCCCTCAGTTTGAATAGCCGAGAAATGAACGAATACATCTTCTCCGTCTTCTCTTTCAATAAATCCGAAGCCTTTTTCACTGTTAAACCATTTTACTTTTCCGTGTTCCATTTTTGTTGCCTCCTAGCATGTAAATAACAATCAATCTTACGTACTTATTGTATCCAATTATTTATTTTTTAAACATAATTAACAAAGAAACTAACGCATAGAAGATGGAATGTTTTTGTTACACTGCTTTTTTCTTTTTAACCGAACCCTTTTGTGTTTTTGCTTCGTCTAATAATTAGGAGGGGAAATGAGGTGGAAGAAATATTTGTTGAAGCACTTCAAGCCGATGATTATGATTCACTCTTTCATCAGGTGATGACCACGTATGGACAAGACATTTTGGTGCTTGTCTATTCCTACGTAAGAAATAAAACGGTTGCCGAAGATCTAACCCAAGAAATTTTCGTTAAATGTTACCAGTTCATTCGCACCTTCCATCACCAGTCAAAAATGAAAACATGGCTGTGGAGAATTGCTATCAATCATTGTAAAGATCATTTAAAAAGCTGGCATACTCGTAGTGTAGAAACAGTGGACACGGATACTATACATTCTCCTGTCTCTGTGGAAAATGTAGAAGGACAAGTAATAAAAAAAGACGAACAGTCGGGGCTGATGGAAGCTGTCTTGCAGCTTTCTGTTTCATACTGTGAAATTATCTATCTGCGCTACTATGAAGATTTACCTTTAAAAGAAAGTGAACGAATAAAAAAGTGGGTCTCCTGAAACTTTAGGAGACCCACTTTTTCGGTAATGCGGTGAAATATAATCGTTTTAAAAAAGATCAATAATCCCTTTTGCCGCAGCTTCTCCATTCTCGATGCAATCTGGGATGCCTACACCGTAATAAGAACAGCCAGCCAGCAAAATACCCGGATAAGAAGCTGCCAAGTCCTTCTCAAGTGCCTGGACTGTTTGTGGATGGGTGATTAAATAGTTCGGCATACTATCAGACCAGTTCGTTACTTCACTCACAATTGGTTCAAGCTCCATGCCAAGCCCTTGATGAATGTCTTTTATGGCTACTTGAAGCAGTTCTTCTTCGTTCATTTCCTGCAAGGAAGCGAATGCCGGGTGACTGCTTTTATAGAATAAACGCACGAGCAGATTGCCGCTTTCTGATGTATGCGCCCATTTGCGGCTTGTCCAGGTGCATGCGTTACATGATAACTCATGAGTATTCGCTGTAATAAAACCTGTTCCATCTGCTGGAAGCAAGCTGTCAGGCACGTTGAAACCGGCATATACACTAATCAAAGAGCTGGTTTTCAAGCGGGAAAATTCTCCAGCAAGCGCCTGGTCATTAAATAGCTTTTCCGCAGCTGTATGGGGAATGCTGAGTACCACGTAATCGGCTTCAACCACTTCACCATTTGCAAAAGAGACTTTATAATAATCCTTTATTTTTTTTATTTTCTCGGCCTTCATGTTCTTGCGGATTTCCGCTTCCTCAAGCTTGCCTGCAAATGCCTCAATCAATGTATCTAAGCCATTTTTAAAAGAAAGAAACTTTTTCCCGCTGCTTTGAAACTTTTCCTTATTTGCTTCCAATCCTTTAATAATGCTTCCATACTTCTCTTTATAATCCAGCAAGTAAGGGAGCGTAGAAGCAATAGTCAAATCGCTGAGATTACCGGAATACACGCCGGAGAGAACGGGAGCAATCTGTTTTTCAACCAATTCCTTCCCGAAGAAGTGCTCCAAAAACTTGCCGATCGAGTCGTTTTTTGTAAAGGTATTATTTCTAATATAAAAATCTTTCAACGCCTCTACTTTTCCTTCTGCCGATACAAGTGTACTTTTGGCGAGCGACTCCACGCTTGCCGGAATACCAAATACGGCATCGGCAGGAATCGGTTTTAACTTTCCATCTGTATAAATAAACGAGCGTCCCGTCGCATTATAGACCATTTCATTTTGCAAGCCAAGTTCTTCAATAAAGGCCATGCTGCTCGCTTTGCGTGTGACGATGGAGTCAGCACCTGTTTCCATCATAAATCCGTTGCTCTTTACTGTGCGGATCTTTCCGCCGAGCTCACCAGCTGCTTCTGTAAGCACTAACCTTACATCTGATTGTGTTTGCTGTTTCCATTTGTGCAATTCATACATAGCGGACAGCCCTGTAATGCCACCGCCAATAACTAAGACCGTTTTCACTTGTGCACACCTCTGTTTATAATCCGTTTTCACTCTTTTCAAGTGTACCACAATGAGCTTTCAGCGAATCATTTCTTCTCATACATTTAAATTATTTTCCCCAATCCAGTAAGTCTCCCTTATATTGATTTGCTGGCGGATTTTTCTTGTTATGTCTAATGTAATCTTTCCTCTTTCATATAAGCTTTGCACTTCATCTCTTTCTGCCTGAAAGGCTTTCACCTGAAGTTCGCGCCCTAAGCGGGTAAAGTTTTTAGAGGTGCCATTGTTCCTTATTAATTTTAGCTTCGCAAGCAGCTGATTATATTCTCCCATCACAAGAAATGACACATTTTTATTGTTGGCGTTCATTTCGTTCTTCAATACTTCAACGGCGTATTCAACCATTTCGATTTTTAACTCGAGCATCTTTTTATACTTTGTTCTTTGGCGCTTTCTTCTCTCCTGACTGCCAGGCAGTAAAACTTGTATAAGCTGGAGAACACTCCGTCTTAATAACGTCCAGAAAATAAGCATTTTATACCTCAAACGGTTTATTACTGCTATTTCCCGCCGATGAATATATTCTTGAAGCAAATAAGCCATTTCCTTGCTTATTCTTTTTTCTTTTATGAGTTTGCCAAGGTATTGCGCTTCTGCTCCAAGCGCTCTTAGGCGAGTATCTGCTTTCTCTTTTTCCCACTCAGAAGAATCTGTTTCATCACTTTCAAAAATCAGCTCACTGATCGTTCGATTATAGGTGGCAATGACCGCTAAAGCAGCTTCTCGGTTTTCCTCATCGATCACTTCGCGAATGGCACGGATAGCCGCTTTTTGGGTTTGAATAAACGCCGACTTTTCCAGCTTTTCTTTATTCTCCTCTCCCTTCTCTCTCACTGGCTTAGCTAAAATCGGCAAGACAATACTCGCTGTCGTCAGCGTCATTAAAATAACACCAGCGGCAATAAAAACAATCAACGCACGTTCAGGAAAGGGGCTGCCATCGGCCAGTGTATACGGGATGGTGAAAGCACCCGCGAGCGTTACAGCTCCTCGTACTCCGGAGATCGTAACAATTCCCACAGATCTGAGCGACGGCCTTTCCACTTGCTGCTTCCGCAGTGTCCATCCGCCCCACCAAGAGAAATAGACCCAGATAAAGCGAAGCAGAAAAAGTGCTGAACCGATCAGGAAAATGTATGTAATAACTTTGACATTATTGAATAACGGGCTTTGGAAAATTTCATTTAACACAAGCGGCACTTGTAAACCGAGCAGCACAAACACTAGACCGTTCAGTATGTATAAAATGACAGTCCAGGTACTTTTTGATACTACTTGCAGCTGCACGGCCGGCGATTGCTCTCTGTCCCGTTCAATCGCATGAACAATACCGGCGGCAACCACAGCTAAAATGCCCGAAACATGCACATGTTCTGCAGCTAAATAAATGAGAAAAGGCGTGAGAATTTGAATGAGCATGTGGACTGTCACGTCTTCCATTCCAAGACGGCGGATAAAAACTCTGACGCGGATAACAGCAAAAGCAAGGACCGCTCCGATAGCAAAGCCGCCAATAGCAATAACTAAAAAACTCCAAACGGCTTCTCCCAGCGAAAAAACACCCGTTACTGTTGCAGCGACTGCGAATTTGAAAGCAACCAGTCCAGATGCATCATTCATGAGGCCTTCCCCTTCAAGCAGATGCATGATTCTTTTGTTCAAGCTGACTCTGCTCGATACAGCGCCAACAGCTACGACATCCGTCGGTGATAAAATAGCAGCTAAGGCAAATGCAGCAGGCAGAGGAATGGAGGGGATTAACCAATGAATAAAACCGCCGATAGCAAATACCGTCACAAATACAAGCCCGAGGGCAAGCAGTAAAATTTGGTTGCGCATTTTCCATAAAGCTGCCCTTGGCACGTTTCTTCCGTCATTAAAGAGCAAGGGAGCGATAAATAATACGAAAAACAGTTCGGGTTCCATTGGTATATGGAGATTGGGCAGAAAAGCTACAAACGTTGCCCCCAAAGCAACTTGTACGAGTGGTACAGGAACAAACGGTATAAAATGATTCAATACATTAGAAAACCCAATGACTGCTAGAAGCAACAATACGACAAGAAAAAACTCCATCTGTTTCTATCTCCCTTATTAATTCAAATACGAAAAGGGCCAATATATTCCCCCTCGTATCATTCATTTCTTGCTCACACAAAATTTATCTAACGCTGTGCATTATTTCTAGTTTTCCCTTTTAATTATTTTTCAAAACGGCTGCCTTATTATCATTTCTCTCAGACCAAAGTCTGAGAGAAATATCTGTCTGTAGTTCATTATGAAGATCCATAAATGGGGATAATATGGAAATACAAATAGCGCTCTTTAAGGATACATACTGCCAACGCCTACCATCCTCCCTTGAAATTATTCATTCCCGTATTCCTTCCAAAGGAGTTTATCCTGAGTGGTTTATCCTCCTCATTTTTGAGCATAAGATCAGTACTTGGGATGTCTATTACCACATCAAAATAAAAGGAGAATGATTGTGAACCTTGTAAAATTTATTGTTCAAAGAAAAATTTTAATTGGGTTATTGACAGCTTTAGTGGCAATAATCGGAGCATATTCCATTCTAAAACTAGATAAAGAACTGCTTCCCTCCATCGGCATGGACGGTGCTTATATAGAAATAAGTGCTGGGGAAATGGCTGCTATCGAGGTCGAGCGGACCATTACGACCCCGCTCGAACAAAAACTTGAAGCTATCGACGGCATAGAGAGCACCCAATCAACAACAAACATTGGCCGCAGCTCCATTCAAATCACCTTTGAGCGCGGACGGGGAAAAGAGCTGTATAGAGAAGTCGAAGCGGCCGCTAACTCTTTAAAAACCGAAGTCTCCAGTATCACTGATATTTCGGCAGGTCAATATGGAACGAATCAGAGCTATGAGTTTTTCATGGATGTATCCGGTGGTGACATCGGGAAGATGACTTCTTTTGCAAAAAACGTGCTGGAACCGCGTTTAGAGGCGCTACCCGAAGTAAGGGATGTCTCACTTTCAGGCGTGGTGGAGTATGAAGCGGCCATTGAATTCGACCGGCAAAAAACGGTAAAAAACGGAGTGGATATCCAGCAAGCGATGGAAGCCATCCAACAAGCAAACAATGAAGCGTCTTTAGGTGAATTAAGCGGTGACAAGAACTCCCCTTCACTGCGCTGGAATACCAAGCTAACAAGTATAGAGGATATCCAAAATATTCAGCTTCCAACTCCAACCGGCTTCATTAAATTAAAAGAAATTGCTCATGTTTCACTTCAGCCGCTTGAAAGCTCCTCTTTCGTCTGGAAAAACGGTACAAAAGATTTTATTTTTGTCCAAATCGGCCGGTCCTCTGATGTGACACAAATAGAGATGGCAAAAGCTGTGCGGGCAGAGATTGAGCGCATGAAAAAGGAGCAGCTTGTCAAAGGGTTTCAGTTAAATGAAATTGTAGCGCAAGCAGACTATGTAAAAGAATCTTTGGACGGAGTAACAGATAACATTTTAATCGGTGGAATAATCGCCATTGCCGTGCTTCTAATCTTTTTGCGCAACCTCCGGGCTACCTTTATTATCGGCTTGTCCATTCCGACCTCCGTCTTACTTACATTTGCTGCTATGTGGATGTTTGGTTACAGCTTTAACATGTTGACATTGATCGGACTTGGTTTAGGGATCGGCATGATGGTAGATTCCTCCATCGTGATTTTGGAATCGATCTATAGAAAAAAGAACAGGGACTCACTAATCTTGAGGCAGTAATAACAGGCACAAAGGAAGTCGCTGCTGCTGTTATTGCCTCCATGCTGACAACCATCGTTGTATTTCTGCCAATTGGGCTGATTGGCGGTGAAATGGGGCAATTTATGATGATGCTGTCAGCAGTCGTCGCGATTACACTCATAAGCTCTGTGATTATCGCCTTTACCCTTATTCCTTCACTCTCGGAGAAATTACTAATGCTTCGAAAGCCGAAGAAAGATTTTAAAGAGGGACCTTTCATGCAGGGCTACAACCGGATAGTCACCTGGACAATTAAGAAAAAGCGACGCAGTTTCACAATCATCGTTCTCTTTTTCATTATATTTGCCGGTTCACTATCCCTTGCTGGAAAAATTCCGATGACCATTATGCCTGATATGTTTAATCGCTATACCGAACTAATGGTCAATTTAGAAACAGGCCTTTCCTCTGAAGAAAAAGAAAAAGCTGCTCAGAAAATAAATGAAAAATTAAGCTCTATTGAAGATGTTGATTCCAACTATGTAATGGATAATGGGGGAATGTTTTATGCCATTATCAATATGACAAAGGGAGATCAAATAAAAAAAGATCAAAAAACAGTCAATGAAGAGATTTTAAAATCATTGCGCGATCTTCAGAAAACCGAGCCAATCAAAAATGTACAAAGTGCCATGTCCGGCGGCGGTGGTTCCCCTGTTCAAGTAAATATTAAAGGAGAAGATTTTAACGAACTGCAAGCTGTAGCAGATGACTTTATTAAAGAGCTTTATTCCATTGACGGAATCGTCGGTGTAGAAAATTCTATGAACCG
The DNA here is from genome assembly GCF_003600835.1 of Bacillus sp. PK3_68. Lineage (NCBI taxonomy): Bacteria > Bacillati > Bacillota > Bacilli > Caryophanales > Bacillaceae > Bacillus > Bacillus sp. PK3_68. The sequence goes on along the minus strand of NZ_NQYC01000001.1, from coordinate 3,317,665 downwards.
CACTTCCGAGGAACAAGTGGTTGCTCTTAATAACAAAGAAATTGAGAAGGCTGGATTATCCCAAAACCAAATTAAACAACTCATTGAACAGGCTCTTCTGCAGATACCTGCCGGTGAAATGAGAATTAACGATGAAAACGTCCCTATAATGATGAGATGGTCTGAAAAGACAAACACGCAATCTTCCCTTCTAGATTTAACTGTGCCAGGCAAAAACGGCGAACAACAACTGTCTGCTTTTATCGAGCTGAAGAGTGTGAAAACACCTAACGAAATTTCTCATATAGATGGTGAACGCTTTATGTCTCTATCGGCTGACATTGAAGGAAAGGATCTCGGAGCCGTTAACCGAGATGTACAAAGGCTAATCGAAGAGTTTAAAGCGCCTGCTGGATATACAATCGGCGTAGCAGGAGATCTCGAACAGCAACAAGAATTAATGCTGGATATGGTTCTCGTGTTAGCGATTGCTCTCTTCCTTGTATATGTAGTCATGGCTGTGCAATTCAACCATTTAGGCCATCCGCTTATTGTAATGTCAGTGATTCCGATGACAATCACCGGCGTTCTTTTAGGATTATTTATTACCCAAAGAGAATTAAATCTAATGTCTGGAATCGGAGTAATCATGCTTATCGGCATTGTATTAAACAACGCCATTCTGCTTATTGACCGCACGAACCAGCTTCGCAGAGAAGGTTATTCTGTTGAAAGTGCCCTTGTCGAAGCAGGAAAGAACCGTATCCGCCCGATTTTCATGACCACCTTAACAACAGTAGGCGGCATGATCCCTTTGGCTTTGGCATCCGGCACTTCAGGAAATTATCAGGCACCTATGGCAACCGTTATCATATGCGGCCTCCTGTTTGCTACCTTTATCACTTTGCTGCTCATTCCAGCTGTGTATCGTTTGTTTACCGCTAGACGCCGGAAAACAAACAACCAAAGATCAAAAGACGATATGTCTTCCCTATCTAAACATATAGGTTAACCAACATCCCTTTCGACTCGGCAACAGTCGAAAGGGATTTTTTTGTAGAAACATTCGTCTTCTTCCCTCCCTGTCAGATGGAAATTTAAAACAGTTTGTCACTTACCTAGATTGAACATTCTAATAAGAAGTCCTATATCTCATCAGCTGTCAAATCAGGCAGGGCAACCAGGTTAAGCATGACTTAACTGCATCGTATAAACTAGCTTACCGAAAAACAGCACACTTTCCTTATTTATCGCTCTAAATCAATACAGCAGTTTATTAAAGAATAGGGCCGCGTTTTAAATTACGAGAAGTGTACACACTCACTAAGTAAAAGGAGTAAACCAATGTATTTTGTTATTAATGTAATTGGGATCCTGGCAGTATTGATTTTGGCTTACATTTTCTCCCTTAATCGTTCGAAGGTAAATTTTAAACCAATCATTATATTGTTCGTTTTACAGTTAGCTGTTACCTGGTTTATGTTATCCACTGGCATTGGCGGGAAAAGCATTACATTCATTTCTGACTTTTTCTTTGGCTGATCAACAGCTCCATGGTTGGGATTAATTTCGTATTTGGAAACTTGGCACCTGTTAATAGCTCGGCCTTCACTTTTTTCATGAATGTTTTGATGCCGATTATTTTTGTCATCACTTTTTTTGATATTTTAACTTACTTTGGAATTTTACCGCTCATTATTAACGGCATCGGCTGGTTCTTTTCCAAAGTTACACGAACTCCCCGCTTTGAAAGCTTCTATTCCATCCAAGTGATGTTTTTGGGGAACAATGAAGCCCTTGCCGTTACCCGTGAACAATTAAATAAAATGGATAACACAAGGCTGTTAACTGTCTCAATGATTAGTATGTCTTGTGTAAGTGCGGGAATGCTCGGCGGTTACTTGCAGCTTTTAGATGCAAAGTATGTATTAACAGCTATTCCCTTAAACGCGATCGGTGCTTTAATGATTACCTCGCTGCTAAATCCGTACACTGTTTCCAAAGAAGAGGATATCGTCTACGCTCCCTCTAAAACAGCAAAAGGAAATTTCTTTGATGTCATTTCAAACAGTATGCTAACAGGGGGAAAACTGGCCCTCATCATTGCCGTCATGCTTATTGGTTTTGTTTCCCTTATCACCGCTACCGATAGTGCATTAAGTCTGATTCATCATCAGCTGTCACTTGAGAATGCTTTTGCTGTAGTATTTTCCCCATTAAGCTTCTTAATGGGAGTGGAATGGGCTCACGTGTTTAAAATTGCACAATTTATGGGGGAAAAATTAGCCGCTAATGAATTTATCGCAATGACGCATTTAAAACCCGAGCTTGCGACACTAAACGCCCATACAAAAGCGGTTATCTCCGCCTTTCTTATTTCCTTCTGCAATTTCCCGACCATCGGGATTATTCTCGGAAGCATTCGCTCTTTATTTGGGCAGGAAAGATCCGCTTTTATTGCCGACCATACATGGAGATTGCTATTTAGCGGTATTCTTGTCTCCAGTCTGACAGCTATGATTGTAGGGCTCTTTGTTTGGTAATTAAAAAGGAGTGGAATATATAAGGAGGTTTATCATTCATATGAGTACAATACAATCGTTAATTTCAAAGCTTGGGCTGTCTCCCCATCCTGAGGGAGGGTATTACAAAAGGACATTTGCATCCGAAGAGCAAATATCCGCTAAAGAGCTCCAAGCAGCATTTAGAGGTCAGCGAAAGCTTTATACAAGCATTTATTTTTTATTAACGTCCAATGCCGTTTCCCATTTTCACCGTCTTAAATCGGATGAATTATGGTATTTTCACGCTGGGAGCCCTTTGACGATTCATGTCATTCATGAAGATGGAGAATATGAAGAAATTCAATTAGGCATTGATCTAGAAAAGGGAGAAATCCCCCAGGCACTCGTTCCAAAAAATTCAATTTTTGGCTCTTCTGTTAATCAGAAAGATGCTTTTTCTTTAGTCGGCTGCATGGTTTCTCCGGGTTTCGAATTTGAAGACTTTGAATTATTTACCCAAAATATGCTTTTGCAAAAATATCCTCAGCACCAGGATATTATTATGAAGTTGGCCTACGAGAAAATCCCATAATAAAATATAAGGACGGTTTCCCAATAAAGGTAAAACCGTCCTTTTTATTACCGCTAGATCAGCTTTTTCTATTACTTATTAGACTCTAGCTGTTCCAGCTGCTGCTTATTCCGATTTAGCTGCTCCTGCAGCCTATGAATGGGCTCTAAATGCTCACTTTTTTCAAGAGCATTCGCTAGAGCGCTGCCTGCCTGGTCAATCGTATTGCGCGCTTGCCGGATGGCCTGCTCTGTAGGGTTTGATTGTGCCTGGCCCATTGCCGCTATGACATTGTCTATGGAATTGTGCAATTGAGAAATAACATTTTCATTTTTCCAGCTGGCTTTCGTGTGATCCATCAGAAAGGTCCCCTCCTCTATCAAATAACTGTATGCCTCTACTATGGCAAAGCGGAAGCTGTTTTATTCAGCTAATCATTTAGAAATAAAAATAATTTACATTTCTGCATTTATTGCATAAAATAGACATAATTATTTTTACTTAAGGCAACTTTATTGCTATCCACTTACAATTAGGCAGGGAGGAAAGAAAAATTGGCTTACAAAGAAAGCAATCTAAAGGTAAATAAAACGACCCAATCTGCCGAAGCTGTCCTAAGAGGTGAGGCAAAAGGAATTAATAAAATACTTCCCTTTCTCGGTCCGGCATTTATTGCTGCCGTTGCTTATATTGACCCGGGAAACTTCGCAACAAACATTACAGCAGGCTCAAAATACGGTTATCTGTTATTATGGGTCATCGCTGTTTCCAATTTGATGGCTGTTCTTATCCAATCTCTATCCGCTAAACTCGGAATCGCCACTGGAAAGAACCTGCCTGAAGTGGCACGTGACCGCTTTCCGAAAGGGGTTTCGATTTTTTTATGGATACAAAGTGAACTTGTCATCATTGCAACCGATCTCGCTGAATTCATTGGCGCTGCCTTAGGATTGTATTTGCTTTTTCATATTCCGATGGTGCCAGCCGCCATTATTACAGCGATAGGTTCCTTTGCTATATTAGAATTACAGCGCCGGGGATATCGGCCACTTGAGACAGGGATTGCTGCTATGGTCCTGATCGTTGTGCTTGCTTTTGCTTTTCAGACCTTTTTAGCTAAGCCGGATATCAGTGAAGTGTTGGGCGGCATGCTTATCCCTAAATTTGAAGGAGTAGACTCGATTGTATTGGCTGCTGGCATTCTTGGCGCCACCGTGATGCCACATGCGATTTATCTCCACTCATCACTTACACAAAATCGGGTTGTCGGCAGAGATGAAGCAGAAAAACGCAAAATATTTAAGTTTGAATTTGTTGATATTGTCATTGCTATGATTGTGGCAGGAGCCATTAACATGTGTATGCTAATTGTGGCTGCAGCTTTGTTTTCTAAAAAAGGAATGGTTGTAGAAGACTTAGATGTAGCATTCCAGGGATTCCATGATTATATCGGTCCAGCAGCTGGTATTTCTTTTGGTCTTGGTTTGTTAATTGCCGGCTTGTCCAGCTCGGCAGTTGGCACAATGACTGGAGATGTAGTTATGCAAGGGTTTATCCGCAAGCATATCAATCTCTATTTGCGAAGAATGATTACAATCATTCCCCCGCTTGTCATTATTATCTCAGGCGTAAATCCTACAGGGGCCCTCGTCATGAGCCAGGTTATCCTTTCATTTGGAATTGCGTTTGCCCTCATTCCGCTCATTTTGTTTACCAGTAACCGAAACATCATGGGAGGGCTTGTTAACCATAAGATTACAACTATTGTTGCTTGGGGAATTGCTACACTCGTTATTATTCTCAACCTCTTCTTGTTAGTGGAAACGCTAGGGGATCCTAAGAAACAAAAAGCCCTTTCGGGTGGCAGCAGATAGCCGCGCGAAAGGGCTTTTCATATAGGACTGATGGCAAATAAGCTATTTTATCTCTCATCTTCTATTTCTAATTTGCTCCCATCTTTAAACACAATCTCAATTTCAAATTTTTTATAGCCGGCAGGCAAGCCGAAAGCGCCAAGTGCTTTTCTAATTGCTTGCCGTTTAGGTGTTCTATGCTTAATCTCCAGCTTCTTTAAACATGGATAGAGAAGTCTAAACGCCTCTTCCCCCTCTACCTCCACACCATTTAATTCATCTTCAATTTTCACTTCAAATGTGTGACTCTTTTTATCTTGTTCAATTTCTGCTTCATACTCTTTATTTTTTCCATAGGATACTTCCAATTCAAATTCTTTGTAGCCTAGATCCGCCATTTTTCCTTTCATGCTTTCACTCCTGCTATTGTTTACTTTTTCCCTAACACTCTTTCCTTTTTTTCTTTTTTTAAACGGCAGAATATATTAGAGACCATGCATTTTTGCTTCTGCCTCATCCCAAGCAACCGTGTAACCCTGCCCTTTTGAACAAAAGATGGAGGACGAACTATATTCAGGATCAGCATTCTTATTATACCCGATTCGTTTAATGACCTCTTCTTCGTTATGACAACGGTAATAGCCTCCAACTATCATATTCATCACGCCCTTTCCTTGTGTAAAAGCAGCAAGCTCTGTACTGTAATTCATAAAGGTTGCTACCGGTGCTTTGCCGGTCAAAAGCGCTTTATTCCCCTCTGTTTGTGGCGGATCAAAACTGCCGTGGGCCGTCTGAATATCAGCAAGCACTTTGCCCATCTGATCCATTTCCACTTTAATTTTAAAATGGTAATACGGCTCCAATAGAATGTTTTCTGCCTTTTCTAATCCTTGTCTCAGCGCCCGGTAAGTTGCTTCTCTAAAGTCGCCCCCCGAAGTGTGCTTGTTATGGGCACGTCCGGTAAGAAGGGTAACTTTCATATCCGTTAGCGTAGAGCCCGTTAACAGACCTCTATGTTCTTTCTCAAAAATGTGATGGCGGACTAAGTTCTGGTGTCCTACTGCCAGATCATTCATATGACAAGCATTTTCAAATGCAATCCCGCTATTTCTTTCGGCAGGCTCAAGTTTTAAATGAACCTCTGCATAGTGTCCTAATGGTTCAAAATGGCCATATCCGTTGACGGTCGAATCAATTGTTTCCTTATAAATGATTTCCGGGTCTCCGAAAGCCACGTCCAGTTGAAAACGTTCCTTTACTACTTGCTTTAAAATTTCGAGTTGAATAGCGCCCATTACGTGAATATGGATTTCCTGAACATTCTCCTCCCACGTAACGTTCAAAGCGGGATCCTCAATATCCAGCATGTGAAAGCAACGCAGAGCTTCTTTTACATGAATAGAAGGATCAATGACCACTTTGGACTTTAAAGTCGGGACCATCTCATACACAGCTTTTTCTTGTAAGACACCCATTCCATCGCCGGCACGCGCCTCTGACAATCCAGTAACAGCAAACAGCTCCCCTGCCCCGGCCTGGTCAGCTGTATGAAACTTGCTTCCATTGTATTTTCTTATTTGAGTTACTTTTTCAATTATTCCATTTCCGTAATGTACTTCGTCACGGACATGCAATGTACCACTTAGCAATTTCATGAAAGTAATTCTTGTTCCATTATGATCATGCTTTACTTTATAAACACGGCCGGCAAAAGCCTGATCATTTGAATAATGGGTGACAGTTAGCTCGTCCAGCTTTTCCAAAAAGGAGGATATACCAATGTCTTGAAGTGCTGAGCCGCTGGCGCATGGAAATATTTCTCTTTTCTTAATCAATTTAATCATAGTATGAAGCCATACATCTTTTTCGTAGCTGCCGTTTATATATTGCTCCAACAAAGCTTCATCCCGCTCAGCGATAAATTCAATCATGGCCTCGCTCATTTCACCTTTGTTAAACCCCTCTGTCAGATTAACAATGTCCTTTGACAGCTCCGCTCGAATTTCATCTAACACTCTTTCAACATCGGCTCCGATACGATCTATTTTATTGATAAAGAAAAATACAGGAATGCTATGTTTTTTCAGCAGCTGCCAGATTGTTTCCGTATGACCTTCCACTCCTTCGACAGCACTGATGATAATAATGGCATAGTCCAACACTTGAATCGACCGTTCCATTTCTGGAGAAAAATCGACGTGGCCCGGGTTATCAATCAAATAATAAGTAGAATCGCGATAATCCATAACCCCTTGATCCGCAAACACTGTAATGCCTCGCTGTTTCTCAATTTCATGATTATCCAAAAAAGTATCCTTATGGTCTACTCTCCCTCTTTGTTTAATGCTATTTGTATGGTAAAGAAGCTGTTCAGAAAAGGTCGTCTTGCCAGCATCCACATGTGCAAATATACCGATTGTTTTATTCATCCTAGCACCTCTGTTACATTTCTTCGAAACATACAAAGCATTATATCAAAAATCTTTCCTTCTAACTGTCTTCCTCTGTAATTTTGTAGAACTTGTTCGCTTTCTTTGCATAGTGGGTATTGTCCCTGTAAAGGTGCATAATAAATAGAACATGTCCATCAATTTCTCATGAAAAGGAGCTTTTCTGATGAATCAACCTCTTGTCAGTGCGGTAAAAAAATATGCCTTCCCCTTTGAAACGAATGAAGATTTAACTAGGCTTATTGAGGAAATTGGGGATGCCAAGATTGTTCTTTTAGGAGAGGCGAGCCATGGAACTTCTGAGTTTTATTCCGTGCGGGCTGCTCTGTCAAAACAGCTTATTGAGGAAAAGGGATTTTCAGTGATCACGGTGGAGGGAGACTGGCCATCAGCCCAGCAAGTGAATCGTTATATTAAAGGCTATGAGAAGGAGAAGAAAGAAGCCAAAGAGGTGTTGCACGCCTTTGACCGTTGGCCAACCTGGATGTGGGCAAATCAAGAAATCGTCTCTCTCATCGAATGGCTGCGTGCCCATAATGAACCAAGGCCGACAGAGAAGAAAGTAGGTTTCTACGGGATTGATGTCTATAGCTTATGGGAGTCCATGGAGGAAGTGCTGAGTTATTTATCACGGACAGAAACTGCCGGTGTAGATTTGACGCTGGCAAGAAAAGCTTTTTCTTGCTTTGAGCCTTTCAATCGCCAGCCGGAAAACTACGCAATCTCCACTTTAAATATTTCTGATGTATGTGTAGAGGAAGTATCAAGGCTGCTGGCATCTATACGGACACATGAAAAGCATTATAAGGGGAAAGAAGAAGCAGACCTCAACTTAAAAGTGAATGCACTAGTTGCCAAAAATGCCGAAGAATATTACCGTGCCATGGTACGAGATGATTCTCTTTCCTGGAATATTCGTGATGAACATATGGTAGAAGCGATTAATGAATTACGAAGTTACTACGGAGAAAATACAAAAATTATTGTCTGGGAACATAATACCCATATCGGAGATGCTTCTGCTACAGACATGAAGAATGAAGGAATGATTAACGTCGGTCAGCTCATTCGTGAACAAAATGAACCGGAAGATGTCTACGCCATTGGATTTGGCACTCATCATGGCACTGTGATCGCTGCAGAAGAATGGGGGTTTCCATTTCAAAGGATGGAAGTGCCGCCCGCTCAAAGAAACTCTTGGGAAGATGTCCTTCATCAAGCAGGAGCTTACAATAAATGTTTAATTTTTAATGAGCAAAACCGTCATCTGTTTGACAGCTGGATTGGCCATAGGGCGATCGGTGTTGTCTATCATCCTGAATACGAAGCCTATGGCAATTACGTTCCTTCTAAAATTAGCGACCGTTATAATGCCTTTGTATACATTGATCAAACCCGGGCGCTTGTACCGCTGAAATAGAGAAAATTATCACAAAAAGAACGATCCCCGTAAGACCGTGCAAATAAAAAGGGGGCAAAAAGTTTCTTCCTTGGAGCCCCCTCTCCCCGACTATGAACCGGGAAAAATTGCCCCATTTAACTCTTTTATAAAAAGACTGATATGTGACCTTGTTCTAGAATTGAATGACGATTTTTTGACAATGGCTTTACCTATCCAATGTAACTTCGCTTGTTCCGTCTTGTGAAAAACAACTTTCCCCTATTTAGGCCGCAGTATACTCAGTTGTTGATTGCCTCTGCCGGCGGACGCTTTTCCCTTCGGAGTCACCGCCTATCGCTCCAATCGACTATTAAAAAACAACCTTTCTCTTTAACAGAGCCTTTGTTTAAAAAATAACTATACATGCGAATGGAATCTGCTGTATCTCCTTCCACTGTTTCGAAATGGGAAATCTAATTATAGAACCGGATAATAGGCCTGATATTTCGGATGACAATAATAAGGAGGACGAGGTCCTATCATAGGCATTTGCCAAGCATGTGGATTCGATGCATAGAGGACTTGCACTTTTTCTTGCGATTGGTTCACTAATAATAATCTTACTTGGGGACTAACATAATATCTCATGGTGCCACCTCCTCAGACTGTCTTATCTTCTTTAAATTATTCAACTCCCTTTAAAATAGAACCGTCTTTAGCTGCTGAAAAAACCCTATTAAAGTCATTGAATTGTCCTTTTTAACATAATGTAATTTGATATTATTTGAAGAGGAGGCTTGATCATGACCCATTCAGCTGATGACAAAAAGAAAAGGCAAGCTTCACAGCGATATCCAATGCATCCTAACTATGGAAAAATAACACGTTACGAAGAAATCGCTGTTACCGTTCCAGAACAACGCCAGTTTCACCAGCCTGGCGTAGAAAAATTCATGGTGCCGAGACCTATTATCGAAAATCCTAATTACAAAGGAAGCGGAAAATTAACAGGAAAGGCGGCGCTTATCACAGGCGGTGACAGCGGGATTGGAGCTGCTGTGGCTATTGCTTTCGCTAAAGAAGGCGCCAATGTAGCTATTTCTTACCTAGATGAACATGAGGATGCCAATCGGACGAAACTAAGAGTGGAGGAGCTTGGCAGACGCTGTTTATTGTTGCCTGGAGATGTAAGAAAAAAACAACACTGTGTTAGTATCGTAGAAAAAACGGTTCAAGCCTTTGGAAAAATGGATATTCTCTGTAACCATGTCGGTATTCAGTTTCAACAACTCAGCCTGCTTGACATCACTGATGAACAGTTCGATGATACGTTTAAAGTAAACATCTATTCTCATTTTTACACGACACGAGCGGCGCTGCCCCATCTAAAAGCAGGCAGTTCTATCATTAATACAGCTTCTGTAGTAGCCTATGATGGCAACAAGCAATTGATTGATTATACAGCGACTAAAGCAGCAATCGTTGGTTTCACCCGGGCCTTAGCAAACAGCTTAGTCGAAGAAGGCATACGTGTAAATGCAGTCGCCCCTGGCCGGATATGGACCCCTCTTATTCCATCCAGCTTCTCTGCCGATCAAGTCTCATTAGCGGGTAATCCGATGGACCGCCAAGGCCAGCCGTTTGAACTTGCCCCCACTTACGTGTACCTGGCTTCAGATGACTCCCGCTTTGTAACAGGCCAAACTCTTCATGTGAACGGAGGGCAATGGATGTCTTCTTAAAAAAGAATGAAAAGCTTTGTCGCCTTTTACATTAAAATATACTTAAAGAATACTGTTCAGAAAGCATTTCCAACAATTTCAGTCCCGCTATGCTATTTCCTTTTTCATCAAGGGCGGGACCAAATATCCCAATGCCAAATCGATTAGGCACCGCTCCCATAATTCCACCGGAAACGCCGCTCTTAGCCGGAATGCCGATTCTGACAGCAAATTCTCCAGCCGCATTATACATTCCGCAGGTAACCATAAATGTTTTACATATCCGGACGATGTCTTTAGGGATTAACTGCTCTTTTGTAAGAGGGTCCACCCCGTTCATGGCAAAAATGAGTCCTATTCTCGCGAGGTCCAGGCAGGTCATTTCAATTGCACACTGCTTCGTATAAAGCTCTAAAAGTCCCTCTACTTCTTCCTCAATAATTTGGTGCTCTCTCATAAAGTAGCATAACGCCCGGTTAAGATCCGCCGTATCGAATTCCGACTGTGCCACTTCTTTGGAGTAGCTCATTTCCTGGTCCCCGGTTAATTTTTGAACAAAACTAAGAATACGGGCAAGACGAGCTTCAATCGAGGGCCCCTTGATCATGCTTGTCACAGCTAATGCTCCAGCATTGATCATCGGATTGAGCGGTTTTGAAGGGTTATACAGCTCTAATTTTACTATAGAATTGAATGGGTCCCCTGTGGGCTCATAGCCTACCTTTTCAAACACACGCTCTTCTCCGCAATCCATCAAGGCAAGCGCAAGTGTCAGTACTTTAGAAATGCTTTGCAACGTGATTTTTTGGTCCACATCCCCGGCAGAAATGCACCTTCCGTCGGGATGAAAGATAGCTGCCGACAAATCATTGGGATTTTCTTTCTTTAGTGCTGGGATATAATCGGCTACTTTTCCTTGTGCTGTATACTTCTTTGCTTCCATTACTAGTCCGTTTAATTTCTCGCTTGAGTAGCAAGGCATGTTAATCACCATCTTTTCTTTCGTTTCGTAAAGACAATATTAGTCTCAGCTAAATAAATTCAGTTTATCCACGCGTCTTGATACAGGTGCCTTTTCTCCCTTTACCCTCTTATCATGTCACAACAACTAAAAGCAATCGACTTTTCTGCAATAAAGTTGTTTATCGGGGATGACAAACTATTTATCCGGGATCAGTTATTGTATATTTGGAAAAATGATCTACTTATCTAAAGTAAGCGATCCTTTATTAAGAGCAACGTAAAAAAGCAGGTCTAAAGGCTGTAATTAAGCCTTTGACCTGCTGCTTATTATTCTTTCTCTATCAATTCAGCTAAACTTTTTTCAAAAGGTGCGTAAGCAATGCCTTTTTCTGTAACAATGGCAGTAATCAATTCATGATCAGTAACATCAAAAGCCGGATTGTACACTTTCACATTTTCCGGGGCCATTGGTTTTTCATACCATTGAGCACTCACTTCTTCTGCTTTTCTAAGTTCAATTGGAATATCATCGCCTGATGCACATTTTAAATCCACTGTAGACAGCGGAGCACATACATAAAACGGAATGCCATAATGCTTGGCCAGCACCGCTAATCCTGATGTGCCAATTTTGTTAGCTGCGTCCCCATTGGCAGCCACCCGGTCACAGCCGACTAACACCGCTTGCACCTTGCCCTCTTTCATAACGAGAGAAGCCATGTTATCACAAATTAACGTGACATCTACTCCAGCTTGCTGTAGTTCCCATGCAGTTAAGCGGGCCCCCTGGAGAAGCGGTCTTGTTTCATCCGCATATACGCTGAAATTGTACTCCCGTTCCTGCCCCAAATAGATAGGCGCCAAAGCCGTTCCATATTTAGCTGTTGCAATCGTGCCTGCATTACAATGAGTGAGAAGCCCCCATCCCGGTTCTAATAACGAAAGCGCATGTTCGCCGATGGCCAAGCACACCTGTTCATCTTCCTCACGGATCGTTTCGGCTTCGTCTCTCAACGCCCTCTTAATAACGGCTACATCCTTATCTGCTTCAATGTGCAAGCGGTCTTCCATCCGCTGTAAGGCCCAAAACAAGTTGACAGCTGTTGGACGGGAGGATTCCAGATACTTTTTTACTTTTTCAAATTCAGTTGCCAGCTCGGTAAAGGTTACTGCTTCTAATCGCTTTACGCCCAAATAAACACCATAAGCTGCTGCAATGCCGATAGCAGGTGCTCCTCTCACTTTTAAATGATAGATTGCATCCCAAATCTCTTCTACCTTTGAAAGCTGAAGAAAAACCTTTTCATTTGGCAGCAACGTCTGGTCAAGAAGAACAAGAGCATCGTTATCATCATCTAACCGGACTGATTGAATGGCTGCTACTGGTGTTGTCATCGCTGATTGCCCCTTTACTAAACTGATTTACACTCTGGCGCAGTACCTGCACAAAATCAGTGCCTGCCCGAATACCTGCTCGCTGAAGGATAAATGCTTTTCCGGCCGTTAAGCAAATTTTCTCTGCTGTTGCCCGGTCTTCTGCATAAGAAATCGATGTCAAATCCTTCACGTGAGCAATACCGATTACTCTCCGGCATAGTTCAAGTCCAGCAACCGCAGCGGTATCTTCAAGAATAGAATCCAAATACCACTCTTTAAAGCTTGGTAGAGTTGCTGTCTGCTCTGTCACTGTCTCATCCCACAACTGGATAAACTTCTCTGCAAACAGCTCAATCACTTGAATAATTGTTTCTTCTAAATATTGCAGGTAATCGTTTCTTTCTTCTGTTTCTTCTATTGTATAGCTCGCATGAATATAGGCAAAGATAAGGTTTGCTACTACATTCCCGATATCATAGCCAGCCGGCCCATAAAAAGCAAACTCAGGATCAATCATTTTCGTAGAATCTTCTTTAATAAAAATCGAACCGGTATGAAGGTCGCCATGAAGAAGCGATTGGGCCTTTGTCATAAAATCAAACTTTAGTTTTGCTGTCTCCAGCTTAAGCGTTTCATCATTCCAAATCACTTCACGGGCAAATTCCTTCGTTCCCTCAAATACATCGTTTTGCTCACAGTCATAAAATGGCTCTGTATAAACCAAATCTTCGCTAATTTCACAAAGTTCAGGGTTTGTAAACTGCTGTACCCTCTGCTTCTTTTCTTTATGTCCCATGACGACATCTGAGGTAAGCAGCAAGGTACGGGCAAGAAATGTCGTAATATGATCAGCGAATAACGGGAATTTTTTATGCTTTAAAAGAGCGGAACGCATGATTTCATGATCAGATAAATCATCCATCACACAGCAGTTCATAATAGGATCATAGGAATAAACTTTTGGCACAAAGCCGGGAGCCAATTCGCCTTGCAGCGCCAATATTTCACTTTCAATTCGATTGCGGTCCGGAGAAACCTTAAAGGCATCAGAAATACGAGCTACTGGTCCTGCCTGCTTAATAATGATGGACTGGCCGCTTCGACGGTCAACGACCTTAAAGACATAATTCAAATTGCCATCCCCGATTTCACGGCATTCCAAATCGGCAGCCTCAGCAAAAATATCTAATCTTTTTTGCGCATATTCTACTGCATCTGCTTCATTCATCGTAAAATAAGCTGAAGTAAAATCTTTCAAATAAGTCCCCTCCATTATCTCTGCTTATAGTAAGTCAGCCCTAATGCAAAAGCCAAAACGGCTCCCTTAACAATGTCCATCGCATAATATGGAACAGACATCATCACAAGCCCATTTTGCAAAATTCCAATCAGCACAGCTCCAATAAATGTGCCAATTGCATTCGGCTTGCCGGCCCCGAATACAGCAAATCCAATAAAAGCGGCAGCCACAGCATCCATTAAATATGGAGCACCTGCATTAATTTCCGCAGTCATCACTCGGGCTGCAAGCACCGTCCCTCCAATGGCTGCACAAACAGCGGAAAGCAAGTAAGCAATCATTTTGTACTTATTAACCGGTATCCCTGATAATCTGGCCGCCTCTTGGTTGCCGCCGATCATATACATGTATCTTCCATGCTTTGTGTAAGATAAAAAGATGTGTACAAGAACAACAGCAAGGACCATAACGATGATAATCCAAGGCACCTGCCCTGCTTTTTCAAATAACGGGCTGATCGCTCCTGCGGCGAATGTGCCATCTGGCATGACCATGTTTTGTGTAATCGTTGCCCCTTTTGTGTAGGTGAGGGCTACCCCTTGAATAATAAACATCATAGCCAAAGTCGTAAGCATATCAGGAATCTTAAATTTCACAATCAATAAAGAGTTCAATGCTCCCACGATAAGCGCAGCAGCTAGCACAGCAATCAATGCGATAAAGATGTTCTGGGAATACCAGACAAACATTGAAATTACAATGGCGTTCGCCAGAGATGCAGTCGAACCGACAGAAAGATCAAATCCATTGATCGACAGAGAGATAGTCACACCAATGGCAATGATCGTTACAATGGAGATCGACCGCAAGATATTAATAATGTTTTCCCCTTCAATAAAGGCTGGGTTGGCCCAGGTAAAGATGGCGATCAAAAGCCCGATCGTCACAATCGTGCCATACTTATATAACCAGTCAAACAATTGAAAAGACTGTTTCACGGACTGAGTTTTCACTGCGATGGTTTGTTCAGTGTCCATCTACTTTCCTCCTGTTGAATAATATAGAATTTCTGCTTCGTTTGTAGAACCTGTTTCTATTTCCTTGACCACTTCTCCGTCATAGACTACATATAACCGATCTGTCATTCCAAGAATATCCACCAGTTCACTTGAAGCGTAGATAATCCCTTTTCCTTGCTTCGCCAGCTCGGCAATCAGCCCGAAAATCTCCCGCTTCGCTCCAACATCCACACCCTTCGTGGGCTCATCGAAAATATAGACATCGGCGTCGCCCATCAGCCACTTGCCAATGACCACCTTTTGCTGGTTCCCGCCTGATAGATTTCCGATTGTTGTTTCTATAGATGGAGTGACAACACTAAGCCGTTGGACCATTTTTTCAGCTTCTCTTTTTTCTGCCTTAAAATCAATTAAGCTAAAAAGCTTGGAGAATCGCTTCATGCTAGAAACCGTTAAATTCGTTGTTACAGATTCAGAAACAACCATTCCCGCTTTTCTTCTTTCCTCCGGAACAAGAACCATTCCATGCCGGACTGCATCAGAAGGAGAAGTGATTTTCACTTTCTTTCCTTGGATGAACACATCGCCTGATGTTTGCGGAGAAGCACCAAACAACGCCTGGCAGATCTCCGTTTTGCCTGCGCCGACAAGACCGGCGATTCCAACAATTTCTCCTCTTTTTACTTGGATATTCAAGTTTTTTACCATGCCATTGTCAGACAGGCCTTTCACTTCAAGAATGGTTTCTCCTGTTGTTGGCTGATGAGGAGGATATTGCTCTTCTAATGATTTTCCAAGCATTTGTTCAATGACATGTTTAGGAGAAGTAACAGCCGTTTCCTCTTTCATCACAAGTTCACCATTTCTCATGACAGTTATTTCTTCACAGATAGCAAACAGTTCTGGCAGGCGATGAGAAATAAAAATGATCGCTACTCCGTCTTGCTTTAATAGACGGATTAAACGAAATAACTCTTCTGTCTCTGCCTGGCTTAATGGGGCTGTTGGCTCATCCAGCACCAAACATTTACATTGATCGGAAATCGCTCTGGCGATTAACACCATTTGCTTTTCAGCGAGTGTGAGTTCATCGACTCGTTGGTAGGTGGAAATGGCTACATGCAAACGGGTCAGGATAGCAGCTGCCTGCTTATGGATCGATTTCCAGTTGATGAGCTGCTTTCGGCCCATGCGATGAATCATTTGCTCCAACATGATATTCTCGCCAACCGTTAGATAAGGAATAAGAGCTGTGTCAACTTCTTGATACACCATTTGAACGCCTAATCGTTTGGCGTCTTTTGGAGAGCGAAGTGTCACTTCTTCCCCATGAAAATAAATTTCGCCCCGATAATGGTCGTAAGCTCCGGATAGGACTTTCATCAATGTGGATTTTCCCGCTCCATTGGCACCGATCAAGGCGTGGATTTTTCCTTTTTCCACATGAAAATCCACATTCTTCAAAGCCGCCACCCCTGGGAAATCAATGGAGATGTTTTTCATTTCAATCATCATGTTCGTTCCCTTCTCATGAAATGGGTATGGCAATTAAGAAAAACGGAAGCATCCGCTAAAAACTAAGCGAATGCTCTTTTTTCTTAATAATGTTCTTTCAATGTCTTCATCCACTCTTCTTCAAATTCATCCGATTTTCCCCAGTTCGGAACAACGTTCTTTAAGCTTTCCATATTCACCGGCTCTTTAGAGGAAGATAATTCTTTTTGCGAAATTAAACTGGCATCTAATGCATATTCTTGCGGTGTTTCTTCTCCTGCAAGTTTCTTCGCCAAAATTCTCATATCAATTTTTCCGATCAGCGCCGGATCTACTGCGGCTGTATACTTCCAGGAGCTTCCTTTTTCCTGCATGAGTTGTAAATCGGCATTTGAAACATCAATTCCATAAATTTTCACTTCATCGCGACCTGCTTCTTTAATTGCACGCGCGGCTCCGATGGCGAATGCATCCCATGTGGCATAAATGGCATCCAACTTTCCTTTCGGATATTTCTTCAGCATGGCTTGAACAGCATTTTGTGTTTGAACGGATGTATCGGCAGCCGCTACTCCGAATCTTTCTACCTCTTTAATGCCTGAATTTTTCTTTAAAGTTTCTTCATATACGGCATTCCGGCGAACCATTGGCGGGAAACCGTCTACCCACAGGTAAGCAATTTTTGCTTTGCCATTGAAATCCTTCACCAATTGGTCCAAGCTCAAAGTGGCCAATGCTTTATCATCTTGAGAAGTTAGTGTCACACCGTCTACGCTCTTTAAATCTTCCACAGAATCAAAGGTGACAACACTCTTGCCTTTCTCTCTTAGCTTTTTCACAGCATCTACTGTTGCTGCATCATCTCCATGAGAGATAACTACTCCGTCATAGTCCTGATTGGCAGCTTGTTCAATGGCATCGTGGAACTTCGCTGTGTCACCGTTTGCTGTGAAGACATCCACTTTGAAACCGAGATCCTCCCCCTCTTTTTTTGCGCCTGCTAAAAATTGCGCTGTATGATCATCGCCGCCAATTTTACGGATGACCTTTACCTTTACTTCTTCACCATTTGCAAATCTCTCAGGTACATTTTCAATCTTTCCTGGCTTCTTTTCGTTTGACGAAGCACCTTGTTCGCCCCCTGAACAGCCCGTCAGCAGCAATGTTAAAGTTAAGCCGGATACGGCCAGTTTCTTAAATATCTTTCTCATCCTAAACTCCCCCTGATGTTTTCTGTAAATTAATTAGTTTCGAATAATTCAAGCCACTCGCCATCCGGCCCTTCAAAGAACATATAGCGGGAGCCATTCGGCAGCGTTGTAATTTCCTCATCAATGAAACGGACACCCGCTTCCTTCAATCTTGCAATCTCTTCTTCAATCCCATCCACCTTCAAAGCAAGATGATGAACTTTTCCTTCGGCCGGCAGCGAATCATTATAACCTTCCAACAGCTCAATTTGCGTGCCATCCGTACCTTCTGTTCCAATAAAGGCAATTTTTATTCGGCCGTTTGGATGGTCAAGACGCCCCAAAAGTTGAAAGCCGATTATATCTGTATAAAATGCGATTGATTTTTCCAAATTCTTCACCATGATTCCTGCATGCTCAATTCTCTTAATCAACTTCTTTCCCCACCTTTCTTTACGGTTATTTGACCGCCTGTAGATTTGCCTTTGCTTGAAGAAGGGTGAGCTGATACTGAAATAGAAACTCGCATGCTTCAAGCACTTTCTTTGCTTCAAACCCATCTCTTCCCCAGACAGTAATCCCATGGTTCCGGATAAGCACCGCTCCCTTGTCTTCCTTTATGAATGGAGTCATGGCAGCTGCCAGCGTCGGGATATGAGCATAGTTATAAATAATAGGAATTTCCCACTCCGCGTCTTCCTCCCAGCGGCCAAATGCTTTGATCAGTTCCTGTCCTTTGAAGACGACTTTTCCTTCATCACCATAAATTTCAGAAATCACATTGTTAGCTACCGTATGAACATGAAGGCTGCATCCGGCATTCGATCTTCCATAAATTTCACAATGAAGCAGGGTCTCAGCCGATGGTTTGACATTCGTTTCACCAATCGGATTTCCTTCTTTATCAACGATTAAAAAATCTTCGGCTGTTCTTTTTCGTTTATCTTTTCCACTGGCTGTTACAAGAAATTGCAGCGGCTCATCTTGAACTTTTATTGCTAGGTTTCCGCTGGTCCCCATAAACCAATCGCGTGCCGCTAGTTCATCTTTAATATCTGCCAATTCATGAGCACGAGTGATAAATATACTCAATCTCCATCAACTTCCTCTCTGCAAAAAAACCTCTTCGATAAGAAGAGGTTTTCAAAAAAAAACAACTTCTTATCTTTCAGCATTGCTGCTGTGAGAATTAGCACCGTGCTTAGGTAAGTCGGTTGCCGGGCTTCATAGGGCTCATCCCTCCGCCTGCTCTTGATAAGATAGAATTATTAAATTAATTATTCGCATAAATTTACTAGGATTATGTCACGTTCATCAAAAACTGTCAAGATCTTTTTATAAAGTATCTCCAAAACCGGAAAGGCAACCTAGGAATTAGCTATAACTCCCCATTCTTCAATAGCACGTTTTAGAGGCGCTGATGTTTCAGCAGCTTCGAACAATGAGATATCGTTTACACTTGCATCAATTGCAGCCCGAAATGCTTGTGCACCATTTATCGGGCCATCCGGATGGCCGAATACGCCTCCCCCTGCATTAATAATTAAACTTTCTTTACCGAAATCCCCTAACAGCTGCGGCACCATTCCTGGATGAATGCCGGCTGAAGGCACAGAAAATGTTTGTTCAAAGTGGCTTCCTTCCGTAAGCGCCTTGCCAATCGCCAAGGCGTCAGCTGACGGGATCGCTACATTGCCATACGGGCTTGGAAATAAAGAGAAATCCCCGCCTGTCATACGCGTCAATTTCCCTACCAGCAAGGCATAGGAGTAGCCACCAGGCTGTCCGGCCAACACACCCGATAAAGCCGAGTGAGCCATAATTGGCAAACGAATGTTGTTGTTTTCACGCAAAGTTTGTAGCGTATCTAATCCATAAGCGTGAACGTTAAACAACAGTGCATTCGCTCCCAACTCCTGTGCCCGCTCTGCTTTTTCATGAAGTCTATTTGACCTCCCTGATAAATTCACCGCATATAAAGCACGTTGACCTGTATTCTCGGAATGACGGCCAATAATTTCTTTGGCCGTTGTTATTCTCTTTTCAAAGGGTGTAAGTTCATTGTCAAAAAGAATCTCATCGTCCTTAATCAGGTCAATGCCTCCTGCAAGCAGGTCCTCCAATTGAGAAGAGAAAAAGGACAGATCCCTTCCCATGACTCCCTTAAAAATCGCCATTAATAACGGGCGATCGTATATATTTAACTGCTCTCTCACACCTTTCACTCCAAACCGCGGACCGGGGAATTGAGAGAGCAGTTCATCATCAAATGTTAGGTCAATTAACTCATGGCCTTCAAAGAAAGAAAGCTTCCCATATACGGTAGTTAAAATAGCGGGAAGATCAGCGGAAAAATTGGCGGATGGATAATGAATCTTTACCGTATCCTTTTCCTCTCCTTTTTCTACTGATACAACTTCTCCTTTATTTTTTTGTAATTGCTGCCGCTCAAGATGTGGAATATCTGTCCAAGAACCGACCGTGAGGCCTAAAGCATATTGCTCTGCTTTTTTTTCCTGATCAGAATGTGACGGGAACAGATAAGTAGCTGTTACACCCATGCAATTGTCCTCCTCTGTCATTCTGTGACTTTGTTCATTAGGTTTTAGTAGACTGGCACCCAGCCCTCTTCTGTTACGAAAATGCGGACGGCAACTACTTTACGGTCGTCAGATAAGGTAAAGTAATGACGGACACTTTCAGGGACTGAAATAAGATCTCCTGGATTCAGATGCACTTCAAAGAACCGGCCATCCTTTCCTTGGATAACAAAAACACCGTGTCCGCTTGCAATAAACCGGACTTCATCATCTGTATGATGGTGTTCACGCTGGAAGTTTTTCAATAGCTCCTCTAGATTTGGAGTATGGTCCGCTAATGAGATCACATCCCACGCTTGGTACCCTCGTCTTTCGGAGATGTCTTTAATTTCCGTCTCAAAAGCATCTAAAATCTCCTGTTTCTCTTCATCGCTTAGAATATATTTTTCTTGTAAATGTGCAGGAAGTTTTGAAATGTCCCAATGCTCATAAATAACGTCCTGCTGCTGCAAAAAGGAGACTACCTCTTCTTGTTGTTCAATCACTTCATTTGTTCCCTGAATTTTGATAGTTGTCATGACTATCCCTCCTTATTTTTTATAAATATTCCAAATTTATCTATTAGTCTGTCAAAAGCACAGCTGCTTACTTTATGTTTACTTTTAGTTTCTCTAAAATTTCAATGCAATCATAAAATGTTTCAAATGACTGAAAAGGAATAGAAAGTTCTTTGCACTTTTCCAATAAGTAATCTCTAGCAATAACAGAATCGGCAATTTTTGCTGCTTGTAAGTCTGTCACTGAATCACCAATCACAACGCTGTACATATTCGAATTTGCAGTATGGCGAATGATGGCTGGTTTGCAGCAACCACAATTTTGATTCGGGCATTCTTGATCACAACCGTGCGGCCAGCGAATATGAATATTCTCCCCGCTGAAATCTGCTTCATTACAATACAGTCCAGCAATAGAATCGAACGGCTCAAGCATCGGTTTTACAAAAAAGTCAATGCCCCCGCTGACAATATAAAGGGGAATCCCCTGGCTTTTCGTATATTGCACAAACTCGCCGAACCCTTCTCTAATCTGCGCCGTATTTACAACATACTCAACAATGTCTTTTCGAAGGGAAGATGGGAGAAGCGCAAACATGTTTCCGACGCCTTCCTGAATGCTGACAGATTGGGAAAGCACCCCGTCTTTCCATTTCTCCCACTCAGGCGGAGCAAATTGCTTCATAATGCTAATGATGTTATCTTTTTTAGTCACTGTACCATCAAAGTCACAAAATATGACGGGTTTTCTCAAGGTGCCACCACTTCTTTCCTTTTACTGTACAACTAAAATTTATATTTATGTTTTTGTAACAAACAAAAAACCTCTTCAATAAGAAGAGGTTTTAATAAACACAACTTCTTATCTTCCAGCGTTTATGCTGTAAGAATTAGCACCGTACTTAAAATAAGCCGGTTGCCGGGCTTCATAGGGCTCATCCCTCCGCCTGCTCTTGATAAGAGTTTATTTCGTATTTTTATATTCCTATAACTTCACTAGGATTATGCCACGTTCTCCAAGACGTGTCAATGTTTTTTTAATAAGTAGACTATTCAATCTTTTATGCCGATAGAAGCCTTTACAGAAAAGAAAGCGAACGATGCCATCAAATATAGCTTATTTCAAATAGAGAATAGGAAATAAATCAAAAGAAAGCAATTAACTTTTCATAACATTCTAAATGTTCCATTACTGTGTTATAATCGGAAAAGTAATCTTTATGATGGGGGATACTGAATATGCAATCATATATCGACATAGAAAATGGTGTGGTCCCTTCAGTTTGTTCGCTTGACTGTCCGGACCAATGCGGGCTGTTTATACATAAAAAAGATGGGAAGATCGTAAAAATTGCAGGTGATCCCCAACATCCAATAACGAAGGGGAATATTTGCAATAAAGTAAGGAATATGGGCGAACGCCTCTACGATCACAAGAGAATAAAAACACCGTTAAAGCGCACTGGAAAAAAAGGAGAAGGCAAGTTTGTTCCTATCAGCTGGCAGGAAGCGATTGAAACGATTGCCTCCCAATGGAAGAAACTTATTACCGCGGAAGGCCCTGAGTCGATTCTTCCGTACAGCTTTTATGGAAATATGGGAAAGTTGAGTGCAGAAGGCATGGACCGACGCTTCTTTTATCACCTTGGTTCAAGTCAGCTTGACCGGACGATCTGCTCTATTGCCGGCTCTGTGGGATACAGCTATACAATGGGCGGAAGCTACGGAACGGACCCTGCGGAAATGGAAGAAACCAAATTATTTGTTATCTGGGGCATCAATGCCGTCAGCACAAACATGCATCAAATGGCGATTGCACAAAAAGCACGTAAAAATGGAGCAAAAATTGTTGTCATTGATGTTCACAAAAACCAGACAGGAAGGATGGCTGACTGGTTCATCCCCATCCTTCCCGGCACAGACGGCGCTCTTGCACTCGGCATTATGCATATCCTTTATAAGGAAAATTTAGTTGACCGCTCATTCCTACAAGAATATACCGTTGGATGCGCGGAACTCGAGAAGCATGTAGAACTCTACGAGCCACAGACTGTCTCCGACATCACAGGCGTTCCTGTTGATGATATATATAAACTGGCTCGCATGTATGGCACTGCTTCTCCTTCCATGATCCGTATTGGCAACGGCTTGCAGCACCATGATAATGGTGGAATGATCGTCCGTACGATCGCCTGCCTGCCTGCTTTAACAGGACAGTGGCGAGTAAAAGGTGGCGGTGCCCTTAAATCAAATTCTGGTTACCTAGCTTATAATACGAGAGCACTGCAACGCCCGGACCTTTTAAAACAACCAGCGCGGGTCATCAATATGAACCTTCTGGGAAACGCCCTGCTCGAGCTGGAGAGGCCGATTCGTTCGTTATTTGTCTATAATTCCAATCCAGCCGTTGTAGCACCAGAGGGCAATAAAGTCCGGGCCGGATTAGCACGGGACGACCTGTTCACTGTTGTGCATGATCTATTTTTAACAGAGACAGCCATGTTTGCTGACATTGTGTTGCCAGCGACATCCTCTTTTGAAACCACAGATTTGTATACATCTTATTGGCACAACTATCTTCATTTACAGGAACCGGTCATCCCTCCTTATGGAGAAAGTAAATCGAACCCTGAGGTTTTCCGTTTATTGGCAGAGGCAATGGGATTTGATGAGCAGGCCTTTAAAGACACCGATGAACAGTTAATTGAACAAGCGATAAGTAATGTAGATAATCCTTACTTCCCTGTTATTACCTATGACGAGCTTAAGAACCGGCGCTTTGTGAAGGCAAGAAATATAAGTAAACCGTTAAACAACTTAGGCACACCTAGTGGTAAAATCGAATTGTATTCTGAAAAGATGGAGGCAGATGGCCACCCGGCTCTTCCTACATACACACCGTTAGTACAGGAGCCAGATTTTCCTTTTCTCTTTGTGCCTGGACCGAATCATAACTTTTTAAATTCTACTTTTTCTAATAATGAGAAGCATATAAAACTCGAAAAAACACCTAAGTTATTTATGAACCAGCACGATGCCGACCGATTAGAAATTAAAGATGGCATGATAGTTCGCATATGGAATAATCGAGGAGAATGTGAGTTAACGGCGTCTATAGGCAACCAAGTATTGCCGGGTGTTGTGGTAAGCCAAGGGCTCTGGTCAGACATTTCTGGAAAGAAACACCTTGTCAATTCTTTGACACCGGACCGGATAGCGGATATGGGCGGCGGAGCTGTCTTCTTCTCAGGCCGAGTGAATGTGGAAGCAACAAACGTAAAGTGAACTGATTATTATGAGCAATAAAGACAGCGGGAGTTTCTCAACAGCCTTGGATCACCGGCTTTGCCGGTGATCTTCATTATTCATTCGGTCCAAAAACTCTCTTTCGTATATCGGAAAATTCTCCTTTTTCCACACGCTTATTTAATGTTTTCCTCCAGTTGGGCGCAAGCAAGCCACATTGTGCCAACTCACTTGCTCCTTCTATATTTTGCTTCTCTACATGCATTATTTCATTGCACCTTGCAACGGTCCATTGCGGAAGTGGACGCTCCAATAAAGTAAAGCTCTGGCCTTTTTCTACATAGCCTTCCTTTAGCACACGAAAATACCAGCCGGTCTTTCCGGTATTTTGCAGCAATAATGCCAAATTCTTTATTCCAAAGCGGCGTGCCGGCTTCCAGCAGGGCTGCCTTGGCTGTGATACTTGCACAACGGCCTCCCCAATTTGGAACGTATCCCCAATTGCAATTCCCTCTTCTGTTCGATGTTCCATTAAGAAATTTTCGCCCATGCCGCCCGGAACTAGCCGATGTGTTCCAAGCTCCTTCTCCCAATAAGAATAATGTTCAACAGGATAAGCAAATATAGCTTTTTCAAGGCCGCCGTGATTTTTTAAATCGGCTTGTCCATCTCCCGTTAATTTTGTTTTTCCAAGCCAAATGGGACCTTGCACGGGCTCTTTAAAAATTCCGCTTCTCCACTCTCGTTCCATTGGGTTCTCGGCCTCTTTTTCTCCGATTGTTTTCGGCAAGCCAACAAAGACCTTCTTTAAAAAGGGCTCCATTTCCTCTCCTCCTTTAGCCTTTAAGAAACAGCAGTAATTACTCATTTTTAGAAAGCCTTTCTTTGCATTCTCTCTTTATTCATCCTCTTTTCTCTTATACACTATGAATATACAAGAGTTCGCGAAATTTTGGAAGACAATTGCCAATCACATTACCTAGCAGCTTCTTTAAAACGACTAACAATCAAGAAGAAGCTGAATAAAAGACTTTATATATTCGTTTAAACTTTAAACTTCCCAACTCATCCGTTCGTTACCTCAGCTAATATTGCCAGCTGTCTTGATCCTGCCGCCACCTCTTCCATCGTGGCGCTCGACTGTTGGGTTGAATCGGCTGTCTCCTTTCCCCCTGCCATCGCTTCTTCCCCAACCAATGCTATTTCTTCTACACAATCAGTCATGCTCCAGGCGCTTACTGTACTATCGGATAAATTGTTCGAAACGGTTTTAATACTGTTAACCATCTCCGTTACAGCTGAATTAACTTTATCGATCATCTCGCCGGATGTCTGTATTTGCCCGCTTCCTTGTTCTACTTCTGCATCACCATTTTTTAATGATTCGGCTATAATCGCTGATTACCATTCCTGCCTATAGCTAATTAAGCTTTTATAGATCATTCAAGTAGCTTCCAACTGAGTAACGAAAAGGAATCTCACACTCTATTTACATTTCGTCAAAAAAGAGTTATTATAATTAACGTTAATCCCAACTATTTAAATAGGATAAGAGGTGGAATAATTGACACAAACAACTTTACCTACACCGCCGCCAAATTGGGATCATCAATCAACGACGGTCGTTACCCGGCTAAATCCGATGCAAAAGCCGTTGGCATTAGTCGGTATTCTTATAGCAATCATTCTTTTGGCTTCTATTGTAAGTATGACAAGCTGGACACAGGGAACCTTATTTATCATCGGCATTGCCTTAGGGGTTACCCTATTATATGCCCGCTTCGGTTTCACTTCTGCTTTCCGCCGGTTAATGTCGGTTGGAAACGTTCAAGGACTGCAGGCGCATATGATTATGCTGGCGATTGCTTCCGCCCTGTTCGCCATTATACTAGGAACGGGTTTTAGCTTTACCGGTGTCACACCTGCGGGCTATGTGTCGCCGGTTGGTACAAGCTTAATCTTCGGTTCATTTATTTTCGGAATTGGCATGCAGCTCGGAAACGGCTGTGCCTCTGGAACATTGTATCAAGTAGGTGGCGGAGCCTCTTCAATGTTGTTAACACTTCTTGCTTTTATTGCAGGCTCTGTTCTAGGCGCTTACCATTTTACTTTTTGGATGGAGGACACGCCTTCACTGCCGCCTATTTCCTTAGCTGAATCAACTGGACTAGGTTACTTTGGAGCTTTGGCCATTCAATTAATTCTTTTTGCAGCGATCTATTGGATCACCGTGCAAATCGCCAAGAAGAAAAACCCACCAATGATGAAGCCTCTGCCAACTACTACCGGATGGAAAAAAGTGTTTCGTGGCTCTTGGCCATTGATCACAGCCGCCGTTGTATTGGCTTTGCTAAATGCACTAACCTTGACTGTTAGAGGAACTCCATGGGGCATTACTTCTGCTTTCGCTCTTTGGGGCGGCAAAGCGCTTATGGCTATGGGAGTGGATGTATCAAGCTGGGGCTTTTTCTCAGGCCCTAATGGTGAGGCGCTTAAACAAACCGTTCTAGCCGATTCTACAAGCGTGATGAATTTCGGGATTATTTTAGGCGCTTTTATTTCAGCCGCTTTCCAGGGAACGTTCAAGCCGAAAAAAATTCAGCCGAAAGTCGCTGCAGCTGCCATCGTAGGCGGACTGTTAATGGGTTACGGCTCCCGTCTCGCCTTCGGATGTAATATCGGAGCTTATTTCGGCGGGATTGCCTCCTTTAGCCTTCATGGCTGGGTGTGGATGGTTATGGCTATGCTGGGTACGTGTGCAGCCTTATTTATCCGGCCGCTTTTTGGATTAAAGAACCCAAAATCAACAGATACATTTTGTTAATAAAAAGGAGTACTAAAGTTTCTCACTTTAGTACTCCTTTTTTATGGCTGCGATTCTCGTTGCTCTATTTCCCTAAGCTGCTCACACACCCCATCGATCATATCGAAAGGCATCACTCCATAATGAGATAGAGCTTTAGCTTTTTCCTCCCCTGATCTTGCATGCAAATAACTGGCCGAAATGAGCGCCTCTAAAGGCTGGGCTCCTTGGGCAAGAAAGGAGGCAATCATTCCGGTCAGCACATCACCGCTCCCGCCCTTTCCAAGTGCACTGTTGCCAATTGGATTAATATATACTTCCCCGTTCGGTGTAGCAATAACGGAACGGTGCCCTTTCAGCAATAAATAAAGCTGGTGCTCTTCAGCAAAAGCGCTGGCTATCCCAAGGCGGTCAGCCTCAATTTCTTTAACCGTTGTATTTAATAATCTAGCCATTTCTCCTGGATGAGGTGTAAAAATGACATGGCCCTCATACTCACGTACAATATCCCATTCATTCCGAATTAAATATAAAGCATCTGCATCCACGACAACGGGCTGGGAAGGCAGGGACTTTATTAATTTCCGAATCCATTTTTCACCGTCAGAAAACCGGCTCATTCCAGGGCCAACGGCTATACTGTCAAATTCATGAAGGCGTGGGGCCATTTCACTAATCGCTTCTATTGAAAAATGACCATTCTTTTCTGGCAACGGCAAAAATAATAGTTCTGGATGCTTGGCTGCAACCATTGGATAAATGTTTTCGGGTACAGCCATCGTGGTTAACCCGGCCCCGCTGCGCAGCGATGCTATAGCTGAAAAAACAGGTGCCCCTATGTACTGGCGGGAGCCCCCTGCTACAAGAACATGACCGAACGTTCCCTTATGGCCAGTTGCCGGCCGTCTCGGCAGGCTGGCCCTGACGAGCGATTCGGTAATTAACCGTGGCATCGAGAGGCCTAGAATGGGTGCCGCTGAAGGTGGAACAGAAATATCCACTGCCTTCCATTCTCCAATGCAATCCGGACCATCATTCAAAAAGAATCCTTTTTTCGGGAATACAAAGCTGATCGTCTTAGAAGCTTGCACAGCTGCCCCCTCTACTTTTCCGTTATCACTATTTAGACCTGATGGGAGATCAATAGAGATAATGCAGCGCTTTCCAGCATGCTCGTTGACCATGGAAATCACTTGAAGAAAAGGCTCTCTGACCGGGCCATTTATCCCCGTTCCTAACATCGCATCTACAATAATATCAGCCTCGTTTAAATGATTTTGAAGCCTGTCCAATCCTTGCTCATGAAGATAAAAAATGGGCAGTCCCCGGTTAACATAGGCTTCCAGATGGATTTTGGCATCACCTTTTACACGTTCAGGGTTGACCAACAGGCAAAGAAGAGGCTTCAGCCCTTGATCAAATAGCTTGCGGGTAACGACAAAACCATCTCCGCCATTGTTTCCTCCCCCGGCGAGCACAATTACTTTCGAATGCTCGTAGCAAGAAGCTGAAAGAACCTCTTCAGCTATCTTCGCTCCCGCGTTTTCCATCAAGACAACACCGGGAAGCCCAATCTTTCCTATTGTATACTCATCCATCTGCTGCATATCCTTTTGTCCAGCGATAAACATGCACAGCCCTCCTGAGTTCGTGATTATTCATTCTTGCTTCCGACTCGTTACTTAGCTCTTTCTGCCATCAGCTGATCACTCACCTAACTTTTCGGATGAGTGCTTTCCTAATGCTTGCTGCAAGGAGCTAAATGAGTCTACTCCAGAAAAATCGATACCCAGCTGTACGGCCGTTTGAGCAATTTCTGGCCGGATTCCTGTCATGGTTGACTTAATGCCCAATAAGCTTAGAACCTGGATGATTTGAAAAATCTGATGGGCAACCATCGTGTCAATAATCGATACGCCAGATAAGTCAATGAATAGATGAGAAATTTTTGCTTCTACACACTTTTCAGGTATTTGTTCTAAAATGCTCTTGGCACGCACCGTATCGATATCACCAACTAACGGCAGTATTCCTTTAGAAGCCGCAATCGGAATAACAGGGGAGCCCAATTCTTCAATTAAACTCTGCTGAGCCGAGAGTCTTCTCATCATCAATCTAAAATACATTTCAGAGAATTTAATATTCAGATCATCAAACGCCGCATGCAGAACCGTTCCCCACCTTACAATATCCTCATGAGTCACTTCGTTCTTATTTAACTCTACAAACTTCTTCACAAAATGCCAATACACGGTTCTTGCTGAACGAAGCGCAGCCTGCACTTCATGAATCGGCGTATTGCTGTCCACTCTGCTTTCTGCTACTTCCCGGGCCCATTGATCTTTTTGCTTCTTAAATGTCTCTTTTTCTTCAAGAAGAGTGCTAGCTACCGTTAAATTAGTTAACCGATTTTGTTTTCGCAGTAATTCTTCTATCGACTCATCAACATCAGCCGAATAAACTGAGCCTTTCTTTTCTTCTCTTGCAGCTAGCCACTTATCTGTAATATCGTTCGAGTGATCAACCAAATAGTCGTAAAGCCGAGAATCTATCTTGCTCATTGTCCTTCCACCTCTATGGCTAAGATTTAGTCTGTATACATTTTCCACGTGTGTTTGCTCTTATAAATCATATCACTTTTTTGAGAATGACCCCATTATCAGGATTTCTGCTACTTTTTAATTAAAAAAACAACTACCTTCTTTCAGCAGTTGTTTTAGAATATAGGCAGGGCCTAATGGATATATCTTCCCTCGATCAATGACAGTAACTGACAATGAAGGAGACGAGCTGTTTGTCAGCAGTCTGAACCGGTGGATTTATTCCTTAAGAGCAAGTCACTGTCATAATCTCGCTTTGACTATTAGTGACTTCATTGAAATTTCCTTTCTCAATCGCTTCCATATCATCTGCATTCGTTACAACGATCGGCGTGACAATGCTTTTTGCTTTTTCCTTAACGAGCGGCAAATCAAATGTGACTAATGTATCTCCAGGTTCAACTTTGTCTCCTTCTGATACATAGGTTGTAAAGCCTTCACCGTTCATTGAAACAGTTTCCAACCCAATGTGAACGAGGAGCTCTGCGCCGTTCTCTGCTTTAATGCCAATAGCATGCTTCGTAGGGAACACTAAAACAACCTCTCCTTTGACAGGTGAGACAATTTTCCCTTCAGAAGGTTCAATAGCCATGCCGTCCCCCATCATTTTTCTCGAAAAAACAGGATCGGGTACTTCCTTTAGAGAAAGCAGCCGGCCATTTACTGGCGCGAGTATAGTAACAGTCTTTGGTGGTTCCTGCTTCTTGCCAAACATTTTCTTGAACACTTTTTTTCCTCCTTTTACCTATACAGTGCTGGATGACTCATTCTCCTAGCTCCCATTTCTCAACAAACATCTCTACCTGTCCACTTGCTTTAAACACAATGGATTGATTGTCAGGATTGGCAAAAATCTAGCTGTAAACACTTCCTCTCCTCCGTTAAGAAAAACTTCAATAGAGCTTCTATCTAAAAAAATATGCATGTCTTTTAATTGCAAGAGTTCACAGGTCCGACTCTCGAACGCTCCCCCTTTGAACACTTCCCTTTCCAACGTAAAGATGCCCTGACCGGGATAAAAATAAAGATGGACGTTGTTGCGAATAACTATCTCTACCTTTTCCGCATGGACATAGTCAAATCTTACTTTGACTTCGCTAACCTCCCCGCGAATCTCCTCGTATGTGTTTACGCCATCTCTTAAAGAAACTGTACCGTGAAAATCTTTTTTTCTACGTAACTTTACCAGTTCTTCAACTGGTTTTTGATAAAGCTTTTCTCCTTCTAAGATTAATTGGCGCGGGATTGTTAAGGCGTGGATCCATCCCTGTTCAATTGTGGGCTGGAAAGATTCATTTTCATCGGTTATTCCCATCCATCCAAACATAATCCTTCTTCTCTTTTCATCCTCAAACGTCTGCGGTGCATAAAAATCAAATCCGCGATCTAGCTCCAAAAAATCTCCATGATTAAACTCTGTGGTACCCACCTTCCATTCCCCAATGAAATAACCAGACTGAAACAAATTTTGATAGTGGTACCCACTCGGCTCCAGCCCTTGAGGTGAGACTAGTAAAATATCTTTCGAACCTATTTGAAAAAAATCCGGACACTCCCACATATACCCGAAAGCATTCAAACCATTCATATAGCTTCCCGCAATTGGTCCTCTATACTCCCAATGCTGCAAATCTATCGATGAAAAAAGCACTACTGCTCCTTCCTTCTCACAGGTTTGTGCGCCAACCACCATGTACCAGCTATCATTTCTTCTCCACACCTTCGGGTCACGAAAGTGGGGAGTAAAGCCATCAGGAAGAAAAATAACCGGTCCTTCCTTTGCAAAATCCATTCCGTTATCGGAGACAGCTACGCATTGGTATGTTTCTCGCTTTGCTTCATCTTTTACATTCCCAGTGTAAAATAAGAGTAACTTCCCCCCGACTTCAATGGCACTTCCAGAATAACAGCCGTTTCGCTCATACCATTCTGTCGGTATCAGTGCTGGAGGATGATCCTCCCAATGAACTAAATCATCAGAGGTATAATGCCCCCAAAACTTTGGTCCATGTGATGTTTCAAATGGATTCCATTGATAGAAAACATGATATTTATCTTTATACTGAATGAGCCCATTCGGATCATTTAGCAACCCGATCGGCGGCATAAGATGAAATTGAAGACGATAGGGATCATTTTTTCTCTGCTTCTCGTTTTCTTTTATCTTCTCAGATAAACGACCAAGTAACTCTTGTTGATTCATTATAAACTCCTATTTTTTGTTAAAGTTTTTCGAACTTCTTTCAGTGTAGGCAGCGCAGTCATCGCACCTTTTTGTGAAGCGGCGAGCCCTCCGGATACAGAAGCGAAACGGGCGAGATCTGCTGCCTCCTCCAATGAAATCGAATGGATTCCCTCCGTCCGTTCGTTAAGACCATAAAGCAAGCCGGAGACGAAGGCATCCCCAGCGCCCGTTGTATCAACGGCATTCACCGGCAGCGCCCCTATTTCAGCCCATCCATTTTTTGTGAATACAATACTCCCTTGTGCCCCCTTCGTTAAACAAACAAGTGAAAGATCATATTCTTTGATCCAGCTTTTAACCGTGTTTATATCTGTGTCCCCTGTTAAAAACAATAGCTCCTCCTCAGACAGCTTTAACACGTTTGCTTCTGCCATCATCTTAAAGATCATATGTCTAAGCCGCTCCTCATTCTCCCATAAAGCCAAGCGGACATTTGGATCGAATGAAACAATCAATCCGTGCTTCTTTGCATAGGAAAGTGCCTGCAGTGTAGCCATGCTCGCTGGCTCTTTTAAAAGAGAGATCGTTCCGAAGTGGAAAATTTTTTTATCAATAAACCACTTTTCTTTTATTTCCGATTTTTCCAGAAAGAAATCAGCGCTTTCTTTTATATAAAAACTAAAACTGCGCTCTCCTATTTCATCTAACGTGACAAATACAAGTCCTGTACGATAGCGTTCTGTCAGGATGACAGCGGAAATATCTACTCCATATTTTTTGAGCGTTTCCTTCAAAAAAACGCCTAACACGTCCTTGCCTACTTTTCCGATAAAGGTTGCTCTCATCCCTAGACGAGCAGCTCCAACCGCTACATTGGCTGGAGCGCCGCCAGGGCTTTTTATATATGCCATGTTCTCAGAGTCCATCGGGATAAAATCGACCAAAGCTTCGCCAAGCGTGAGCAGTCCTTTTTTCACAGGATATTCCCCTTTTCAATCAAAATAGATAGAGTTATTTTTGGCTTTTCAACATCTTATCATTGAATCCAAACATCCAAGTTAATATAAAGGCAACAGCAATGGCTGCAACATTAACAAGTAAGTAAAGAACAATTTGCCCATTTAGATAGAGTAGGGTGCCTGGAATAACAGTGATGGCCATTCCCGTGCCTTTCAAGCCAAAGAGCGAGGCAAGAAACCCGCCTACACCGCCTCCAATCAGCCCCATGACGAATGGTTTAAAATAGCGCAAGTTGACACCAAAAATAGCCGGTTCTGTAATGCCTAATAGTGCAGATAATGAGGATGGAAGAGCCAATGCTTTCAGTTTTTTAGACTTTGTTTTCAATCCTACTGCTAATGCAGCTCCTCCTTGTGCAGCAACTGAACAAGTAACAATAGCGTTATATGGATTGTTTCCGAATTTCTCAAGCAGCTGAATTTCTAGCATATTGAATACATGGTGGACTCCCGTGACAACAATAATTTGATTTAGGAAGCCAATGATAAAACCACTAATTCCAAATGGCCATTTTAAAACAGCCACGGTCGCATTTAAAATAATTTCTTCTACACTATGAAAAATAGGGCCAATAACGAACAAAGCTAACATAATCATTATGAGCAATGTTAAAAAGGGTGTCACAATTAGATCAAACGTATCAGGAACACGTTTGCGAATTTGTTGTTCAAGCTTTGCCCCTATAATTCCTGCGATAAACGCCGGCAGCACAGATCCCTGATAACCTACAACAGGGATAAAACCAAAAAATTTAATCGCTTCTGCCTGCTCGCCAGCCACTTCCCAGGCATTTGGCAAGGATGGACTGACAAGCATCAGACCTAAAACTAAACCGATGATCGGTGAACCGCCAAATACTCTAAATGTGGACCAGGCAACTAATGCTGGTAAAAAGATAAAAGCAGTATCTGTTAACACTTGTGTAAATAAAATAAAGTTTTCTGGAACATGATCAGGTGTTATACCAAACAAAGAAAGAATTTGTTCCTGCATAATCAGACCGCGGACTCCCATAAATAGCCCTGTTGCTACAAGGGCAGGGATAATCGGAACAAACACATCGCCGAATAACCGAATAGCTCTTTGGAAAGCATTTCCGCTTTTAGCGGCTTCTTTCGCTTGCTCCCCTTTAGATGAACTTTCAACACCCAACCGGATCACTTCTTCATAAATTTTGTTGACTGTTCCTGTACCGAGGATAACCTGGTATTGACCTGAATTAAAAAAGGCTCCTTTAACCCTTTCGATATTCTCTACTTTTTCTTGATCAACTTTTTCTACGTCTTTTAACATCATTCTTAAGCGTGTAGCACAATGAGCAGCTGACACTATATTTTCCTGTCCACCAACGGCCTCAATAATTTCTGCAGCTATCTGGCGATTATCAGCCATACTTTCACACCCCTTTTTTAGTCATCCATGCCCTCAATAATTAGAAGTTAGCCACCTTGTGGAATCGATCCCACAAGGTAAAAAAATACAAGGAATCGATTTTGCTCTGTAAAAAGATAAAGCCGATTCCTCTAAAAAGAAAACAATCACGATAAAACAACGACTCAATGATAGCTTATTAAACCGGGCACCGCCTTCGGTACCTTCAAACCATTAAAAATAACGGTTGGTATTAGTCTATGAAATCGATTTCATAATTATTATACACTATTGCCTTCAATTACTCTATAGTTCAAAATTAATTTTTTTTGGCCTTCACTGTTTTTTTCAATTTGTTCTAATAGAATAACAGCTGCCTCCTGTCCCGCCCGTTCATTTCCAAAATCTATTGTCATTAAAGCAGGCTGGACATACTTAGAAATATCAGCAGCTCCCATACCAGCAATGGCTATTTCTTTAGGGATGCTATACCCTGCTTCCTTTAAGTATTGCATAGCGCCGATCGCTATCCGGTCCGTCACCGCAAAAACTGCATCAGGGCGGCTATCTTCTGTAGACCTGCCCATAATTTCTTTCATTGCTTCAAAACCAGAAGAAATATTAAAATCTGCTTGCTCCATCCATTCTGGATAAACAGGAAGCTTATGCTCTTTCAGTGCCTCTGTAAATCCTCGCTTACGCTGGATACCTACAGAGGGGTCTGATTCATCCACACCGATAAATGCGATATTTTTATACCCTTTCAGAATAAGACGCTTTGCTATTTCTTTGGCTGCATGACAATCGTCAAATATCACACTAGAGGCATGCGGGATGTCCTGGCCGATCGCTACAAATGGAATGTTCAGCTGACTGATCTCTGCCACTAGCTCTGAATTGACATTAGTAGCAATTAAAACAATTCCGTCTACTTGTCTGCTCTTTAATAGACGCAAGTATTCAATCTCTTTTTGAGGATCGAGATTTGTTGTTGTTAAAAGAATTTGATACCCTTGCTCTTGAAACACTTCATTCAGTCC
This sequence comes from Bacillus sp. PK3_68, assembly GCF_003600835.1. Classification (NCBI taxonomy): domain Bacteria; kingdom Bacillati; phylum Bacillota; class Bacilli; order Caryophanales; family Bacillaceae; genus Bacillus; species Bacillus sp. PK3_68. The sequence goes on along the minus strand of NZ_NQYC01000001.1, from coordinate 3,282,561 downwards.
GTTTACTACACGCCCTGAAGTTTCCGTGCTAATTTTCGGGAGGATCACTCCAATTACCTTCGTTCTTTTTGTCCGAAGTGCCTTTGCATGCTGACTCGGCATGTACCCAGTCTCCTCAATTACTGCTAAAACACGATTGCGTGCCTCTTCACTCACATAGCCTGAATCATTTAATACACGCGAAACAGTTGATCTTGAGACTTTTGCCATTTCAGCAATTTCCTTAATCGTCAACATTCCAAACCCTCCACTACACATAATAAACATAAAAATATCATAGCATCAACTTCCATAGCCATCTACTTCTTACTATCTAAAACAAAAATATAACGGCCGGATCATGAATCAGCCCTTTCTCTTTAGATAGGGGTGGTTGTCTGTTTCCCTCTCCTCCATTCTTATAAAGAGGCAATGGTGAAAAGCATATGTCAATAAATGAACTGTAAACTATCTTAATGTTTCTAAGTTTTTAATATAATTGACAAAAACTTTGTTATAATACTTCAATAATAGAGAGAAACAATCTATTTATTCTACTTTCGGAGTTGGACGATGAATTCAGAAATCTTCCGTTATATTGTTATTGTCTCTGTATCAGGTGTTTTATCCATTATTCTGACAATCTATGCCTATGTTAAACGGCACTTATCTTCCAGCAGTACAACGTTTATTTGGATGTCATTTTTTTCAGCCATCTACACATTTGGACATGCTTTTGAACTGGCAAGCAGCACTCTGACAGAAATTTCTTTTTGGTTGAAGTTCCAGTACCTAGGATTGCCCTTTATCTCTCCATGCTGTCTCATTCTAGTTTTGCAGTATGCAGGATTAGATAAATTTCTCAAGTTAAAACAACTTTTAGTTCTCTTTTTAATTCCATTCATTACTTCTTTTATGTGTTTAACAAATAATTTTCACCATCTATTTTACCGCTCTGTCTATTTACGTCCAAACGAAAACTATGCACTGGCTGATATGGTTGCTGGACCTTGGTATATCGTGCATGGCAGCTATACATTTGGTTGTCTCCTGCTCGGTGTATGTATTTTATTATGGTATTGGAAGCGGACAAAAGCCGTTTATTGGAAGCAAATTTCTCCCTTGCTATTGGGTCTTGTTATTCCAATGATTTCTTCCTTTTTATACTTAGTTGGCCTTTCTCCCCATGGAATGGACCCAGTACCTGTCGTCATGTGCTTTACCTCTGCTTTATATCTCTGGGCGATCTTTTCCTTTAAGCTGCTCTCCCTATCGCCGATAGCAAGAGACCGAGTTTTTGAAAGCATGCGGGATGGCGTACTTGTTGTAAATACAGCCTATCAAATCGTAGACTATAACGAAGCCGCTGAAAGCATTCTCTTTAGGCTTAATGCTTCATCTGTCGGGAAAAACGTTGAATTACTCTGGAGAGATGAGGGAAGCGAGCTCACTTTTTATGAGAATGATATCCCGGAAAGAGAACGGTCATTTGAGTGGTTGAACGAAGAAAACGATAAATATTATTACGTTCGAATCACACCTATATTCAAAGCCGGAAAAACGGTGGTCGGCAGCATCATCGTTTTAAGTGATATTACTGCTCAAAAAATGCTGGAAAAACAATTAAAAAGACTGGCCTATACCGATGGGCTAACCCAAATTTATAACCGTTCCTATTTCATCAAGAGAAGCGAGCAGTATTTAGAGCAATCGATTAAAGCAAATAAACCACTGTCTGTTCTTCTCTTTGATATTGATTATTTTAAAAAAATCAACGACCGCTATGGTCACAGCATTGGTGATTCAGCCATTCGCCACGTCGTATCAATCTGTCAAAAGCATCTGCAGCCAACAGACATTTTTGGCCGGTATGGCGGGGAAGAATTTGTCATTTGTTTGCCTGATATAGATATTAATGAGGCGAGCAAAAGAGCAGAAAGCATCCGTGCCCATCTTGCTGCTTCTCCTTTGGAAACAAGCAAAGAATCTCTTTCTGTTACTGCAAGCTTTGGAGTTGCTGCTGTGCAGGCCCGTACAGATACACTTGATACCCTCTTGGAGGCGGCTGACCAAGCGTTATACACTTCTAAAGAAAACGGCCGTAACTGTGTGCATATAGCTGATAAATATTCTCCTCCACTCCCTGTCCAAAGCGAAAAATAACCCCTGCTGCTAAAAACAGCAAGGGGCATTTTTTTATTATCTAACCCAGGCAATAATTCCTTCATGATCATCAAGTACTAATTCAATTCCTGCCGCGAATGGGTCCACATGCAATTCGGTGTCGAGCCAAAAGCGAATAGCTTCAATTATACTGACAGTCGCTAAAATTTGCTTCCGGCCTGCCACATGGGATTCAGCCGAAAATCCATATTCGTCATCAAACATCAGTTCCATATCAACCTCATAAGGAGACACTTCCTTCTTGTCTGATATATATAAGCAAAGAGCATTAATGATATCTTGCTCAGAAATCTTTATCTGTTCCATGAATCATGGCCCCTCTGCTTGTTTTTAAACAAGGAAACAACAATTTTCCGGATCACCATCACAATGGCAATAAGAACAATCATGTTGACCAAAAACCCGAGCATGGAACCTAAAAAGCCTAGGTTACCAAGCAGACTTCCAAATAATAAACCAGCTACCCCTCCAAGAAACAGACCTTTTAGAAAACCGCCTCTATTTGATTTGGAAGCCGTTGATTTCTTTGAATAATTAGTAGTTGATTTCTGTTTGTTGACTTGCTGATCTTGATTTTTCTTAAAAAGTGACGGGCTATTGCTGGCAGGCGGACTGTAGGATCTTTTTCCGGATTTGTATGATTTAGCGCTTGCCACCTGAGAGTTATGATCCATCACATGTCCGACGGGAGCTAAACACAAACCGAACACTAACATTGCTGCCATTATTTTTTTAAACATATAAAAACCCTCCATGTACGTTTATTTTTGTAGGCGAGTCAGCCAGCTTGCTGGCCGTTTACAGTGTCTGCATATTTCTCTTCCAATTTCTTCTCAATTTTTTTATAGAAGACTGATCTTTTAGCTATTCTTCGTTCTTTTCCACCGCTCGTTGGAATAATAAACATCTTTCTTCATGTTTTCCCTCCTCACTTAATAGACTGGTTAGTTACACACACTTAGCAGGTAAACTAAAAAGGCCTGTACCACCATCGGTACAGGCCTTATACAACAAAAAAGACCTCTACCGTTTGGTAAGGTCTTGCTAACAACGTTCATCGCTGCCAACAAAGCCGAGAGCGGTCTGCTCTGTAATGACGACTTTGCTGTAAAAGCTACTCCCCTTAAAAGGAATATTGAGTTTATACTAATATAATAATTCAGTACATAACTTGTGTCAAGCGCTAATTCGAAACATGATCCCCTCTTCCCGCAAGTAAACAGAAAAGCCGCTTACTTCACTGGACCAGGCCACGTAGTGACACGATCATCTTCATCAAATTCAATAATCACATCTGTCACATTGGCTACGTTTTTCTTAATATTTTCTTCAATATGATCTCGAATATCATCTGCTACTTTAATTGTCATTTCTGGATCTACTTCCAGCCGGAGCTCCACATGAAAGTCGTCCCCTTCTTTAATCACATCTAAGTCTTGAATATCTTTCACTTGTGGATGCTGAAGAACCCGAGCGCCAATTTTTGCTTGCAGTTTAACATCTGCGACGCCAAGCGCTCCTGCCGCATTATCCAAAAATATCCGACCGACAACTAAGATCAGCATCACTCCAATAATAATGGAGGCATATCCTGTAGCGCTGTGAAAGGGTGTATAAGTAGCGATAATAATAGCAATCAAAGCAAGCAGCGCACCGCCAACAGCCACATTATCTTCTAAAAAGACTAGCTTTGTGGCTGGCTTGGCACTTTTTACATGCTTATAGCTCTCAGGGATCATTCTAAAACCTTTGACTTTTTCTGGAGGGAGATGCTCTGTAATTTCTTTCATTGCCTTATAAAGAACGGTGGCTTCTAAGACGGCAGCCGCTCCAAGCACAGCAATATTTAACCAGAGCCAGTCTTCAGAATGGGCTGCCTCTGAAATATGATGAACACCTTCCTTAATAGTTTCATAAGCCAATACACCTACAACTAACACAGCACCTAAAAGCACAAGATTGACTAACCGGCCAAACCCTCCTGGAAATCTTTCCGTCGGGGCTTTTTTACTTAATGAGGAACCGATAAAAACGAACAACTGATTCGCTGCATCTCCAAAGCTATGCATCATTTCAGCAAACATAGCGACATTTCCTGTAATGAGGTAAGCTGCCGTTTTAATAAGAGCAACAATCGTATTAACAATTGTTGCCCATAAAGCCGATTTACTTCCGGATTTCAACAATCGTAAGAATTCATTCACACTGTCCTCCCCTTTCTTATTCTCGAATCTTTTTCCGCTTTCTTTACCTATTTCATTTCCCATAGTATGTACGTTAAAAACGCAAATTTATTAGTAAGCCCTAAGAAAAAGAAGGTGAGCCAAAGTTAACGATCCCCTTGTCCACCTTCTTGAGACTATTTAGGTAGCTTCCGGTATCCTTCCCTCTACATACTCTCTAGGACGAGCCGATCTGTACCATTGCAGACAAAGAATAAAAACAAGTATCAGATCAATTGCATCGCCGCCATAGTACATTAAGATCCCTCCAGCTTTTGCTTGCCCTTCGGCAACACCAATCGGAGGATGCGCATAAATATACTTAGATAAGATGCCATGACCAGCTAGAGCGATAATCAGCACAATCGCTCTATATATAAAACTTTTTCTATGGGGCATTGGATCAATATAAATCATGGCGGCAGTAAAAAGATAGCCAGCCAAAAATACGTGTATGTGAACAAATAAGTGAAGGAGAATGTTCTGATGCATCGCCGTATATAAGTCAGTGGTGTAAAGAACCCACAACCCTCCAACATTAAGCAAAGAGGCGACTACCGGATTGCTAAGGAGCTGAATCGGCCAACTTTTTAACAAACGTACGAACCTTCTCGCTAAATGTACCGGCAGTGTCCGCAGCATCAGGGTCATCGGTGCAGCGAGCACAAGAAAAAGCGGAGCGGCCATGCCGAGAAACAAATGCCCCGTCATATGCGCTGTAAAGTCGATATGAGCCCGTTCTGCAAGTGGACCAGCTACAGAACAAACCGCCAGCAGGACACCTACAATACAAGAACATGTACGAAATAATGGCCATTTCCTGTGCCGGCGGTTAGAAACTAGGGCAGCTAAAAGATAGAGAAATAGAACGAGTAGAAAGGGGAGCATCAGAAGCACTTGTGGAACAATCCCCGCCAGTTGCCCGCCAGTATAACAAATATCTGTATAACTACTCATGTTGAGCTCTCTCTTCTAATGATTGTTTGGGTCGCGTGCGAAAAAGAAGAACAACACCAATTACAATCATAGCAATGGCTGTAACATTCCAAATCGCATCATAAACTAGCACATTTTCCACATAGCGAATTTGATGAATGCGCATAACCTTATGCTGGATCGTCCCATCGTAAAGCTGAAAAACTCCAGCTCCAAGCAAGACGCCACCCCACCACCTTGTAAGCCATAAAGCCTTCCTTCGGCGAAGATCAGCGAATAAAAACAAACCGCCAATCGTGGCAAACCAGCTAAACGCGTGGAACAAACCGTCAGAAACTAGGCCAATATCTGTAGTCGATTTATCGTAAAAATGGTGCCAGTGAAGCAGCTGGTGAAAAACAGCTTCATCAAAAAAAGCAATGAAGCCCACCCCAAACAAAAAGCCGGACCACAAATTTTTTGATGAATAAATATCACGGTTTCGATGAATGTTTTGAGTATTCATTTCAGCAGCCATAGGAGCCCCCTCTATCCTTTTGATTCTAATTTATATTTACTCTCATCTTTCCACGAATAAACAAGTTATAATCAAAATTTCGAGGTTTATATACCACCTTTTATAATCCTGTTTCTCCATAAATAAAGAGCTATCTTGAAAAAGATAGCTCTCAATCTTCTCTTACACACCTGCTGCTTGGAATGAAGCGAACGACTTATCCTTCTGCCAGCTCTTGTCTAGTTCTTTTGCTTTGCGGGCTTCCCTTCAATGGATCTTCTGCCTGCTTAGAACGCTTAATAAAGAGGGCCAGAACAAGTGCAACAGCAGCAATTAAAGCTGATACAAAGAAGGCATCATTAATGCCTTCCAGCATGGCTTTCATCGCAATTTGCTGTTTCATTCCAGCAATAGCCGCTTCTGATGGCTGGACAGTTGCATGCTTCATTGCATTAGCAGCCAGTTCCTCCGCATGTGTTTCTGTACGGGTAGACATCACCGTGACCAGCAGCGCTGTACCGATGGCACCTGCCACCTGATTCAACGTATTGTTCATTGCAGTACCGTGTGGATAGAAACGTGTTGGCAATTGATTTAAACCATTTGTTGAAACAGGCATCATCACCATCGACATACCAAACATTCGGATAGCATTTAATATAACTAAGTGGGTGTATGTTGTATCCAGCGCCAATTTGCTGAAATAATAAGTCGTAATGGTTGTAATGGTTAATCCGGTAACGGCTAAAATGCGACCGCCGAACTTATCAAATAACCTTCCTGTAACAGGAGACATAAGAGCCATGACAAGCGCTCCAGGCAGCATCATCAAACCGGCATCCATCGGAGAAATTCCCCGAATGGTCTGCACGTAAATAGGAATCAACAGCATACCAGAAAACATCGCCATGTTAACAACCATTGTGATAGACGATGATAAGGCAAACATCGGGTACTTAAAGATTTTAAAGTTAAGCATTGGCCGTTCCATCTTTAATTGCCGCAAAATAAACCATATTAGCGAAATAGCCCCTATAAGGATTGTTCCATACACTTGTGGACTACCCCATCCTTTGCTTCCCGCAGAACTGAAGCCATACAACAGACCACCGAATCCTACGCTAGATAGGAGCAAAGAAAATAAATCAAGGCGAATGTCCACTTTATCTTTTTTATCTTTAAGCAAAAAGAAGCCAATCAAGAGAACAACAATTCCGATCGGTGTCACAAAGTGGAAAAGCATTCTCCAATGATAGTGTTCAATAATCCAGCCTGACAAAGTTGGGCCAATCGCTGGTGCAGCCATTAAAATTAAGCCAAACACCCCCATTGCAGCCCCCTTTTTTCTATTGGAAAGCTAACGAGCATCACGTTCATCAGAAGCGGCATCATAATTGCTGAACCAGAGGCTTGAACCATGCGTGCCATCAGTAAAAGCGGGAACACATGAGCTACTCCAGCAATGATCGTTCCGATGGTAAATAAGCCCATAGCGATCAAGAATAGCCGGCGCACAGAATATTTTTGAATCAAAAAGGCAGTGGTTGGAATCATAATTCCATTCACTAACATGAACCCTGTCGTCAGCCACTGAACCGTTGAGGCTCCTACGTCTAAATCCTTCATGATTGAAGGCAGTGCAATATTGAGAAGTGTGTTATTTAAAAATGCAATAAAAGCTCCAATCATCAAAACAGCAAGAATTCCGTAATTTGGACGATTAGTCTTTTTTATCGATTGATCCATTCATTTCCCTCCATAGATGATAGACATTCGGTCCATAATTTTGTACCATCGTTTCACACAAAAGATATCATATACTATAAGTCCAAATACCGCAACATATAAACCGCCTTTTTTACAGAGTTTGTACTAGTCTGAAAAATGATGTACTATAATATTTGGACAGTGAGTCCAACTAACTATAAAGGTGATTAAATGAACGATAGAAAGCAGCATGTTATAAAAATGGCCCATCAGTTATTTGTTGAGAAAGGCTTTCAAGCTACATCTATCCAAGACATATTAGACTATAGCGGGATTTCCAAAGGAACGTTTTATAATTACTTTTCCTCCAAAAATGAGCTGCTCATGGCTCTTTTCAAGACCATTTATAAGCAGCTTGAAAAAGAACGAAATGAGCTACTTATTGGCCAGGACCCTTCTGACATTGACATTTTCATTAAACAAATTGAATTACATATGAAAACGAATAGGACCACTAAGTTAATCTCTCTTTTTGAGGAAGTAATCGTTACAAATGACACAGACCTCAAACAATTTATGAAGAGAGGACAGTTACTCACTATCCGCTGGATGTACAAACGGTTAGTAGACATTTTTGATGAAAGCAAGCACCCTTATTTGTTTGATTGTGCAATTATGCTTATCGGAATTTTGCATCAAACTCTCAAATATTATACTTTGGTGCAGGAATCAGGCACCGGCATTCACCAAGCAGTGCGTTACAGTGTATTGCGGGTAGTAAACATGGTGAATGAAGTAGCGGAATCAAAAGATCAGTTAATTCCTCCTGAGTTTCTAGACAGGTGGCTACCGGACTGCGAGAAGACCGACCAAACTTTTCAACAGAAGCTGTGCGACGCCATCTTAACACTGAAAAAGGACGTAAAGCGGAAGGAAGAGAAGCACAAGTATATGGAGTTGCTGGACTTTATCCAGGACGAGATTCTTCACTCTAAGAACCCGCGAAAATTTCTTGTGGAAAGTGCCCTCTCTTCATTGAAAAAAAGTAGTGACTGCTTGGAGGATGAACCTCTCCGAGCCCTTGATCAACTCATTACTAGTTACTTTACCCAATAAAAAAAGAAAAAGCCCTCAATCTAGATAAAGTCTGTTTTCCACATTGGTAGGCTGACGGAAATTCCTCTTCTTAAAGGCATAATTAAAATACAATGTTGATCAATAAAAAAAGCTTAAGAAAATTTTCTTAAGCTTTCTCTCATCAGTCTTATAAAAAGGTCAGAGCAACAAAGAAAATAACCATGAACGAGAGCCCAACAGGCAGTCCAAATTTTGCCCATTCCTTGCTGGTGATTCCTAGTTTTCCAGCTGAAATGATATTTGGAATATTGCCGGGCACAAGCATCCCTCCGCTGATAAGAAGGCCGAGTAGAATAGCTTTTACTGTTTCCCCTTCCATGGAAGGGCTAATTTCAGCAGCGCTGAGAGTGGCATTATCAAGGATAGCTGAGATCATGTTGATCCAATATAAGATGCCTGTATGAACGTCTAGCAGATAACGATTAATTAACGGTTCAAATCCTGCACCAAGAAGGGTCAGCCCCATGACAAACAAATAAATTTTAATCGTTCGGACGATGATTTCTTCATATGATTCACTCTTTTGATTATCATTTAGACCTTGCTGGTTCCTTTTTGGATGCACAACGAACATAGAAAGAAGCCCCAACAGCCAAACGGCTGCTAACACTTCAGGTCCCATCAACCGCAGAAGATAAAAGAAATCCTCTCCCAGCTTGCTGATGGCAATGGTTGAAAGCGGTTCTCCAATCGGTGTTAAAGCGGCTCCGAGCCCAATCGAAAAGCAGGCTAAGACGACAAGCCGAACCTCCGACTGGCGATCAAGGTTCAAAACGCTAACAATTAAAACTAAAATAAGGGCGGCAATGATTGCAGTAATCACACTTGACAGCAAGCCCAATATAATAATGATCATCGCAATAAACAATCGAAAAGGCATCATCCTGCTAATCCGGTGAATTCCGATTTCTAAAGGCGTCCGCAGCCATTTAAACAACAGTCCTGCTGCCAAAACGGCTATAGTGATGTTGATCGGATCTTCCAATGCCTTAGCCAGCAGAGGCCTGTCCAACACTTGGCCAATAATAGCCGCTAAAAAACCCGTAAGAAACAAAAATACTTCTAAATTCTCTTCCACCTGTTTCACGAAGAAAGGCAGAAGCAACACAAGCAGCAGTACAATAGATAGCCCAATAACCATAGATTCCCACCTTTCCGCCTAGCTTTTTCTCATAGCAACCTATTTATATGTGGAAAGTCCAAAAAATATTTAACTCGATATCATTAGTTTATAAAGTCTTGCTCTTTTTTAGAAAAGCGAAAGCAGTAAAAACAAAAAGCAGGCACTTTTATCAAGTGACCTGCTTACGAGTTATCATTTATCTCTTCCCATCAAGAGCAGCTTTCACCTTTCTCTTGACAGCCCAAAGCTTTACTTCAGCTTGTCGCACTCCCTTTCATCGCCCAGCCTATTCCTTAATCAATCCTTCTCTTTTTGTAGATAAGAACGGTAATAAAAAATGAGACGATGGCCCATACCAGCAGTATCATCATGTTCTCAAGGACGACTCTTAAGCCGGCTCCATTGCTTAAATGAGACCAAATCGTATTTAATTGCTCATTTGGCAAATAACTAATCATACGCAAGAGCATGTCATTTTCAATCATTGATTTAAGCATCGAACTCATGCCAAAGATTAACAATACCGGCATTCCAATAATGCTCGTTTCCATAACTGTTCTTGAAAGCAAACCAAGAATTGTTCCGATAGCCAAATAGATCATTAATCCCAATAATATACTAAATGAAAACAGTGGCAATGAAGGGGTTTTATAGTCGGACAGAAAGATGGATCCAATAATAACAATAATCGTCATAACAGCGGATAATGCACTTTTTCCTATGAGGATTTCTACTGTACTGGCCGGTGATAATAATAGCCCTCTCAATGTATTTTTTTCTTTTTCCTCAGCCACCATAGCTGCTTGAATAAAGGCACCTGCAATAACGAGAGATAGGTTGATTGGGTAGGTCGCCAAAAGAGCGTTGTCTTCCCCTATCCGTCCGAGCCATGCAGCAAAAACTAAAGGCAAGGCTAAGGTAAATAAAACATAGGAATTTCTTTGCAAGTCCTTCCAGTCCTTTACAAATATTGCATTTACTCGCTTCAATGAAAATATCATCATAAGTTCCTCCCTGTTAAACGTACAAAAATATCTCCAAGTGTCGGCTCATTGGAATGAATCGTTAAAAGTTGCTCCGTTTTCATATATTCATAGGTTTCCTTTGCGCCCTCACCATCTTTATTAACGACGACTGCACGGCCTCCCTTTAACAACAATAATATGGATGTATTTTTCTGCTGTGCTCTTACATTTTGTGGCGTATCAAGCAGCCTTATTTCACCATTATTTAAGAAAGCCACCCGATCGCAAAGCCCTTCTGCTTCTTGCATATCGTGAGTTGTTAAGAAAATAGTGGTTCCTTCTTGGTTCAATTTTTTTAACCCTTCATGAATATGCCTGGTATTGACTGGGTCTAAAGCCGAAGTTGGTTCATCGAGAAAAAGCAGGTCCGGTTTATGTAAGATGGCCCGTGCCAATGTGACTCGCTGCTTCATCCCGTTGGACAGCTTTTAAATTAACTTTCTCTTCTCTTCCAATAGATTGACAGATTCAAGCACTTCATTAATTCTGCTTTTCTTTACTTCGTACAAATCACAATACAACGAAAGGTTATCGTAGATGCTAAGCCGCTCGTAAAGTCCGCTATTATCCGTTAAGATGCCAATTCTCTTCATATAGGCGGGATCTTTTAATTTATGTATCGGTTCTCCAAACACTGTGACTTCTCCGGCAGTCGGGTTCAACTGTGCTGTTAAAATTTTTATCGTTGTCGTTTTTCCGGAACCACTCGGGCCTAAAAAGCCAATCGTTTCTCCTTTTTTTACTTTAAAGTTTACGTTTTTTAAGGCGATTTTATTTTCAAATGATTTAACAAGTTCTTTTACTTCGATAACATTTCCCATTCCATTTACCCCTTTTCTCATTTCCGTTTTCCTGACTCAATCTTATCTGCAACAATGGATAGATGCAGTAACATCAAGGTGAAAAGAGTATAGGAGTAGTTAAATGGCGTTATTTTTCAGCTGAATGGAGCAGATTTCTCACCCAAAATTCACTCTTTTATGTGTGTGTAAAGTTAGATTCCGATAATATCCTTCAGCTCATTCAACTTTCCTTTAGATAGGGGAATAGAGCTTTTCTGTGAATCTTCAAGAATCAAGCTATAGCTGTTTCTAGTCCACGTGATTACCTCACGGACTCTTTGTAAATTAACAATATACGATCGATGACACCGAAAAAAACCAAATGGCTGTAGGCGATCAGATAGCTCATTTAGTGTAATAGAACAAGGAAAGACTTCCCCATTTACATGAAGCTGAGACATTCCTTCATTGCTCTCAACAAAGACAATTTCTGTTGGATCAAACAGAACAATTTTTTCGTTCATTTTTGCTGGAATCTTTTCAATCCTCAGCTGCTTACGGACTGAAGTTTTTTCTTCTTCACTTTGTTCTGTGTCGTTAGGAAGTGACAGCGCCGTCTCTTCATCCATTTTTTGAAGGTCCATAGAATCATCTTCTTGCAAAGATGAAGGGGCCTCTTTATTTTCTTCCTCTATCACTTCAATTTTCTTTAAGCCTTGTTCATTTAAACGATACAAGTGATTGGTTATAGATATGGCACTTTCAAAATTATTTGTTGTTATTAAAACGGATTTGCCCTGTTCTGTAAAATCTTCTATCACTCTTTGCAGAATAATCTTGCTCTCAATATCAATATTTTGGTCAGGCTCTTCCATGAGCAGCAAATCCGGCTGATGTAAGATAGCTCTGGCAAGCTGTAGCCTTTTCTTTTCTGAATAAGACAGGTTGATAATTTTAATTTTTTCTTTCTTAATTAAGCTAACTTTATGAAGGAGCCCACCTATCTCCACCTCCACGTTATATAGCTTTTTAAAGAAATTCAGATATTCCTTCGGTGTCAATCGATCGTACAATGCCTCATCCAGCAGGAAAATTCCGATACGCTTCGCTATGCTTTTAAAATCATGGGTTAAAGGCAATCCCTCCAATAAAATTTCCCCATTCGAAAGCGGCGCCTGTCCAATAATCATGTTGATTAATTGTTTTCCTACTTCGCTATTACATTGGATGGCGACTGCCTCCCCCTTTTGCACAACTAAATGAATCTTCGGAAAAATAATTGTATTTCCTTTATTCATCTCTATCTCACTTATTTGTAAAATACTCATGTAACCGCACACCCCATGTAGAAAATTTATATGATTGGAATAGATATCCCGCCTGCTATACAACAAATGCAAAGAACACTTACGCGTGCTATATAGTAACTTCATCAGAAATAATCTTCCATTTTTATTATATAGCTGTCATGTAAAAATTCCCATATGCACTTTCCATCTCTTACTCTACTGGTGCAGAATCCATACGTCATAAAGTAAAAAAACCGAATTCTCTTTTTAATCACTGAGAATTCGGGTTCTTTAACTACACACTTCTTTTCTTTGTAATTCTATATTTCCTCCTATTATTTCACACTTAAAATATAAAGTGCTCTATAAAGGAGCAGCAAGCGTCACATGTCTGCCGTCCCCTCCGGCTATTGGAATTACACAAGTATTTGTATTCTTTCCAATCCATAGCTTCATGTTTGTTTTTACACTTATATTAATACCCCGAGCCGCCACATACTTGTTTAGTGACTTGTTTTTCCTGCTAAGAATATTTTCTGAAATCGTCCCTTCATTGTAATTGGAACGAAAAGCAATAGCAGACGTCGCTACATATGAGCGGTCTTGCACATCCTGTATCGTGTTCTTAGTCACCATAAATTGTTTATTACGAATATATAGATGGATACCATTGGCATAGCAATTTATCAAAGAGTTTCCTTTTATTATCAAATTCTGTGTATAGGAAGCTTGGATGGCACCTGAAATCGTGTTTCCCTGCTGTCCTGCATTTTTTATTTGGTTGTTCTCAATTGTACAATCCCTGGCATGATTAGAAGCTGCACCTGCCACAACGATCCCATATCCCTTGCCAATCCCATCAATTTTATTGCCTTTTGCCGTGCATTTCTGGGAGCCGAACACTTCTTTCCCCCCGTTGCCTTTTGCATTAACGAATGCTATGCCGACTTTTGTATTCTTGATGGTATTGTAGTTAAAAGTAATATTTTCTCCACCATGAGTATCTAGCGCCTCCCATAGAGGAATGTCTTCGATAATAGTGTTAGTTACCGAGCTGTTCATGCTTCGGGGATAGTCCCGCAAATTACTGTTGTTAGCACCTGCCCTTGAAAAAAACACGCCATAAGCATTTCCCTTTACTCCCGGAGAAACTCTTTTAATATGACTTTTGTTGATATGCGTATTCTTTACAGATAATCCACCGATACCAGCATAGCCAACATCCTCGATCACTGTGTTTTTTACAGATACTCCCTCGGCAAATTGGGCTTCAATGCCGTAAAAGCCAATATCATGAATAAAACAATCCTCGATGACAACATTTCTAACATAGCTTGTTGCTTTGGCTCCTTTAATCTTTATGCCGACCCCTGCCGTATCAGCGGCTTTATTGCCTGCTCCCTGGAGTTCCAAACCGTATATTTTTACCCCATTGCCTACTGTTAAAAGAGTCCTATGCTTTGTATCGTTATAGATTTTGGCACCATAGCCAATAACAGTTGTATTATCTGGTATTGTTAAGCCACTAACCTTAAACGAACTTCCTGCGGGCAATACTACTACCTTGCCCGCAGAATGGATTAATTCATTCTGCAATTCCGTTGTCTTATCAGCTATTCCATAACTTTTACTTTCTTCTGCCTCTACAGCGGAACATCCAAAAACGGATACAAGTATAACCGTTAAGAAACTTATCATGTATATTTTCAAAAGCTGCATCTCGTTCTCCCTTTACAAACCCAGCCCCTTAAAAACAATTAACGATTGCTTATCAGTTCTTTAGGTTTATATATTATTTTTATTTAGTTCATTAGACTTGATCGATAGCTATTTTTTACAAAATACACTATATATTTCGTTCTTTTTATCTAATATTTTATAGGGATTAAGACTCAATATATTCACCCATAGTCTCTAACTTTACGCATAAAGCTGAAAATGATTTGTTGTAATGAGTGCATGTTTTAATTAAATCTTGCAAACAAGGACTGAAGTTATTCATAAATCAAGAGAACATTCAAAGAAAAATACACAACAAAAAAGCAGCCGATGATTATCGGCTGCTTTTTCTCTTTTCCATCCTTTATTTGATTCAAATTGGAAGCTAAGACTGTTTAAGTAATCTTGATCTATTATTCTTCGAGGTTGTTAGCAGTGGTCTACTCCTGAATTTATAAAAGCCATTTCCCTGCTATGCCGCCTGCTATGCCAAGGATAACGACTGACATGATGACAAAAACCAATACTTTTTTTGGAAACGATTTAGCTACCATTAATAGAGACGGCAGACTAACAGCTGGCAATGTAATCAACAGGGCCGCCGCTGGACCGCTGCCAATCCCGACAGAGAGAAATGTTTGAATGATTGGAATCTCGGCAGCCGTTGGAATGACAAACAGCATTCCGGCAACCGCAAACAGAATGATAGCCATGAGGCTGTCCGCTGCTCCTTCATTTAATTGCGGAAATAGCCACACACGCCCGGCTCCTAAAAGCAGCACGGACAGTATATATGCTGGTACCACATAAAGAAGCATGCTTCCTGCGCTCTTCAGCCATCTTGCTAAAAAACTTCCTTCTGCTTTCTCTTCTACCATCATTTGTTCTATATCAACCGGCTCGACATCTTTCACAAATCGGTTCGCCAAGTAACTAACACCAAACGTTAAAATTAAACCGAACACAAGACGCAACAATGTAAATTTCCATGATAAGACAAATGTCATGAAAATAAGTGTAGCTGGATTAATCATCGGATTGCCGATCCAGAAAGCAAGCGCTGCTCCAACAGAAACATTTTTTTTACGAAGGCCAACGGCGATCGGAGCTGCACAGCAGCTGCACATCATACCTGGGACAGCAGCCATTCCCGCAATGGCAGTGCTGCCAAATGATGATTTTCCAAGAAATTTAAGAAGCCATTGTGCCGGAAGTAATACTTGCAGCAAAGATCCTAGCAGGATGCCGAGAACCGCCGCTTTCCATACGGATGAAAAATAAACAATTGCGTAATCCACAGCAGACTTCCACGAAGGCGTGGCATCCGATAGATTCCCTAAAATAGAAGAGCCGATGGAATGTGTATGAGCGGATAAAATAGATTTATTATAATAAGGCCACCATTTTACATAAAGTAACCCAGCAGCTGCAATGAGTATAAACGCAACCACAAACCACAGTGTTTTCCGCTGTTCTGATTGTTGATGTTGAGATGTAGTGTCTAACTGTGACATGGGACCCTCCTGTATATATTATTTTCTAGACATAATATTATATCACAAAAGCGGTAATTGATTATTCTTCCCTTCCTGTGATTATTGCAGGAGCCAACCGGAATCCATTCATTATCTTTTTTAAAGGTGTGTAAGCTGTCTATCCTCTTAGTCCTCTAAGTTATTCCCCCCTCTCGTTTCCAATTGATTCTTATATTTTATTCAATGATCTTATGTAATTTAAACGCGAATAGAAAAGACATAGAATTTTACTAAATTGCTTGATAGGTACCACAATAGACTCTGAAGTACTAACTGAAGAAGTGCAGCCACTTCCTTTCTGTTGATAGCCCTCCCGCCAGTATTTAACTGTCATCAAAGTGAATTTCTAATAAGTCTTTAAAAGCATTTGGGATAAACAGGTCATTACCTATTCTCTTGTTTTTCTCCTTCTTTTATCCACCTTGCTTTTCACTCTTGAACAAGTAAAAATCTCCTTCCATTATTGAAAGGCCTTTCATTTTCAGTGTTAAAAGAATATTCAATTTTATTTCAAAAAAGGTGTTGACCCCACTATATAATTTGTTTAAACTTATAAAAAATTAACGGTTGATTAGGGAATTTAAACAAATAAAATAAAAATCCAGTTAATTGAAAGACACATCTTGATAGGGAAAGACACAAAAGAATTTGCAAAAAGAAGAAGTTTTCCGTTGCGCAGCTAATCAGACAAAAGAGAAAAAGCCAAATCTTCATGTAGCGATGCAGAGTCTACAGGAGGAACTTTATTATGTATGGAGGAAACTTGCTATGTGGATCATCACTGTTCATTCTAAAAGCAATTTAACTGTATTTGAATTTGATACTCAAAAAGAAGCAAAAGAAGCTTTTAAAAGAATTCAAGGTTATAAAATACTTACAGAAGTTATTTACTTTAATGATCACTCCTTAGTAGAAGCGTAGAGCTTGACGACACGTTGCACAATAGCTCTTTATCCATCCGCTGTCGAATTTTTATCGACGGCGGATTTGCTTTTATCCTAAAAACACGTTAGCCCTTATATAAATAAACCAATTGATTGATTCTCCCCCCAACAGCAAGCTGATGCTCTCCTGTAACTTAAATGTCTATTCACTATATTCCTTCCTCCCGGCTGCCTAATTTGGACATTCACCCTAACTATTCATATTTGCTGGCTATTTAAAACAAAGCTTTTCACTTTTAAAAAATACGGAACAGACTAGCATGTTAGCTAATAAAATGAAACAATAGCTGAATGCATTTTGGGAATTCTCAATAAATTGAGGGAGTGATGACGTGGGAGCTATTAACGGAAAAGACTTTATTAGCCGCTTGGATCAACTGAATACTGAAATTTGGTTTGACGGTGAAAAAATCGAGGGAAAGATCTCTGAGCACCCTGCCTTTAAAGGACTTCTTCAGACAAAAGCTTCCCTCTATGATTTACAATGTGATCCCCATTTAAAAGAAGAGATGACTTTTCTTTCCCCAGAAACCAAGGAATCGATCGGGCTGTCCTACCTGCAGCCTAAAACAAAAGAAGACTTAATGAAACGGCGGAAAATGACGGAACGTTGGGCAAGGCACACTGGAGGTATGATGGGAAGAAGCCCTGACTACTTGAACACTGTTTTGATGAGCTTTGCCTCTTCTTCAGAATTGTTAACAGGCAAAGCCAATTGTTTTCCAGAGAATATTCAATCATTATATAAATTGGCACGAGAAAAAGATCTTTCGTTTACACATACGTTTATTACACCTCAGGTCAACCGTTCCCAAGTCTATATCGAATGCTCCGATGAGCCCATCTCCGCTAAAGTGATTGATAGAAATAAAGAAGGCCTAGTCATTAAAGGGGCTCGTCTCTTGGCTACTCAAGGAGGATTAACTGATGAAGTATTGGTGTTCAATGCCCCAGGTTTTTCTGTGATGAAGCCTTTGCTTTTTCCATCCCTTCTGACACAAAAGGATTGAAATTTATTTGCCGTGACACCCTGGTGGGAGGGGAATCTCTTTTTAATCATCCACTCAGTTCTCGTTATGAAGAGATGGATTCTATCCTTGTCTTTGACGACGTATTGGTTCCCTGGGATCGGGTATTCTTTTACGATAATATGGAAGCCGCCAACACCTTCTTTGCTCACAGCTCTTTCTCTCCCTTTGCTATACATCAAGTAGTCACTAGACAGATCGTTAAAACTGAATTTATTTTAGGCATGGCTGAGCTGCTTATTGAAACAATTAATGTTAGTGAATATCAACATATTCAAGAAAAGCTGTCAGAGATCATTATCGGTCTTGAGACAATGAAGGCATTATTAGAGAAGTCAGAGAATGATGCAAAGCTCGATGAATGGGGCTCTATGCGGCCTAGCTTTATTCCACTTCAGGTGGCTAGTAATGTTTTTCCTAAGATTTATCCTCGCTTTAGTGAGATTATCCAGTTAATCGGAGCCAGCGGGATGGTTTCTTTGCCAACAGAAAAAGCCTTTCATTCAGCTATTAGAGCCGATCTCGACCAGTACCTGCAAGGAGCCAGTAAAACAGCGGAGGACCGGATCAAAATATTTCGTTTGGCCTGGGATCTTACCATGAGTTCGTTTGGTACAAGACAAACCCAATATGAAAGATATTTTTTTGGCGATCCTATTCGATTATCAAGCACTTTATATAAAGACTATCCAAAGGATGACTATGTTCAAGTGATTAACGAATTTCTGCACTTGAAAGCTCAGGGCTAATATACCTTTCTATGTTTATCGCCAGTTTAGAAACTTTGGGAATCAGCTCTCATAACATTAAAGAGCCTTCTTCATGTAAAGGCTCTTGTTCATTCTTATTTCTGTTATTTATTTTTCTTGATAACTTATCAATATCTTCTATTGGGAGCAGTACGCCTGAATCCTCATGTAAAGAAACGGAAAATCTCAAGGCCGCATCTGCTTCCTTTCCTGCCATTCATTTTCTGATCTTTTAAGCTTTACATTTCAACACAGCTCTAGTAACTCAGACAGATTTATGGCCACTTGTAACATATCTCTCCAACCATGCAGCCATTAGCTGTAATCCTGCTTTATGAAGCGGCCGCTCTAAAATTGTTTTCATCAACTTTTTCATTTGCAAAATGTTCTTCGGCTCCTTTTGCTCTCGCAGGCCATGCTCCATGCCTTTAACAATATGATACTCGCTCTCTCCTTGTACAAGCCCGGCCAATTCCTCCAATACAGAACTTTCCACAAGCGGATCCTTGTCACCATGCAACGCAAAAACGGGACAGGTCACTTTCTGCAAAGCTGCTCTTGTATTATAGGCCTCGTGCTCACGGAACCATTTCGCCGGCTGCCGCACCCCCTGAATTCGAATCGTATCACGGCTTGATTGCTTTATTTTTTGAAATATTTTTTCCGTCTTTTTTTCATTTTTTTCATCTACTTTCAGTTTCCGGTTCAACCAGCCTTTCCATCCCGGCATGGCAAACAGTTCCCGATAGGCCTGCTGACGTTGATGATAAAGTGCCTCCATTAAGTTATCAACACCTCCAGAGAGAAGCATGCAGCCATCCACGGTCATCTCTGCAGCAATGTCTGTTGCCAAAATAGTGCCTTCACTGTGACCGCACACAATCACAGCTGACACGTTTGGCTGTGTCTGCAAAAAAGTGACGGCTGCTTTAGCATCATGCAAAAGATCAGACAAGCCCGAGTTTATCAAGCTTCCACTCCGCTTTCCTGTTCCACGCTTGTCGTAGCGCAGCGTGATAAAGCCGAGTTCTGTGAAAAAGTGGGCTAATTCTTGATACAAATAAGTTTGATACTTCCCTTTGGGTCCGTTTCCATTGCGGTCAATCGGACCAGAGCCAGCAATCAATAAAATAGACGGGAATGCTCCTTCTTGTTCCGGGCATGCGAGCGTCGCAAAAATGTCCTTTTCAAGAATAACCTCTGTTTCAATCATGACTTCTCCCCCTCGGGAATAATGATGGTTGCTAATTGTTTTACCTTCCGTTCTGGTGATGGTTCATTCTGAACAGCCTCCATAATTAACGTACCAATTTTGACAGCCAGTTCTCTGAACTCCTCGTCGGTAACATGCAGCTCCGCCACACGGTAGCTCACGCCGTCTTTTTGCAAATCGACATTATCCCCGCTTAAATACTGGTCGTACATGCTAATTAACTGGGCTACGAACGTAGTAAATAAATCCAAATGCTCTGCTTTCGATAAATTCAGAAAATCATTAGGCGTCTGTTGTTTTAACGCAAACACCTTTTCAATTGTTCCGCGAACCGGGTTTTCTTGCACTACTTCAATAAAACCAGCATCAAGGAGCGTATTGATATGGCGATACAACGAAGGGATCGGTACATCTGTAATCCGCTCTGCTAGCTGCTGAACCGTCTGTTCTTTGTTGCGGACAAATGATTGAATAATTTTCATCCGGACGGGGTGCAAAATTACTTTTAAATTTGATTTACTCATTCTATTCACCTCTTTATTATTAATTATGATAATAATATCCTTTTTAATATAAATCAATAAATAAGGAATCTGATTTTTTCGAGAGTAACCAAATAAGCGGTCCTTATTGAGCCAACAAAAAACCACCAGCCAAAGATGCCATCGCCTCTTAGCTGGTGGTTATATGAACACGTTTTTTCAGTTTACAATTCGTATTTCTCCATAGGCTGTATAGCCGTGAGTGTATTTCTAAATGTCCTTTTTCTAAGTGTAAGCATAACCATAAAGGAAATGCAGTATAAAGCGGCCAGATAAATCATCGCCACGGTCATATCATAGCTTTGTAAGATGTAGCCAACGAGAATAGGTGAAAGTCCTCCGACCGCTCTGCCGAAATTAAAAATCGTGTTCGTCGCTGTACTGCGAATTTGAACCGGATAATAACTGCTTATTAATGCCCCGTATCCGGCAAACATTCCATTTGAGAAGAAGCCGACAATAGCACCGCCTATTAATACACCTGCGCTCCCAGTAGCATAGGAGTATAAAAACACCGCGCAAGCAGAAGCAAGAAGGAAAATTCCAAAGGCACGCTTTGATCCAAACCGATCCATAAACTGTCCAAAGGTCAACATACCGACTATCATCCCAACTGCTGTGCTAATTGTCCAAAGAGCCGAGCTTGAAACAGACAACCCTTGTGACTGCTGCAGCATGGACGGCAGCCAGATCATTAACCCATTGTAGCCAGCAATCTGAACAGTTGCCATAATGCTTAATGCGATAGTTGTCATCGTTGTCCGAGGAGACTCAAACAACTGAATTAACTTTCCTTTTGCCTCTTTACTACCTGCTTTTTTATCCTTTTGGGCAGCCAGCCATTCTGGGGATTCTGCCAAGTTTCTTCTTACAATCACAGCAAAAATAACAGGCACCACTCCAACGAAGAACAGGGCTCTCCATCCCAACACAGGGAGAATCACCGCACTCAAAAGCGCTGCCAGAATTACACCGTATTGAGCGCCTACACTGACATAAGAAGAAGCTCTCCCTTGTTTATCCTTTGGCCAGGCCTCTGCAACTAGCGCCATACCAATCCCATATTCTCCGCCAGCACCTAATCCTGCAATAAATCTAAATAGGTAGACTTGTTCCATATTTGTTGCCAACCCTGTTAAAGCTGTGCCGACAGCAAATAATAGAACAGTATAAGTAAACACCTTCACCCGGCCAAACTTATCCGCTAACACGCCGAAAATCATGCCGCCTAAGAGCATGCCGATATTGGTGATGGAAGAGATCAGCCCGCCCGTTGCCAAATCAATATGAAACTCGGCAATAATCATAGACATCGCAAAAGAAATAAACATGATATCCATGCCTTCTAAAGTTAAACCAGCTACTGATGCTACCACTGTTTTTTTACGGTAATCCATTTTGTAACACCCTCTCATGTTTTTCATGATGAAACATATCTCTTTTGTCTTTTGAGGGAATGGATGTATAAATTTCCATTCTCTTTTCAAGCCTCACAGGACTTTGTTTAAAAGAGGTATTGATAATTTTAGACAAAATAAATACCCTTTCGTCTGAGAGGACAAAAGGGCATAAATAGGCATAGTTAAATAAAATATCCAATATTCATTCGCCCTTTTCAGCCTCTCAGGACCGTATTAAAGGTAATATGATGTCGATATTTATACTAGCACACTAAAAGACTCGCTTCAATACATATATTATGGAAGAAGGTTTTATTTGTACAGCATGATAAAGTCCTCCATTCGTTTCTATAATCAAGAGAGAACTCACTAATCATTAGATAATAAATGACACGGGGATAGTCAAAGTATCCTACTTATTAAGTTTCTAGATATCGATAATGACCGTGCTTACAGTTTAAGTCATTTGCTGCTCGGTTCATCTATATATTATTCACCCATCATTCTTTTTACTGAGGTGCTATGATGACTATAAGAAAAGCCAACCAGCTAGAAACCCACTATATTCTTCATCTTACTGGGAATGTATTGCAGGAGAGTTCCATGGGGCACATAGCCAACAGTCCCCACGTTGCTTACCAGATGTTTATGCCCTATATTCAAAATGGTGCTTACTATTTAATCGAGGAAGACAAACATCGGCTAAAGGGCTGGCTTTTGCTAGGAGTAGATAGAAATGTCATGACGGGTCATGACATGGGGCACCTTCTCCAATTATATGTTTTTCCTAGATACAGAAAAGCGGGTATCGGAAGAGAATTATTGAAAGAAGCTATCAAACAACTGCAGCTCCACGGAGCAAAAACCATCCAGCTTAATGTCTACGCCGGTAACCCGGCAAAAGCTATGTACGAACAATTTGGCTTTACTGATGTTTCTACCATTATGGAATTAAAGGTCGATGAAAAGTATTAAATAAGAATGAAGTTCTCTTTCCTTTATGTTTAGAACACAGAAATGGATGTGTTCCCTTTTTTGGTGGCAGAATGCTGCCTGGCAATTAAAGTCCTATAATGGCAAGCCCCATAAAAGCAGGTCATCCTTTTTCGGATACCTGCTTTTTTATAATGGGAAAGACGCACTTTGCCTAATTATTCTTTTCAAAGCCCTTCTTATTTTACATACAGGAGAAGCAATCATGGTGACGCTAAATATTCTCACCTTACAGCTAATTGAATGGCCATGCACTTTTTTAATATGGTTATTACTAGAAAAATAGTATTAGGTATTTATTAAGTAGTCGATTAGGAGTATGATAATATTTAAAAAAGAAAGAGGTCATCATATGGATTCGACATTCTCACCGGCCAGCGCAGCCAAAACTAAAACAAGAACCATCGTCATTAATGCGCTGTTTATTACGCTTACCCTTGTAGCCACTATGTTTATTAACATAAGGCTCCCAATCATGGGCAACGGAGGCCTCATTCATTTGGGGAACGTGCCTCTTTTTATAGCAGCCCTCGTTTACGGCCGAAAAACAGGAGCTGTAGCAGGTGCCTTCGGAATGGCATTATTTGATCTTTTCTCCGGCTGGACCATATGGGCGCCGTTTACATTCGTTATCGTAGGTGCAATGGGATTTGTAGCTGGTCTTATCTCTGAAAAGATGCCCGGCAAAAGAGCGGTTGTCAATACCCTGGCAATTGTCGCTGCCTTATTGATAAAAATTGTAGGCTACTATTTTGCTGAAGTTATCCTTTATGCTAACTGGGTACAGCCATTCGGCTCTATTCCGGGAAATGTAATGCAGGTTGTCATCGCTGGTCTTATTGTTGTTCCAATTGCAGGACGTCTAAAGAAAATTGCTAGAAAATAATAAATAATGAAGAAAATCCTCTTAGCTGGCCTTCACTAAGGGGGTTTTCTTCTTTTTATGCTAACAAAGCCTAAAGATTTCACTCACTTATGTCAAATATTTGATTGCACTTTAAATTTTTTACTGTTTGCCCAGTTTTAAAGATGATATGACTGAAGTGATCTTCTTAAGAAGTCAGGAAATGCCGCTTTTGACCGCATCTTTTCTCTCTTACATAGGAAAAAGACTCCCCACCAAAAGTGAGAAGTCCTTTTCCATAGAGTCGTAAAACTCGTATACTATCATTATATTATATGCTTGATCTTTCGGTCACAGCCCTTTATTCGACCTGCTTATTAGGATACAGACACACTTTCGCCGGCTGCCTCTAGTGCTTTACTGTCGCTTAAACCAAGTGCTTGCGCTGTTGAAGTGTGAACTTCATGCAAAAGCTCTGGATTTTTCATGAGTGACATGCCGTAAGAAGGAATCATTTCTTTGATCTTCTGTTCCCATTCTTTCATATGTTGCGGGAAGCACTTTTGAATGACCGCAAGCATAACCTGAACGGCAGTAGAAGCTCCTGGGGAAGCACCTAACAATGCTGCGATCGAACCATCAGCTGCACTTACCACTTCCGTACCAAACTGAAGCGTTCCTTTGCCGCCTGCCTCTGTATCTTTAATAACTTGCACGCGCTGGCCGGCAACAACAATATCCCATTCCTCGCTCTTCGCATTCGGAATAAACTCACGCAACTCTTTCATCCGCTGTTCTTTTGACAACATAAGTTGCTGGATCAGATACTTTGTCAACGCCATCTCTTTCACTCCTGCCGCCAATAACGTTGTAATATTGTGCGGTTTTACAGAGGAAATCAGATCCATGTTTGAGCCATTCTTTAGAAACTTAGGCGAGAAGCCAGCGAACGGACCAAACAGCAATGATTTTTTATTATCGATATATCGTGTATCAAGATGCGGAACAGACATTGGCGGAGCCCCAACTTTGGCTTTTCCGTATACTTTTGCATGATGTTGTTCCACCACTTCTTGATTATTACATACCATGAATAATCCGCTAATCGGAAATCCACCAATATGTTTCCCTTCAGGAATGCCTGATTTTTGCAGTAACTCCAAGCTTCCTCCTCCAGCTCCAAGGAAGACAAAATCGGCAGTATGGTATTCCATTTTACAGCCATCCATATCATGTACTTTTACTTCCCACAAACCATCTTTTGTGCGTTTAACACCTTCAACACTATGTTTATAATTGATATCGACATTTTGAGTTTTTAAATGATCAAATAGCATGCGTGTTAAGGCGCCAAAATTGACATCTGTCCCCGTGTCAATTTTTGTTGCCGCGATGGCTTCGTCTGCTGGACGGTCCTGCATAATAAGCGGAATCCATTCTTTCAGTTTTTCTGGATCATCAGAAAACTCCATCCCTTTGAAGAGAGGATTTTTTGACATTTCTTCAAAACGTTTCTTCAAGAACGCTACATTTTGCTCACCCTGCACCATACTAACGTGAGGTAATGGCATGATAAAGTCCTGTGGATTATTGATCAGCTTACTATTTACAAGGTAGGACCAAAATTGCATTGAAACTTGAAACTGTTCGTTAATATTTATCGCTTTGCTAATATCTACAGACCCGTCTGGTTTTTCAACTGTGTAATTAAGCTCGCATAGTGCTGCATGCCCTGTTCCTGCATTGTTCCACTCGTTAGAGCTTTCCTCTCCAGCATCCGCAAGCTTTTCAAACACTGTAATATTCCAGTCCGGTGCTAATTCTTTTAGGAGTGTTCCTAAAGTCGCACTCATGATTCCGGCGCCAATTAAGATGACGTCTGTTTTATTTTCTCTGCTGCTCATTTTTACCATCCTTATACCCTAAGATTTGCAGAAAAGATGTAGCCGCTCCTTCTTAGGCATCACAAGCAAGCCAAGGCGTGACCTGATCACACACCTTTTCTGTATCAATTGCATCCTATTTACAGTATATCACTATTATTTATAGATTAAAATATCACTATTATATGATGGTTATAATCCACTAAATATATGGAAAAATTTTAAAATCCGACCAAAAAGTTTTCATCCAGCTTGCTGCAAGTAAAAAAGCAGCTGCTCCCCCATACCGAATGCTATCGAGATGCGCCTAGCCCCCACATATGTTGAATGGCCCCTTCAAAGCGGCTGGTTGTTTAAAAGACAAAAGAGCGGTTGTTATGCGATTTCTCCCTATATTCCTTAAGACGCTCATTAATCCAGAATGGGCAGCCGTGCTTTTTTCTTTTATTTCTTCTTAATTCTTCCCATCACAATGGTATTATAGTAGTTTCCATCAGCTAATAATTTGTCATCTTTGAAAATGCCTTCTATTGTAAAGCCAAGACTTTCATAGAGTTTTACTGCTTTGTCATTCGTTTCAAGAACATGTAAGCTTATTTTTCTTATTCTATTCGAGTCTCCCCATTGAATTAATTCTTTTAAAAGATTTCGTCCAATGGCGTATCCCCAATAATCTTTTAAAACAGCAATACCAAATTCCACTCTATGGGATGTTCTTCTCAATTTGTTTCCAACCGCTCTTACAAACCCTACAATTTGATGATCAACTTCAGCTATTAGAAAGAGGTTGTTACTACCTTCTGTATCGTCTGCAATTATCTTTTTGAAGCCGGATTCATCTATAAAATCTTCTCCCTGTTCTCTATCTAAATTCTCGGTCTCCCCATCTATTTGTAATCTTATTTCAGACAAGGCTTTCGCATCTGTTTCCACTGCGGATCTAATTGTGTAAAACAAATCATTAATAAAAAATTTTTTCGATTCAATCCTCATAAAAGACGCTCCTCCGGATAATTCACATTTTGAAAGGCGCTGCGGAACGCTTCAAGAATTTATATTGAAAGGGAAAAGCATTAAAACGGGCACTTCCAAAACTTGCAAACAAGATAGAGAAGGGAGAAGATTAAAATACACTATAATCTTCTCCCGCTCTCTTCTCTTCATTAGATACAGCTCCTTCATGGACTGCATCTTTTAAAACACGTTTCACTGTCCCCGCCCCATCAATATTCTTTTTCAAAGTTATCAAGCAATGCCCGCACTTCATCTGTTGATTTTGTGTTCATTAATTGGTTTCTTAATTCACCAGCTCCACGGAATCCTTTGACATAAATTTTGAAAAAGCGATGAAGCCCTGTGATGGAACGTGGCAGTACTTCCGCATATTGATCTTGAAGATCAAGCTGCAATCTTAAAAGATCAAGATACTCTTTACTGCTATGCTCTTTTGGCTCTTTTTCAAAAGCAAAAGGATTTTTAAAAATACCTCGCCCGATCATCACACCATCAATACCATATTGTTCAGCAAGCTGCAGCCCAGTTTGACGGTCAGGAATGTCTCCATTGATTGTCAGC
Source organism: Bacillus sp. PK3_68 (assembly GCF_003600835.1). Classification (NCBI taxonomy): domain Bacteria; kingdom Bacillati; phylum Bacillota; class Bacilli; order Caryophanales; family Bacillaceae; genus Bacillus; species Bacillus sp. PK3_68. The sequence goes on along the minus strand of NZ_NQYC01000001.1, from coordinate 3,255,256 downwards.
AGCGTATTTGGGGCGATCCGGTCACGTAATTTTTTGATTTCCGGAATTAGCTCCCAATGCGCAGCTACTTGGCTCATTTCCTTTCTTGTGCGTAAGTGAATAGAAAGGTTCGCAATATCCTGTTTTAAAATATGCGTTAGCCACTCTTCCCACTCATTTACATCCTCATAGCCAAGCCGTGTTTTCACACTGACAGGCAATCCGCCCGCTTTTGCTGCTTGAATAAGTTCTGCCGCAACGTCTGGACGCAAAATAAGGCCACTGCCTTTCCCTCTTGATGCCACATTCGGTACAGGGCAGCCCATATTAATATCGATACCTTTAAACCCTAACTCTGCCATGCCAATACTCATTTGACGGAAATATTCGGGATTATCCCCCCAAATATGTGCTACCATTGGCTGTTCATCTTCTGTAAAAATCAAACGGCCACGCACACTTTTCATACCATCTGGATGACAATAGCTATCCGAGTTTGTAAACTCTGTGAAGAATACATCCGGTCGACCGGCTTCACTTACTACGTGACGAAAAACAACATCTGTCACATCTTCCATTGGTGCAAGTACAAAAAATGGCCGTGGTAAATCACGCCAAAAATTATCTATCATTTCAAACTCAAATCCTCTCACTATGAATACCACTTCAAATTCTCGGTCAAAAAATATAAAATCAAATGTCCTGCTTCTTTTTCACTTATATCATGCTTAATAACTTATTATCAAACGCAAGTATGTTGGATATTTATCATTTATAAAAATCGGCAATGGTTATTTTACTAAAATCAACCCCGAATGATATTGTTATATGCAAAAAAGCAGGTGGTATAGATTTTTTCTATATCAACTGCTTTTCTATTATACCAATTCCAAACACGCGACCGCTTCACAATGTGTCGTTTGTGGAAACATATCAACTGGCTGTACATCAAGTGTTCTGTAGCCACCGTCTTCCAGTATGCGCAGGTCACGTGCTAAAGTAGCCGGATTACAGGAAACATAGACGACTTTTCCCGGCTTCATATCAATAATGGTTTCTAAAAGGGCTCCATCACAGCCTTTTCGGGGCGGGTCGACAACGAGGACATCTGCTCTGTTGCCCTGCTTATACCATTCTGTGATCACCTCTTCTGCTTTGCCAACGGCAAATTCAGCATTTTCAATTCCATTCAGCCGGGCATTTCTTTTTGCATCTTCAATGGCTTCTGGCACCACTTCAACCCCAAAAACTCTTTTGGCTTTTTGGGCAAGAAATAGGGAGATCGTGCCGATGCCGCAATAGGCGTCAATGACTGTTTCATTTCCGGTGAGATCCGCATATTCAAGCGCTTTGTCATACAGCACTTTCGTTTGTACCGGATTCACCTGGTAAAAGGATCTAGCTGAAATCGCGAACTTGACGTCGCCGATATAGTCATAGATCACTTCGCTTCCCCAGAGCACCTTTGTCGTCTCTCCCATAATAACGTTTGTCCGTTTTGAATTAACATTATGAACAATTGATTTCACATGAGGCAGCCTCGTGATCATCTCTTCTACAATTTTATCTTTATGGGGAAGCTCAGCTGTCCGGGTAATAAGGACGATCATTAGTTCCCCTGTTTGCTTTCCATAGCGGGCCATAATGTGGCGAAGCACCCCTTTGTGAGCCACTTCATCATATGCTTTAATGTCTAACTCACTGCAAATTTCCTTTACCGCCTGGATCGCTTCATTTACTTTCGGAAGCTGGATGATGCTCTCATTCGTATCAACAATTTCATGGCTGCGCGGCTTGAAGAAACCAGCAATCAATTTACCGTTCCTCTCTCCCACGGGTACCTGCGCCTTGTTACGGTAATACCATGGCTCTTCCATGCCTAAAACAGGATGCACGTTCACATCCTCAAGTTTTCCAATCCGGGTAAGTACTTCCCGGACTTGCTTTTCTTTAAATTGCAGCTGTCCTTCATAGCTAATGTGCTGCAGCTGGGTTCCTCCATATTTGTGCATGTCAGCAGCTGGCACATCTATACGGTGTGGGCTTCTTTCAAAAAGTTCAACCAGCCGGCCGAAGCCATAGCCTTTATTTATTTTCGTCACTTGAATGCGGCCTGTTTCTCCTGGCAGCGCACCCGCTACAAACAGCGGATAACCTTCTACTTTTGCTACCGCATTTCCATCATGAGTTAAATCTTCGAATTGTACTTCTATCATTTGATTTTTTTGAACAGGGGCTTGAATTTTTGCCACGATTATCCACCCTTTTTGTTTTTTCTTAAGAATCGAAAGCTATTCTATCACAGTTTCCTCAGAATTCGCAAAAAAGCCAATCACAAGAAGTTTGTTTCCCTTTATGATAAGATAAAATCTTTTCTTAAAAAAAGAGCTCGAATGAAAGATTACATTCCCTCTGCTCATCATAAAACAAAGCCTGCCTTTCACCCATTTATAACGGTGAAAGGCAGACTTTTATAACTGCGAAGCCGTGGCGAGACTGGCGTAATGCCCTTCCGTCTCTATAAGTTCTTCATGATTGCCTCGTTCAACAATCCGTCCTTGATTAAGCACAAGAATTTGGTCGGCCCGGCGGATCGTGTTCAACCGATGGGCAATCACAACGGTCGTCCTTCCTTCCATCAGACGATTGAGTGCTTCTTGAATATGCATTTCAGTAATGGTATCAATGCTGCTCGTTGCTTCATCTAAAATTAAAATAGCAGGATCTGCTAAGAGGGCTCTCGCAATAGCGAGCAGTTGCCTCTGTCCCTGGCTAATCCCTGAGCCTTCAGACTGTAGTTTTGTTTCATAGCCGTCCGGCAGCTTCATAATGAAGGAATGGGCATTGGCAGACTTGGCTGCTTTCACTACTTCTTCATCTGTTGCGTCTAAACGGCCATAGCGAATATTCTCTTTAATCGTCCCTTCAAATAAAAAGGAATCCTGGAGCACAAAGCCCATATGCTTTCTCAGTTCTTGACGCGGGATAGTGGACGTATTATAGCCATCTATGAAGATCGCTCCGTTGTCCGGATCATAAAAGCGGGCGAGAAGATTAATGATCGTTGACTTCCCTGATCCTGTCGGTCCGACAAGTGCTACCATGTCTCCTTTGTCCGCTTTAAAACTGACCTCTTTAATCGTTTCATTTCCCTTCTCATAAGAAAAGGATACTTTCCGAAACTCAATATCTCCGCGAACATGGTGTAATGGAAACTCATCAGCTTGCTCTTCTTCCTTTTCTGTATCTAAAATATCAAAGACTCGCTCTGCTCCGGCAAGTGCTGAAAGCAAGGTGTTAAATTGATTTGCAAGATCATTCAGAGGACGCGTAAACTGCCGCGAATACTCGGCAAACACGACAATGACCCCAACAGTCACATAGCCATGCAGTGCTAATAATCCCCCTGCTCCGGCAATTAATGCGAAGCTAATATTATTCAGCATGTTCATCAACTTCGGAATAAAGCCCGAATATGTCTGCGCCCAAAAGCCAGTTTCCTTCAACTTTGCATTTCTTTCATTAAAAGCGAGCGCAATCTTTTCCTCTTGGGAAAACATCTTGACAATATGTTTGCTTGACACAGCCTCTTCAATAAACCCGTTTAACTCACCTAAATGGCGCTGCTGTTCCTTGAAAAACCGCCGTGTCCGGCTTGTGATCCATTTCATGCCAATGTATAGAAGCGGAACAATCAACAGAGTTATCGCTGTCAGCATCGGGCTTAAATAAAGCATAACGATTACCGCTCCTGTCAGCGTCAATACACTGGAAGCAACTTGAATTACGGAACTGTTCAGCGTGCTGCTGATATTTTCAATATCATTCGTTACCCTGCTCATCAGCTCTCCGTGCTGGCGTTTGTCAAAGAAGGATAACGGCAGTTGTTGAAGGTGAGTAAATAACTCGGTTCTCATTTCAAATACCGTCTTCTGGGCGACACCGACCATCCAGTAGCTTTGTAAAAAAGTAGCTAAAGAATAAAAAATATAGACAACCCCAAGCAGGGCAAGCAGAAGAACGAGACCTTTTTCATCTTTCGTAATGATGAAATCATCAATTGCTATTCCAACAAGATACGGTCCGAGCAGACCCAACGCAGAACTAGCGGCCACCATGAGAACAACAAGAAAGAGAAGTCCTTTCCTTCTTGCCAAGTATCCAGCCAGCCTTTTCAACGTTGGCACAAGTTCCTTCACTTGCGGCTTTGATCCGGGATGACCGTGACGGCTATGAGGATGAGCAGGCTTAACGGCTGGCCTTGACATACGGCATCCCTTCCTTTCCGTATTGGGAAGCTAAAATGCGTCGATATAGTTCGCTTCCAGCTATAAGATCTTCGTGACTGCCAGATGCGGTAATGCGGCCGTCTTCCAGCAAAATAATCTGGTCTGCCTGCAGTGCTGTGCTAATTTTTTGTGTAATAATTATGGTTGTGCAATTCTCTTCCTGGAGAGCAGATAAGAGCCGTGCTTCTGTTTTTACATCAAGAGCGCTTGTGCTATCATCCAACAGCAATATGAGCGGCTTGCGGATAAGTGCGCGGGCAATAGACAGCCGCTGCTTTTGACCGCCTGATAAATTAACACCCTTCTGTCCGATCATCGTTTCATATTTATTCGGCAACCGTTCAATGGTTTCCTCAATTTGAGCTCGCCGAGCCGCTTCCACTATTTCTTCCATAGAAGCATCTTCTTTTCCCCAAGAGATATTCTCTCTGATAGTCCCCGTAAACAAATGGGATTCCTGCGGCACAAAGCCAATTTGTTCACGAAGGGCCGCCGGCTGAATAGAGCTGATGTTCTGACCATCAATTAAAATTTCACCTGAATCCGGTTCGTATAAGCGGGGAATTAAATAAAAAAGCGTTGATTTCCCGGATCCGGTTGCCCCTAAAACGGCTGCTGTTTTTCCAGGTTCAACCGAAAAAGTAAGCCCATCGAGAACAGGCTCCCTAACCCCTGGAAAAGAAAAAGTGACATGTTGAAATTCAATTTTACCGCCTAAAGGTTGAAAGTCATTTCCTTTTAAACGCTGGTCCCCTTCTTCCTCCGGCTGTTCAAGGAGCTCGCCAATTCGCTGACTCGAAGCCCGTGCTCTTGAAAAAGCCATTAAGATAAATGTAAACATAGATAAAGAAGAAATAATCCGCGTAGCATAGTTAATTACAGCAACAATCTGTCCTGCTGTTGCTGAACCGCTTGTGAATTCAGCAAGGCCGAACCACAAAATAGCAATCAAGCTGCTATTCATGACAAGAAGCAGAACAGGAGTCGTCGTTTCTACCGTACGCAGAACACGGGTCGTCTGTGTCATCAGCTTTTCGCTCGCCTGCCGAAAACGGCTGACTTCATATCTCCATCTGAGAAAAGCTTTAATAATACGAATGCCTATCAAGTTCTCCTGCATGACATTATTTACACCATCAAGCCGCTGCTGAACTGATTGAAAGAGAGAGGCACTTCTCTTCATCATATTTATTAGAAAAACGAGCATAAGCGGGATCGTTATCAGCAGAATCATTGTCAGCTTGGCATGAATAAGCAAAGCCATTACCGTGCCGAATATGACCATCAAAGGAGCACGCAACATAATCCGCAAGCTCATAAAAACGGCATTTTGCAGCTGAGTCACATCATTGGTCATTCGTGTAATTAAAGAAGAGGCCGCAAACCGGCTGTAGTTGGCGAAAGAAAATGACTGGACTTTTTCCATCATTTTCTCACGCAAATCAAAGCCGAAGTTTTGGCCGACGTGAGCGGCTACAAACGAGTTAATAATCCCGGAAGCAAAGGCAAGCAAAGACGTGCCCAGCATGAGAGCTCCCCATATATAAACAGCTCTCATATCATGCTTTATGATGCCTTCATCAATGATCTTGGCCATAAATAGCGGATGGGTTAGTTCAACTGCCAGCTCTATAAGCATTAACAGCCAAGCAAAAGCCATGTAATTTTTATACGGTTTTAAATAAAACAATACACGTTTCAAGGCCCTCTCCCCTCTCCTGCTGGCCCAATCTTACGACTGTGTTTTTACCAGTATAGTCCAAGCGATGGACAGCATCAAATCATTTGACGCTGCTTTTCTTGACGTCCATGCATCAACAAATAAACGAATAAACCTACTAATACATAGACCGCACAGTAAACATAAAGCATTCTAAAACTCATTCCTGTGACTGCCCAGCCGATAATAAAAGAACCAAGGCCAATGCCGAAATCGAATACAGACAGAAATGTAGCTGTCGCCAGCGCTTTCTTCTGAGGAGCTGCTTCTTGAATGGCTATGGTTTGAAAGCTCGGGAACAAGGTGCCCCAGCCGATGCCGATCATCCCGGCTGCTATAAGGAAAACAAGGGCTGTTGATGTTTGGCTAAGCAGAAGCAGGCCGGCTGAAAAAAGGAAAATGGCCGGATAGACAATTACATTCGCTCCATATTGATCAAACCATCTGCCGGTAAACGGACGGGACAGCAATAAAACGACCGCATAGACGATAAAGAAATAGCTGGCCACTTCTCCTACTTGGATCTCTTCTGCATAAACCGAAACGAAAGATAAGATTGATGAATAAGCGATCGAGAAAAAGGCGCCAACTACTGCGATCGGCAGCGCTGAAAACTCAAACAAATCTTTAGGATTAAACTTCACTTGAAAAATAGACATCACTCGAATCTCGTGTCTGCTTTCTTTCACATTGATTAACAGGCTGGTCACAAGAGCAAGGCCTGAGATGACGATACACATAACAAACATCGTAAAGCTGCCCCATTGCCGCATCACTGTTAATCCTAGGAAAGGGCCGATAACCATCGCCAGGTTCGTAGACATGACGTAGTAACCCATCCCCTCCCCGCGGCGCGAGCCGGGAATAATTTCAGCAACCATCGCTCCTGTAGCTGTGGTTGCCATTCCGAACCCAATTCCGTGAATAAATCGAATAGCCAACATCGTTCCCAGCGTGTCAGGGAAAAAGTATAACACCGATGCTCCCAAAAAAATCACTTGTGAACTGATCAATATGGTTTTTTTCCCTAACCGCTCAATCCACTGGCCGGCAAAGGGGCGGACCACAATAGCCGAGATTAAGAAGCAGGTGGTGAGCAGTCCAGCCTGTGCTGCACTTCCTCCTAATTCCTGAATGGCATATATTGGCATAGTAACTAATAGAAAATAAAAAGCAACGAACAAAAAGAAATTGCTCGCTGATACACTAATGAAATCCTTCGTCCATAAAGGCTCCTTATTCATTTCTGTTCTTCCTCTCCTTGATGACTTTCCAATGCAGACAGCCATTCTGTCATAAGCTTCTGCAATTGCTGTTGATGTTCTTTACCAAATCCTTTAATTGTTTGCTGATTCATCTCTAATACCGCTTGTTCCCAAACAGGATACTCTCTTTCGGCAAGCTCCGTCAGTTCAATGAATTTAACCCGTTTATCTGCACCCGGCACCTGCCGTACATACCCTTGCTTGACGAGACGCTGAATCGTCCGAGTCATTGGAGGGGCTTCAACAGCCAAATATTCACTGAGCTCTTTTTGTGTGAGTCTGCCTTTTTGCTTTAACACATACAATACGGACCATTGTGCACTGTAAAGACCGTACTTTTGTAATACGGTATTGTTGCGCTTCATGATCTGCCTTGACAACTGGTGAACAGAGTGAAACAAAAGATGCAATTCCATATCTCTTCTCCTTTAATTACCTAGGTAACTATTTGCAACTTTTCTATTGTATCATAGTTTTCTCTAAAGAAAATAAAAAACTGCCGAATTTTTTCGGCAGTTTTTGCATGGCTTAATAAATTCGATCTTGAGGGCGAAGTTGATCAACAGGAACAAATACTTCAAGATGGCGATACAAATTTTCAAAATCAGCAGGCAATGAGCCCCCCGGTTCACCGTCAAGATTCAGCAGCACTTTTTCCGGCGCATGAATCTTAATGCGATTTGCTTTCGTGTAAATGACATGAGGATCGTTTAAGTGTTCGCCTCTCAAAGCGAGCGTAGCAATCCGGATGAATTCAGCCAAGTTAGTTTTCTTTAGAATTAATAAAGAAAACAGACCGTCATTCACAGAAGAGTCCGGTGCCAGCTTTTCAAAACCGCCAACCGAGTTTGTCAACCCAATTAAAAACAGCATGACCTCTCCCTCAAACAGCTTGCCATCATATTCAATCGTTACCTCAGATGCTTTAATGGAAGGAAGCATTTCAATTCCTTTTAAATAATACGCTAATTGACCGATCATCGTTTTTAGTTTGCTCGGCACTTCATATGTCAGCTCTGTCAGGCGCCCGCCGCCCGCAATATTAATAAAGTATTTATCATTCATTCGTCCGATATCGACCGGAATGGTTTTCCCAGCTGTAATGATGTCTACAGCTCCATCAATGTCACGGGGAATTTTTAAAGCTCTGGCAAAATCATTGGTTGTCCCCATCGGAATCACACCAAATTTCGGGCGATATTCCTGTCCCGCTAAACCATTGACGACTTCATTCAACGTTCCGTCACCGCCAGCAGCAATCACCACATCAAACCGGCGCTCTACCGCAATTTCAGCGGCTCTCGTCGCATCTCCTGCTCCGGTAGTAGCGTGAGCGGATGTTTCATAGCCCGCTTCTTCAAGCTTTTGCAATACCTCCGGCAAATGCTTCTTGAACAGTTCGCGCCCTGAAGTAGGATTATAAATAATTCTTGCTCTTTTCATCTCTATCCATCCCAGTCTCAATTTATAATCATGTTTAATTTTACCACTCATATTTCCGCTTTATATCTTACTACTTTTTTTGGAAAAAAGCTATTTCTCCTTTTCTGACAACTATTCAAATAAGTAAATGCCCCTATCAGCTAAAAAGCTGAGTGACTCTTCCATTCCCTTTTCATCAATCCGGAATGCCTCTACTATTGCACGCTTCCACTGAGTCGGCTCACGAAAATGATACTCCCGGATATCCCGGTAATTCATTACTTTAAGCGTATGATTCCGTAAAAAGTAACAGTTATTTCCTTGAAAACGAACAGCTGAGATCCGCCGCATCGTAATATTGCTATCACAATCCTTATAGGATGCCTCAATGTCTTGCTGGAGCTCTTCTTCCGTAAGAGCCTCCCAAATGATCTGCTTTGTAACGAACGTCTTTCCATGGGACCTCCGTTCAAGCTGAAATCTTTTTTCGTTGCGGTTTGTGAAAATAATTTCTTCTCCAAACCCATGGAGAACGTGTTTCGGGCGGCTATTTAATTCAATGGGCCGTGTGATCGGGGAGCCATAGCCAACGTCTACATAAAATTCCTTGTTGGCCATATGAACCATGATCGCTGCATGTCCCGGCAGCACGCGTACGAATGAACATGAAAATCCCAATTCTTCAAGGAGCCTTGCAAAGTTCATATTCAATGAATAGCACGTGCCTCCCCATCCCCTGCTCTTCAGATTCATGACGAACTCGGTAAAACCCGGCACTTGGCAACCCTGCTCATTAAAATAATGAAATTTACTAAATGTTTCATATGGGATCAGCGACAAATGATGCTGGATAAGCCGCTGTAAATAATTCAAGCTCGGTTTTTCCCTGTTAATTTTCAGCTGTTCTAAATATGCTGATACAGCATCCATATGTCCACCTTCTTAATTCTTTTGTTTATCGTAACATGAAAATGGAATCGTTTCCTGTATGACACTTCATAAAAAAACAGGCTTGGGAAGTTTCCCGAAAGCCTGCCTTCAAATAAAGTTAAAACAGCCGCTCAGCTAATGATGTTTTGATGCTTCGGTACACTTCCTGCCATAGCTCCCTTTTAGTAAGGTATGCTTCTTGCAACTCCTTATACATCTCTTTCTGCCTGTCCGCAAACTCCTCATGATCAAGAGGCGGCAAGCTGGACCTCTTGCTGTTTACAAGCTCTTGTAACTCCTGAGCACGCGGCCCCCATACTGCTTTTTCTTCACCTTGTTCGTTCATAAAGATGAAGATCGGGATTGCCCGGGACGTTCCATTCGTCAAATATTGATCCATGAGTTCTAAATTTTGATCTCTATATAAGAAGCGCACTTCCATGCCAGCATGACGAGCAATTTCTAGCAGGATTGGTACATTCAGCATGGCATCGCCACACCAATCCTCCGTCAATACAATGACCTTCAGCTGTTCTGTCTGCAAGCCTGTTAAGAAAGAAGCTTCATCCTTTTGAATTTGAAAAGAGGATTGAATTTGTTTAACTCTTTCCTTATTCTCTTTCATATTTTCAATATATACATCCGTCGGGATGCCTTTTTGAAACCAATCCATCAAATTCATGGTCTTTTCCTCCGCTTATTAATTAAGAAGCCTCATACTTCTTCGTTTGTTATTCGCTATTCTCTCCAGAAACCCTTTTATTCTTCCCTTATTTATAAAAAGCTTTCCAAGGTAGAGACAAACTCTCTGATTGATACTCAAAAACTCATCAGAACCTATCTTCCAACACGCACAACCTAATGAGGAGCGCGAACGGATCATAGCAATTATGACTATCGCATACAGGTCGGCGTTAAATGATCAATAACTTGGGCTCCTTTCTTTATTATCTCATAAAGCAGAGCTTTTTTCTAAAAGTGGTTGATTTAATTCGCTAACCAATTTATAATTATAAAAAATTATTAATATTTATGTAATTTAATAAATAAAAATACAACAGGAGGACACAATGAAAGCAGCAGTTATCGGGGCCACTGGATATGGAGGAATTGAACTTATACGCCTTTTATCCAACCATCCAAATTTCACCCTTCATTCTGTATATTCATCGAGCAAGGATCAAGTACCAGCAACGGATGATTATCCTCATTTAAAAGATATTTGTCCTTTGCCTTTAAGAAAAATTGATGCAGAAAAAATTACGAGCGAATGCGATGCGGTGTTTTTAGCCGTCCCTTCAGGAGCCTCAACTACCCTGTCGCCTCAGCTCTTGAAAAATAACACGAAAGTCATTGATTTATCAGGGGATCTTCGTTTAAAAGATCCAGAACATTATGAAAAGTGGTATAAAAAACAGCCAGCTGATCCCTACATACTGGAGCAAGCCGTATATGGCTTAACGGAGTGGAATCGGAAAGCGGTCAAAGATGCAGTCCTTCTATCCAATCCAGGCTGCTATCCGACAGCTGCCTTACTCGGTCTTGCGCCAGCTATTCAGGCGGAAGTGATTGATGGCACCGGCCTTATTATCGATGCCAAATCCGGTGTATCTGGTGCCGGCCGCGGACTTTCACTTGCTGTCCACTTCGCCGAAATGAATGATAACTTTAAAATCTACAAGGTTAATCAACATCAGCATATCCCCGAGATTGAGCAGCAATTGAACCTCTGGGATAACAGCAGCAGCCCAATTACTTTTTCTACTCACCTTTTACCTATCACCCGTGGAATTATGACAACCATGTATGCTGAAATGAAAAAGCCAATGACTACGGAAGAATTGCATCAGCTATACGAAGAAACCTATCAGAACGACTTTTTTGTGAGAGTCCGGCCGCCCGGCGAGTTTCCGGGTGTGAAAGAAGTGTCCGGCTCCAATTTCTGCGACATTGGAGTAGCCGTTGATGAACGGACAAACAGAGCAACGATCGTCTCAGTCATTGATAACTTAATGAAGGGCGCTGCAGGCCAGGCCATCCAAAATGCGAACTTAATGTTCGGTTTTGAAGAAACCGCTGGCTTACGTGGATTCCCGATGTATCCATAACTTTCTTTAGGAGGAAATAACCTATGCATGCGATAAAGGAAACTACCCATATAAAAGTGCTGCCTCAAGGATCCATTGTCTCACCAAAAGGATTTTCTGCTGCCGGGGTGCACGCTGGCCTGCGTCATTCTAAAAACGATTTAGGCGTTATCTTCAGTGAAGTACCCGCCCAAAGTGCAGCCGTTTATACGACAAGCCATTTTCAGGCAGCACCGATTAAAGTAACAAAAGACAGCCTAGCAGTAGAAAATAAGCTGCAAGCCATCTTAGTAAACAGCGCTTGTGCCAATGCCTGCACAGGAAAACGCGGACTTGCTGACGCTTATCAAACACGCCAATGGCTCGCGGAACATCTAAATATCCCTGAACACCTAGTTGCCGTTTCTTCAACTGGTGTCATCGGTGAATATTTGAAAATGGATAAAATGAAAGCTGGTATTGCGAATTTGCAACCCATTCCAGAAGCAGCCGCTGCTGAACAGTTTGAGGCCGCCATTTTAACGACTGACCTGGCAACCAAAAAATGGGCTGTAGAAGCAACGATTGATGGAAAAACCGTCACGATGGGCGGCGCTGCCAAAGGCTCAGGGATGATCAATCCAAATATGGCCACGATGCTTGCTTACGTAACCACTGATGCGGTGGTTTCTGCGGATCATTTACAAACGGCTTTGAGTGAGATTACTGATCAAACATTCAATCAAATCACAGTAGACGGCGATACATCAACAAATGATACGGTCGTCGTGATGGCAAACGGCCTGGCAGGCCACTCCCCTCTATCTCCTGATCATCCGGAGTGGCCAGTCTTTCTCTCCATGCTTCATGAAATCAGTGAGCAGCTCGCCAAAAAGATTGCCCGTGATGGCGAAGGTGCTACAAAGCTTGTTGAAGTAGAAGTGCTTGGTGCTGTGTCCGATGAAGATGCAAAGAAAGCAGCTAAGGAAGTCGTCGGCTCCAATCTCGTTAAAACAGCAGTGTACGGTGCCGACGCTAACTGGGGCAGAATTATTAGTGCCATTGGCTATAGCGATATTGAAGTTAACCCTGAAACGATCGACATCTCAATCGGCGACTATCCGATCCTTTCTCAAAGCGAAGTAGCTGATTACTCAGAAGAAGCGGTCATTGAGTATCTAAAAGAAGAAGAAATCAAGATTACAGTAAATCTTCACCTTGGCGAGGGGCACGGTTTAGCCTGGGGCTGTGACCTTTCCTATGACTATATCAAAATTAATGCGAGTTACAGAACATAATTTTTTATAAAAGGAGCCTGCAGACCACTGGCTCCTTGCTATCTTTTAACAAGGAGGAGCTTATGAAAACCATCGTTGTGAAGTGCGGCGGCAGTGTACTGAGCGAGCTATCGGAATCATTTTTTGACAGCATGAAAGAATTAAAAGAGCAAGGATTTGCCATCGTATTCGTGCATGGCGGCGGACCTGAAATTAACTCCATGCTCGAAGCCTTGCAAGTCAAGAGTGAGTTTAAAAACGGTTTGCGTGTGACATCTGAACAAGTGCTTAAGACGGCTGAACTAGCTTTAGCTGGCAGCTTGAACCGCAAGCTGGTCAGAATGCTTGAAGAACACGGCATTCCAGCAATCGGCTTAAATTCAAGTGACAATGGCTTGCTGAAAGCTGACTTTATCAATCAGGAGCAACTTGGCTATGTCGGCGATGTAACAACAGTAAACAGCCATTTTATTCAATTATTATGCGAGGAGCAGCTGCTTCCTGTGATGACCCCGCTTGCAGCAGGACCAAACGGAACGGTATTAAATATCAATGCGGACCATGCTGCCTGTGCGGTGGCTAATGCCCTGCAGGCTGAGCATTTTCTTATGGTAACTGACGTCGATGGCGTATTAAAAGACGGCCAGCTTGTCCCAGCGCTCACTAAAGCAGAAACAGAAGCACTCATTGATACTGGGGTCATTAGCGGCGGAATGATTCCAAAGGTACAGTCTGCTCTAAAAGCTTTTTCTGACCATGTGCAAAGCGTACATATCGTTTCTGGCAAAAAAGCCTTTTATGAACAGGGAGAATGGCTCGGAACAAAGTTTGTAAAGGAGAAGGTGACAATATGAGCAGTTTATTTCCAACGTACGCCCGCTGGGATATCACGCCAGTTTCAGCTAAAGGGGCTTGGCTGACAGATAATAACGGAAAAAAATTTTTAGACTTTACGACCGGCATCAGTGTATGCAACCTTGGACATGTGCCGGACAATGTGAAACAAGCGGTGCAGGACCAGATTGGAAAATTTTGGCATACGTCTAACCTATTTCAAATTGAGCTTCAGGAAGAAGTAGCCAAACAATTGGCAACCGCTTCGGGACTTGACTTAGTCTTTTTTGCTAACAGTGGAGCAGAAGCGAATGAAGCAGCGATCAAATTGGCTCGTAAAGCAACTGGCCGGCCTAAAGTAATTACGTTTGTTGATTCTTTCCATGGACGCACATTTGCCACAATGGCAGCGACCGGTCAAGAAAAAATAAAAACCGGCTTCGGCCCGATGCTTGAGAAATTTGAATACGTCCCTTTCAATGATCTCAAAGCTTTGAAGAAAGCCATCGACGGAGAAACAGCCGCCATTATGTTTGAGGTGATTCAGGGCGAAGGCGGTCTAAACGCCGGTGAACCGGAATTTCTGCGCCAGGCTGAGGAGCTTGCTCATAACAATGGCTCACTTGTCATTGTGGATGAAGTTCAAACAGGGATCGGACGTACCGGCAAACCCTTTGCCTTCCAGCATATTGCACTTAATCCGGACATCGTTTCAAGCGCTAAAGGCATTGCCAGCGGCCTGCCACTCGGTGCGATCATCGGTAAAAAAGAATTGGCCGAAGCCTTTTCACCAGGGTCGCATGGCTCTACATTCGGGGGCAATCCTGTCTCTCTTGCTGCAGCAAAAGAAACACTTAAAACAATTTTTGAAAGCAGCTTTTTAGAAGAAGTAACAAGAAAAGGCAACAAGCTTTCCTCCCTGCTCGCAGGTGCCCTGTCTTCTGTCCCTCAAGTAAAAAAATTGAAAGGCAAAGGCTTGATGATCGGCATCGAAATGAATGAGGAAGCAGCACCGTTCATTCCGGCAGCACGCGCCAAAGGACTGTTAATTTTAACAGCCGGCACGAATACGATTCGTTTGCTTCCTCCTTTAAATGTAACAGATGAGGAAATTGAGCAAGCGGCAGCTATACTCGTCGATACCATTAAAGAGCTTGCTTATGAAAAAACAGCCGGCAACTAAAAGAAGGTGACTCTTTGTGAGTCACCTTCTTTATCTCCTTTATATACTTACCAGCTTCTTCCGGCACCTCCTCCACCTGAGGAGCCGCCACCTCCTCCTCGTGGGCCGCCACCCCGCCGCCGCGAGACAGAATAGCAAAAAAGATTTGTGTTAAAAAGCCGCCAAAAAACTTCATGTCGAGAAAGATAACAACCACGGCAATAATGATAAGCAGAAAAGGGTTGATCCCTATGCCTTCATCAGCCCGGTAAGGAGTCGCTTCTGCCGCATGACCATCCCAGCCATATTCAGCAGCCGTTTCATTATATAAAGCTTTATAAGTGTTCATAATCGCTTCGGCTGGTTCTTCATTCTCCAAATAAGGAAACGCATACTCGTCTAAAATCCGGCCGACTTTTCCATCAGGCAAAGCTCCCTCGAGTCCATAGCCGACTTCTACTCGGACCTTTCTTTTTCCCTTGTCTCCTTCAGTGGTCACAACGAGTAGCACACCGTTATTTTCTTTTTTGCTGCCAATTCCATATTGGCGAAACGCCTCATTGGCGTACTGTTCAACTGGCTTCCCTTCCGTCGTTGGTACGGTCAGCACAGCGACTTGAGCAGTGGTCGCATCTTCAAGCTGCCTGCCCAGTTGGACAAGCTCGGCTTTTTGCTCAACAGACAATACACCTGAAAAATCCTGGACATAAATGTCGCCTCGCGGAGCCGGCGCTGCCAGAGCAGGCAAAACAAAAGCTTGAATAGAAAGAATTGCTGCTGCCAAAAAGAAAGCAGCTTTTTTCATCATTGCTGCACACCTTCAAAGTCTACTTTTGGTGCCTCCTGCGCTCCCGCTTCTGCTTTGAAGTATTCCTTTTCATCGAAGCCGAAGATACCCGCCATTAATGAACCAGGGAATCGTTTTACTCTCTTATTAAATGTTGCTACTTGAGCGTTATAATCTTGACGAGCAACAGCTAACCGATTTTCTGTACCGGCGAGCTCATCCATTAATTGTCTGAAATTAGCATCCGCCTTTAATTGCGGATAGTTTTCCACAACGACAAGCAACCGGCTCAACGCTCCCGATAGCTCATCATTCGCCTCAGCCTGCTCTTTCGGAGAACCAGCTCCTGCCAGCTTAGCACGAGCATCGGACACATTTTTCAGCACTTCTTTTTCATGACTCGCAAATCCTTTTACTGTATTTACTAAGTTCGGAATCAAGTCCATTCTTCGCTGCAATTGATTCTCTACCTGTGCGTATGCCTGGTCGACATCCTCTTCTTTTTCAACCATACCGTTGTAGCTTGATATGAGCATCGCCGCCAATATAACAACGATAATCGCAATAATAATAAGCGGGCCCCACCCTTTTTTCATTCTCTTCACCTCTTTATTCTATCTTTTTGTATTTACCTCTTTTTATGCAGCAGAAAACCAAAATAAAACACCTCTCTAGGCTAGAGAGGTGAAATAATGAGTTATTTTACAGCTGCATAAGAATGAACAGCAGCATAGGTGCGGATAAAGCGGGCCGCTTGCTCAACAATAAATTCCTTGTCATGATCCATAGAAGCGACATGATAAGAGTTCGGCAGTGTCACAAGCCGCTTGTTCTTCGAAGACAGTGCCCGATAAATAAAGACTGTGTTTTCAGGAGGAACTACATGATCTGTAAAAGATTTAATGCATAGGGCAGGAACCTCAATTTCACCGAGGACCGTTGGGGTCTCAGCCATTAATTCCTGCAACTCATGGATCGCCCGGACTGGCGCTTTTTCATACGTAATTTCATGAATGCCTTCTGCCTTAATATCAGGAGCGCCCTCTTTTATAAACCGAGGAGCGGAAGAGCCTCTTAAATACTCAAAAGCCGGAAGAGTTAAAGCCGCATTAATCGTAATCATCCCTTCAATGTCTTTGTATTCAGCCGCAAGCTTTAATGCTAAGGTTCCCCCATCGATTGTCCCATCACAAATACTCTTTTTCCTCGCTTCTTTAATTGCCAATAGCCTTGCTTTAAGCTTTTATACCAGTCTTCATGTGTGCACTTCTCCATATCAAGATAATGAGTGCCATGTCCTTTTAAGCGGGGAGCCAATACGGTAAATCCCTGCTTCGCAAGTTGTTCTCCTAAAAACCGTACACTTTGCGGCGTTCCAATAAATCCATGAGAAATCAAGATCCCAATGTCATTTCCTTCAAAGTAAAATGATTCTGCTCCTGGAATAACTGCAAATTGTTCTTTCATAGTTGGCTCCCCTTTCAATTCCGATTATTTTTATAGGTTATATACAGTTTAATCCTTTAATGCCTATCTGTCAACTAGGAATTAAAATTTAACATGTATCTTCTTCCTTTGTTTTTACTCTCGGAGATTAAGTTCATAGAGGAAAGGAGATAATGAGCGAGCCATGGACAAGGAACTTGAAAAAATTCACGTAGCTGGCGATTTGTAATTGTAGAGTGCAATAAGAGGAAGTACTCTTGAAGAGCACGAACATGAGCATCACGCGTGGAAAACAGACAGGCTGGACAATGCCATTTTCGAAGGTGACGTACCATAGAAAACTTGTAACATTGAGGACAAGATATTCCCTTTATTAAGTCCTCCTCTTTCAGCTGAAAACGTTGCAAAATATCGATCTCAAGAGGGACATGTTGCTGAACAAAGAAGGAGGAAAGTGTTCGCTGATCCCTGTTCGTAAGCGTCTTGCTGGCGAATTTTTCATCCAAGGAGCTTAAAAAAGAAGGAAGCTGTCCCAGTTGGATCACTTGGAGATTGTGCTTAAAGGACTTAATAATTGCTTTCTTGTTGGTAAAAACAGTTATCGTATGAATCTTTAGGCTAGGCTGCTTATACTGTGCAAACCATTCCTGCAGCAATACTCTTTGACGGGCTGTTTGTAAAACAGGATTAAGAAACCTCTCTTCTTTTCCCTCCATAATGCGGATCATTTGCTGGAATTGTTCCTGCTATATTTTTCATTTCCATAATCAATAAATAGCCAGGAGCGAGGAGTAATGTATCTATCTGGAAAAATTGATCGCGCACTCGCAGCCGGAGATCATGAAGGAAAAAGTGACGTGGGTTCGGATCGATTTCTAGATAAAAATCAATCGACTGTTCCCTACGAAGCCCTGCCTTCGAAATCGCTAACTCTTCTTCAATGAGAGGTCTTTTAATATGGTGATCAGGCAGCCTTCGCAGGAGAGCCTCCAGCTTCAATATTTTCACCGGAACCTTGCGTTCTTTGACAATCATAGCACCACTGATCATATCGATCGCTTCTTTTTAGGGCAAATCCCCTATTTTAGAGAAAAGTCTGCGATTTATCAGGGATCATGAGGAAGATATCTAGGATAGGAGAGGCGATCTCATCAATTATCCGCTATTTATCTGAGGATTAACTTTTTATCAGAGATTGTAGATTTTATATTTGGAATTAGACTCGCTTTCTTATGAATTACTCGCTGTTTATCAAGAATTCAACTTTTTATCATGAATGATTAGCTATATATCTGGAATTACCCGCACTTTTTCATGAATCATCCTCTATTCATCAAGAGTTTGCTTTTTTATCATAAATTGCAAGCACTATATCCAGCATCATGCACGCTTTATCTAAAAAAGCCTCTCAAGCAGACAGCTTGAGAGGCTTCCTATTTAACGCTTTTTAATTTCTTCGAGCAATAGTTTATTTAGTACAGACGGATTGGCTTGTCCTTTAGAGGCTTTCATAATTTGACCGACAAGGAAGCCGACTGCTTTGCTTTTACCATTCTTAAAGTCTTCGATGGATTGCGGGTTCGCATCAAGTGCTTCTGTAATAAACTTGAGCAATTCGCCTTCATCGGAGATTTGCACAAGGCCCTTTTCTTTAACGATCGTTTCCGGATCGCCGCCGTTTTCTACAAGCTCTTTAAAGACTTTCTTCGCGATCTTAGAAGAAATCGTGCCTTTTTCAATTAAAGCGATCATTCCTGCTAAGTTCTGCGGTGTCAGTGCAACCTCGCTTAGCTCTTTTCCTTCGGCGTTCAAGTAAGCGGACACCTCACTCATGAGCCAGTTAGAGGCTAGTTTAGGATCGGCTCCTTTTTGAACAGTCGCTTCAAAAAAGTCAGACATTTCTTTAGTAATGGTCAACACGTTCGCATCATGCGCCGGCAGACCAAGTTCATTCATATAACGCTCTTTTCGCTGATCCGGCAGCTCTGGAATCGAAGCGCGGACACGTTCTTTCCATTCGTCGTCAATGTACAGCTCAACGAGGTCCGGTTCAGGGAAATAACGATAATCATCCGAGCCTTCTTTTACACGCATAAGCAATGTTTTGCCTGTAGATTCATCAAAGCGGCGTGTTTCCTGATCGATCACACCACCGGTAGACAATACATCTGCCTGGCGTTTTTCTTCATACTCTAGTCCTTTTCTAACAAAGTTGAAAGAGTTTAAGTTTTTCAATTCGGTTTTTGTACCGAATTCCTCCTGGCCGTATGGGCGAAGAGAAATGTTCGCGTCACAGCGAAGGGACCCTTCTTCCATTTTACAGTCAGATACTTCTGTATATTGAATGATGGACTTTAATTTTTCAAGATATGCATATGCTTCTTCAGGTGTGCGGATATCCGGCTCAGAGACGATTTCAACGAGCGGTGTGCCTTGACGATTGTAGTCAACGAGCGAATAACCGTTACGGGAGTGCGTTAATTTCCCAGCATCCTCTTCTAAGTGAAGACGAGTAATGCCGATTTTTTTCTTTTGGCCATTTACTTCAATTTCAATCCAGCCGTTTTCACCGATTGGCTTGTCAAACTGCGAAATTTGATAAGCTTTCGGATTGTCCGGATAAAAATAGTTTTTACGGTCAAACTTCGTTTCCGTATTGATCTCGCAGTTCAATGCCATAGCCGCTTTCATCGCAAACTCGACTGCCTGCTTATTTAAAACAGGGAGCACACCTGGATAAGCAAGATCGATGACTGTTGTATTTGTGTTTGGCTCTGCTCCAAAATGAGCGGGAGCAGAAGAAAAGATTTTAGATTCTGTTTTCAGCTCTACGTGGACTTCTAGCCCAATAACCGTTTCAAAGTTCATGTGTGTCACCCCTTACAGCGATGGTTTCTGTTGATGAAAATTAGTTGCCTGCTCGTATGCATAAGCCGTACGGTAAACAGTTTTCTCATCAAAGTGCTTGCCGATAATTTGCAGACCAAGCGGCATACCGCCTGAGAATCCACACGGCACGGAAATTCCCGGAACTCCTGCAAGGTTAACAGGAATCGTTAAAATATCGTTCGCATACATCGTTAGCGGATCATCAATATTTTCACCAAGTTTAAAAGCTGGTGTCGGTGTAGTTGGCCCGATAATGACATCATAATTTTCAAATACGTCCTCAAAGTCTTTTTTGATTAATGTACGCACTTGTTGAGCTTTTTTATAGTATGCATCGTAGTAGCCAGAGCTTAAAGCAAATGTACCGAGCATAATACGGCGCTTTACTTCATCGCCAAAGCCTTCTGCACGTGTCTTTTTGTAAAGATCAATCAAGTTTTCTGCATTCTCAGTGCGATAGCCATAACGGATACCGTCAAAACGAGCAAGGTTAGAAGACGCTTCGGAAGAAGACAATAAATAATAAGTAGCAAGTCCATATTTAGAATGTGGAAGAGAGACTTCCTCCCATGTCGCGCCGAGCCCTTCTAACACTTTCAAAGCATCCAATACAGATTGACGCACGTCTTCTGAGACCCCTTCGCCAAGGTACTCTTTTGGCACAGCAATCCGTAAACCTTTAATATCACCTGTCAAGGCATCCGAATACGTATCAACTGGTACATTAGCAGAAGTGGCATCCATTGGATCTAAACCAGAAATGGCCTCAAGCAAACGGGCGTTATCTTCTACATTGCGTGTCACTGGTCCGATTTGATCTAAAGAAGAGGCAAAAGCGATCAAGCCGAAACGGGACACACGCCCATATGTTGGCTTCAAGCCAACAACCCCACAGAAAGCGGCCGGTTGGCGGATCGAGCCACCTGTATCGGAACCGAGTGAGAACGGTACTTCCCCTGCCGCAACCGCTGCAGCCGAACCACCTGACGAACCACCTGGTACTCTACTTAAATCCCATGGGTTCGCTGTCTTTTGATAGCTAGAATTTTCTGTCGAAGATCCCATCGCGAATTCATCCATGTTAAGTTTTCCAATCGTAATCGCTTGAGCTTCATTCAGCTTGTTCATAACTGTGGCATCATAGATTGGATCAAAGTTATTTAAAATTTGGCTGCCGCTCGTTGTGCGCAACCCTTTTGTCACAATATTATCTTTAATGCCAATTGGCATGCCGAACAGCAATCCTTTTGCCTCATCGGTGCCAATTTTCGCCTGCAAGGCTTCTGCCTGTTTGCGGGCATTTTCTTCATTTAATGTAATAAATGCTTTGACTTTATCTTCTACTTCGCTAATTCTTTTATAAGATTCATCCACTAAATCAGGAATGGATACTTCTTTCTTATGTAAAAGGTCATGAAGCTCAGTCAACGTATGATTAAATAATGACATCTTGTTCTCTCCTTACTCAATGATCGCCGGTACCCGGATTTGTCCATCTTCGTGATCTGGAGCATTTTTCAATACTTCCTCGCGCGGCAATCCTGGTTCAGATTTATCTTCGCGCAGTACATTTTTCATGTCCAATACGTGCGACGTTGGTTTCACACCTGTTGTATCCAGTTCATTCAACTGCTCAGCAAATTGAATAATGCTATCGAGCTGAGCTGTAAATGTTTCCACCTCTTCGTCTGATATAGCCAGACGTGCAAGATGAGCGACGTGTCTAACTTGCTCTTCGGAAATTCGTGACAATTTCCTTCACCTCCAAGAAAAATATAAAACGGTCACAATACTATTCATCTTATCAAATATTAAGGCTCACTAGCAATATTTCAACGGATTTCTCCAGCCTTTATTTTATCACTCTTTCTTTCATTCAAATAGCTTCCATGAAAAGAAGTCTATTTACTGTTAAGTGATGATCAAGCGGTTTAATTTTTATTGGGCTAACAAAGCAAGTTACTTCAATAAGGAGTAAACATTTGTTATAAAAAAAGGAATTTAAATTGATTTTTCATCACATAAATCGCTATAATTAGCACTAGGTATTAACACTAGATTGCAAATAAAAATAAGGGGTGGATTCTATGATAGGTGCGAGAATAACTGCTATTGGTACATACGTACCCGAAAAAAAGTTAACCAATGTTGAACTGGAGCAAATGGTTGAAACAAATGATGAGTGGATCATTCAAAGAACAGGGATTCATGAACGCAGAATTAGCCGTCCTGATGAATTTACCAGCGATTTATGTGAAGCTGCCGTAAGGAATTTAATGCAAAGATACAACAAAAACGTTGAAGATGTAGATATGATTCTTGTGGCAACGAGTACACCAGACTTCCCATTTCCTTCTGTTTCAAGTATCATACAAAGCCGTTTAAATATTGCTCGAACAGGGGCCATGGATTTAAGTGCGGCATGTGCAGGGTTTGTTTATGCATTGCATACGGCCCATTCTCTTATCGCCTCTGGACTCCACAAAAAGGTGCTTGTTATTGGAGCAGATACACTCTCAAAAATTACAGATTATAGCGATAGAAGTACATGTGTTTTATTTGGTGATGGTGCTGGTGCGGTATTGGTTGAAAAGGATGAACAATCAAAGAGTTTTATTGGGTTCAATCTGGGAAGTGACGGAAGCGGCGCACAGCATGTATACCGTTCTGGATTATCCAAAAAGGTCAATGGAATTGAGTTAGTCGATACTCAATATCTTGTGCAAAACGGCAGGGAAGTTTTTCGATGGGTTGTAAGGAATGTTCCTGATAGTGTAAAACAAATTTTAGAAAAAACGAGAACAAGTTTAGAACAAGTTGATTGGTTTATACCTCATAGTGCTAACTTGCGACTCATTGAACCGATTTGCGAGAAATTAGAATTTCCGATGGAAAAAACTCTTTATAGCCTAGTCAACTTTGGAAATACTTCCGCTGCAACTATTCCTTTAGCTCTTGATCTTGGAATCCGTGAGGGAAAAGTTAAAAATGGAGACAGGGTTCTCATGTATGGTTTTGGTTCTGGTTTAGTTCACGCAGGCCAACTTTTAGAATTAAATTTTGACGAACAAATTCATACTCCCGCACCGTTGTAACATAAAAAATGGTGAGAAATTTTACTTCAGCAATCAGGTGCGTTAGTTGAAGCAGAATGAAGCAACTTTATTATTAATTTTTGAGTGCGGACGTATAAACTAATCAACTCTAAAGAGCCTTCCTACACAATAAAATGTAGCAAGGCTCTTATATTTTTATGTGAAAAATTAACTAACTCTATTATTCTTTACAGTTACTTTATTTTGCCGTTCGCAGTTCCCTTCTTCTCCAGTGTAAAAAACTGCCTCCAAACAAATGGGAGGCAGTTTTTCTTATTAAGATTGTGTCTGGAATTGCTCTTCCTCTGTTGAGCCTTTTAGGGCTGTTGTGGAAGACTCACCGCCCGAGACAACCATCGATACTTGGTCAAAGTAACCAGTACCAACTTCGCGCTGGTGACGCGTAGCTGTATAGCCGTCTTTTTCGGAATCAAATTCTGCCTGTTGCAGTTCGGAGTAAGCACCCATGCCACGGTCTTTATAGCCAAGCGCCAATTGGAACATGCTGTGATTCAAAGAATGGAAGCCTGCAAGTGTAACGAATTGGAACTTGTAGCCCATTTTGCTAAGCTCCACTTGGAAGGTCTCGATTGTTTCATCATCCAATTTCGCTTTCCAGTTGAAAGAAGGCGAACAGTTGTAAGCAAGCATTTTTCCAGGAAATTTCTCATGGATCGCTTCAGCAAAGCGGCGTGCTTCTTCAAGGTTTGGTTCAGATGTTTCACACCAGATAAGGTCTGCATACGGAGCATACGCCAGACCGCGGGCAATCGCCTGATCAAGGCCTGCTGTTGTACGGTAGAAGCCGTCCGGTGTCCGCTCACCAGTAATAAATGGAGCATCCGCCGGATCAAAGTCGCTTGTGATCAAGTCAGCGGCATTCGCATCTGTACGGGCAACAAGAATGGTTGGTGTTCCCATAACATCAGCCGCAAGGCGGGCGGCAATCAAGTTTTTCACGGCTGTTTTAGTTGGCAGAAGAACTTTTCCTCCCAAGTGACCACATTTCTTCTCTGAAGAAAGCTGATCTTCGAAGTGAACACCTGCTGCACCCGCTTCGATCATTCCTTTCATTAATTCAAACACGTTCAACTGGCCACCAAATCCTGCTTCAGCATCTGCCACGATCGGCGCAAAGTAATCAATGGAATCGTCGCCTTCCATATGAGCGATTTGGTCAGCACGCTGTAACGCTTGGTTAATCCGCTTGACTACACTTGGAACGCTGTTCGCAGGGTATAAGCTTTGGTCTGGGTACATATGGCCGGAAAGGTTGGCATCCGCCGCCACCTGCCAGCCGCTTAAGTAAATAGCTTTGAGCCCGGCCTTTACTTGTTGGACAGCCTGGTTTCCTGTTAAAGCACCAAGAGCATTGATAAAGCCTTCTGTATGGAGGTAGTTCCATAGCTTTTCCGCTCCGCGGCGTGCCAATGTATGTTCAATATCGATCGATCCACGCAGCTTAATCACTTCTTCTGCAGAATACGGGCGAGTGATCCCCTGCCACCTTTCATCCTTTTCCCATTGTTCTTGTAATTGTTGTACGCGTTCGTTTGTCATTTTAATTCCTCCCATATGTTTTTTATGACTGTTGCGCAATAGCTGTTTTAAAAAATTATGTAACAGCACTGCTTACTTCTATTCGGCAATACCCCTTTAATGCCGCTGTTGTTCGTATATTAACCCCTTTTTGTTATAACACAGTTGTTATCTTATGATTGTATTATATAACAGCCATCACAAAATGGAAACCCTATTTTCAAACAATTTTAAATTTTCTTTTCGACAAAAGAAGACTGCCGAGAAACCCACGGCTACCACGCCAAGGTCAAGCGGCAATTAGACTGGGGAACGGCTGAACCAACCGCTAAACACTCCTACCTAATTGGTGTGATAAAATGAGCATACATTAAGAAGACAAGGGGGGATGAAACATGTTTAAGTGTGTAGTTTTTGATGTAGATGGAACCATTCTAGATACAGAAAGAGCGATACTAAAGTCTCTGCAAAAGATTTTAAGAGAAGAACAAGGGAAGAAGTATCCGTTAGAGGAATTAAGATTTTCCTTAGGCATTCCTGGTAAAGAAACGTTAAAGAAGTTGCAGATCTCGGATATAGATCGGATTCATTTAAAATGGTCTAAGGCCGTGCTCGATTTTTCTGGTGAAGTTTCTATATTTGCTGGTCTGGAAGAAGTGATTCATTATTTACATCAGAGTAAGATAAAAACAGGCATTGTTACTTCCAAAACAAAACAGGAACTTATGGATGAATTTGACCCGTTCGGCTTACGCCCATTTTTTGATCACACCATTTGTGCAAACGATACAGAAAAACATAAACCCCATCCGGAACCTCTTTTAACATGCCTCAAAATACTGGGGTGCGAACCCGAAGCTTCATTGTATATAGGCGATTCTATTTATGATATGCAATGCGCACAACAGGCTGGTGCAAAATTTGCTTTAGCGTTATGGGGGGCCAAAGCAATCAAGGGCTTTGAATCCGCTCATTACATATTGGAAGAACCACAAGATCTTTTAAATGTACTTAAAACTTAAAAAAACACACTTGCGAATTATTGAATAAACAGGAACAATAACTGAACAGTATGCAGATTTAAGCAGCTTTATGGTTATATATTTAAATCCGCTGCATTATTTTTTACATTTAAATCTGAATAACTGTATTTTACCCCGTTCTGAATTTAGAACGGGGTTATACTAGTTTAATATTTTAACATTAAGTACCTTTACTATCTATCGGCACCGCAGGATGTTTTTCTATTATTCTTTTACTCCAACGACGGATACCTCTCTGCTTCCTTTCCATCTGACTAATAAGGTCTTGTTGCTCTCTTGTTCTAAATGTTTAGGATTCATCAATTGCTTCAGTTGATTAAAGTCCTTCACTTTTTCCGCCGGCACCGGAATGTCGTTCAGTGCCGATTCCTTCTCACTGAAAGAGGTATCATATATATAACTAATTAACTGCTGGCGGCGCTTCCTTGTATTGGTAGTTAAAATATATGCTTCCTCGACCTGATCAGCTGAAGCAAAATTATTGCCGCCTTTTACTTTTCCATGAATGTAACTCATTGTTTGATTTTGATCCATATAGATTGGCACAGACATCATTTGTCCGTCGGTGAACCAAAATTGCACTTCTCCCACTTGAGAAAAGTCATCTACTTTAAATTGGCGTGAGGGTTCAGTTAAAATGTCATTTTTAAGTGCCTGCATCAACGCTTGCATCTCTTCCCGCTCAGTGACACGCAGCTCTCTCGTTCCACGAAAATCAGTGACCGCTAAATAACTGATTTTTTCCGGTCGGGAAATGGCAAATATAGGACTAGTTGTTTGTTTAAACTCTTGATTGTTTCTTAATCCCTTCGTCATTTCAGTTAACTGCTCATCCTTCAGATAATATTGCCGCTCTATCCGGCTGCCGTCTTTCAACCTATAGGTTATTCCAACTTGATAGCCTCTTTGTTTAGAGGGCTCCCCATTCTTTATCAACTGTTCATGGAGGGAGACAGCCTGACGGATGGATTCTTTTTCTTCCATCTCTGCCACCCTGTTTTTGTTAATGGCCATAGAATTAGGAAGATCCATCGAATGATAATCCACATTGTCTCCCACATATACTGCCGCAATATCGCTTTCTGCTGGGAGCCTTTTTTCATACATACTTGCAGCAATTGCAGTCGGTATAAGCAGCACGGCGAGTGCGACAACATAAAGAACAAACCCTTTCCACGGCCAGGAGAGCCGCAGCGTTTTCTGAACAATCATTTGCATAACGGTATAACCAGCGAATGCTCCGATGAGATAGCCAAGCATCGTCCATCCGAATGCGCCATCAAGAAATTCAGCAAAGTACAGTCCGCCTGCGAGCATCGCAAATAAGGTAAGACTAAAAATAAATAGCGTCCGGAAAAAAGGAAAAGCAATCGTTTCATCCACTGCTTCTGCCGGTCTTATTTTGTAAATCCAATAAGAAACAGCAACGAGCAGAACAATCAATCCAGCATATAAAGCAAGTTCTAAACTGCTGAACGGCCTTTCTAAAATTGACGCGGCCCTCACTAGAAAAATCCCTTCGGTCATCACTCTATCTATATAAACATCTGCCGCAAGTCCATTAATGAAAAAGCGAGCATTTCCTAAGACGAGCATAATGAGCGCACCCGGTAAAATAAGGACACCGTACGCCAT
Source organism: Bacillus sp. PK3_68 (assembly GCF_003600835.1). Lineage (NCBI taxonomy): Bacteria > Bacillati > Bacillota > Bacilli > Caryophanales > Bacillaceae > Bacillus > Bacillus sp. PK3_68. The sequence continues at coordinate 3,227,878 of NZ_NQYC01000001.1, read as the reverse complement.
CACACCCTGGAGCAGCGTGGCACCGATAAATAATCCAACAAAAATAGTGACGGCGAACAGCAATAACACAATTAATAGCGAAAGGCCAATCCAGCCAAAAACATCACCTACTGTGTAGAGCGGCGGTGTAATAAATGAGCGCAGGGCCAATAGTACAATTCCAGTCAGCAGGATCGGAAGAATCAGCGCCACACTGCCGGCTGCGTATACATGCGTCAGCAATGTTTGCCGCTTGAATGGCAAGCTATGCATAAAATCAGAGGACCCTTTTTTCGTCATATAGCTAGTCAAAATTAATCCTGTAATAACCGGAAAAATAAGGTAAGTAATGTATTGGAAAGGATAAGAAAAAGTAAAGACTCCATTTTTCCCTTTAGGAGGGAGATAGCTTTCCAGCGATTCTGCATTCATAAAGACCATCCACATCCCAAGTGGCAGGACGATCAGCAGTGCGAGTGCAAAAAAGACACTGATCCATAAAACAGAACGGGCATGCTGCTGAAACAGCCCTTTATTAAACGATAAGATTCCGGATTTCATAGCCGACACTCCCCATTTCATATGTAAATATTTCTTCAAGAGTTAGCGGCAGGATATCAAATATTGCCGGCTCAAATACTTGCACATGCCGGTGAATGTCCTCCTCTTGCCCGCGCACGATACAAATAAATACACGCCCCCGCTTCTCGTAGTGAAGAAGATCCAGGCCGTCAAGAAACACCTGATCCGGCACCTTGCGAAAGGCTACTTGCACCTTGCAGACGTCTGTCTTTAACTCTTCCAATTCGCGTTCAAACAGGAGCCCTCCCTTATGCATAATACCGACACTGTCACAAAAATCCTCCATCTCGCGCAAATTGTGAGAAGAGACAATAACAGTCATTTCCCTTTCGCTCACATCCTGGATAAGCAGATTCTTCACTTGCTGACGCACGACAGGATCAAGGCCGTCAAATGGCTCATCCAGTACAAGCACGTCCGGCATGGCAGACAAAGTTAAGATAAAAGCGGCCTGTCGCTGCATCCCTTTTGACATTCGCGAAAGCTTTGCATGCGGATCAAGGGAGAAATGCCCATGCAGTTGTTGGAATCGTTCACCATTCCATCTCTTGTAAACTGCTTTATAAAAAGAAGCCATCTGCATCAGCGTTGACTGTTGAAAGAAATAAGGTTGATCAGGAATGAACAATACTCTTTCTTTCACTTCTGGCCTTTCATAAATAGACACTCCTTCGATTTTGGTCATACCTTTATCTGGCCGGATGACGCCAGTAATAATTTTTAGAAACGTTGTTTTTCCAGCTCCGTTCGAACCGAGCAATCCGTAAATGGACCCTTTTTTTACATGGATAGATACATCTTTGACTGCTTCATAGCGCCCGAATCGCTTCGATACTTGTTCAGCTGTTATCATTCTCGCTCCCCCTTTCCGGCACATCCATTTTTTCGATCAAACGGATCACATCTTCTTTTGGTACGCCTAAAAATAAAATTTCCTCGACAATTCTCTCCAGTTCTTTCTTCAGCACCATCATCCGCTCCTCGCTCATTTCTTTTTTCACAGGGGAGACAAAGCTTCCTTTGCCTGGGATAGAGTAAATATATCCCTCCCGTTCCAATTCGCGGTACGCCTTTTGAATCGTATTCGGATTAATCGTTAAATCCTGGGCAAGTGAACGGACGGACGGCAACTGTTCGTCTTCCTTCCACACTTCACGAATAATAAGTTCTTTCAGCTTGCTCATCAGCTGCTCATAAATCGGTATACGACTCCTCGTATCAATCGTAAACATCGCTTCGCTTCCTTTCAGCCAACCGTATTAACTGTATTAATATATATAATACAGTTTTAAGGAAATATCAACCTTTTTTGAAATGAATATTCCAAAGAGGTAGCCAACAACACAAATATGGTATAATTAGTAAAAAGAGCGTGAGGTAAATGTATGGGATTCTTTATAGCAATCATTCTGCTGATCTACTTATTTGACTTCACAAAATTGCGGCAGCAAAATAAAACGATCATTCAGCAAAATGAAAAGATGATTTCTTTGTTGGAGGAAATAAGAAATAAATAACTAAAAAAGATGCCCAAAAAGCTTAAGCTTTTTGGGCATCTTTTAATTGTTACTCATATATATGCACTTGCGGTTCCTTTTCATTAGCTTTTTTCACAATAAGTGCTTCCGGTCCATTGACTGAAGAGATCGTTACTTCAATAGGAACATAGGCTGGGAAGTGGTCCATCACCAGTCCGGTAACAAACTGTGTAAAGCCGATGGCCTCTGCCTTTCCATAAAACTGAATAGGAATCTTAATCTTTAAGTCAACAAGTTCTTCGCCGTTATATAATGCAGTTCCAACCACACCATTATAGTTTTTAAAATACTTCTCCACATCTTGCTTGAAATTTAAAAAGTATGTGGTGTCATCCCGATGATCTTTCTCTGCTTCTGCCGATGGGAAAAGATAATATTTTTCATTCACTTTCTCCCATCCTCTTATTCTATCTTCATCAGCATCAAGATGCGTGTAAGCAATAAAATTGCCAGGCACAACGGAATTTTGAGGAGCCTGCTTAAACAAAGCGATCGTTACAGGAACATTCTCCAATCCTTTCGTCTTTCTGACTCGTTGAGCTACTTCCTCCGCTATTTTCTTGCCTTCACGCTCTACTTCTTCATCAGGGATTTTGTAATCATAGACAGCTCCGTACTTCTCTTTTGTATAGTAGTGTACAGAGTTTAAAGCAAGTCCAATAACAGCTCCTGATAATTGCAATGAATTGTTATCTGTTTTTGTCAGGTAATCATGCTCCATTACATGCGCCAAATAAATCGGGCTGTCTTCATTGCGCTGCTCCACTGAGCCTTTTCCGCTGTCCGGTGGATTCAACCCAAGATTTTTTACTGGATCCATATTTTTTTCTTTCAATTGCTCATTTTTTTCTTTCAGCTGTTCAGGTGTATACTTCCGTTCCAGCCATGCCTTGATCGTGTCGCCGTCAAGCATTTGCCCTTCCTGGAATAAATAATCTTTCGGAGAAAAGTTGTCTTGGGCAATTCTCATTAAACCCGTTTCAAATTCCACTATATCGTAGCGTGTATTAAGGTTGGAGACGACCATTCCTCTTGCCTTTCCTGGCTTAAATGGTACGATCGTCCGGTAAAAATTCTCGGAGATTTGATAGTTTGGAATGATCGCTTTCTCCTGCTTTCCATCTTCCTGGATTACTTCATCTTTTTTATCTAATTTCGGCGCGCATCCGCTCATGAGAAGCATCGCTGCGAGTGCCGCCGAAAATACTTTTTTCTTCAAAAGAGCCACCTCTTACTTATTAAGTTCAACCAACAGCTTTTGTTCATCCCATACTTCAATAGCTAGCTGCACCGCTTTTTCCAATTTAGAACCCGCTTCTTCACCAGCAATCACAAGATCCGTATTTTTGCTCACACTGCCCGCCACTTTTCCGCCAAGAGCTTCAATCCGCTCTTTTGCCTCGTTGCGAGTTAACTCATGCAGTTTCCCGGTTAAAACAACTGTTTTCCCTGCAAAGAATGAATCAGATGCTGCTACCGCTGCAAGCTTCGGCCCTTTGTAAGTCATATTGACCCCCGCCGCTTGCAGTTTAGCGATCAATTCTCCCACTTCCGGTTGATCAAAATACGTAACAACAGCCTCGGCCATTTTATCGCCAATCTCATGAATAGCTGTTAATTGTTCTATAGTTGCTTCGGAGAGTGCCTGCATCGTTTCAAAATGCTGGGCAAGTGTTTTAGCCGCTTTAGCTCCAACATGGCGAATACCAAGACCAAACAATAACTTTTCAAGTGAATTGTCCTTTGATGCTTCAATAGCCTCTAACAAGTTATCTGCCGACTTTTCTCCCATCCGCTCAAGCTGAATGAGCTGCTCTTTCGTTAGACTATACAAATCAGAGACATCCTGTACGAGACCGCTTCTATATAGCTGAGCTACCACTTTCTCTCCTAACCCGTCAATGTTCATCGCATTGCGAGAAACAAAGTGAATCATGCCTTCCCGTATTTGTGCGGGACATTGCGGATTTATGCAGCGAAGCGCTACCTCACCTTCCAGGCGGACAAGTTCGCTGTTACATTCCGGACAATGGGTCGGCATCTGAAACTCTTCTTCTTCGCCTGTCCGTCGTTCAGCAATGACATTGACAACCTCAGGAATAATATCCCCCGCTTTTTTAATGACCACAAAGTCACCGATCTTGATATCTTTTTCTCGAATTAGGTCTTCATTGTGCAGCGTTGCCCTCTGTACGGTTGTTCCAGCTACTTTGACCGGTTGCAATAAAGCGGTCGGTGTCACTACACCTGTCCGGCCCACACTTAACGTAATGCCAGTTAACTTTGTGACAACCTCTTCAGCTGGAAATTTGAAGGCAATCGCCCAACGTGGACTTTTTACTGTTGCTCCCAGTTCCTTTTGCTGTTCAAGCGAATTCACTTTGACTACGATGCCATCGATCTCATAAGGCAGCTTTGGCCGTTTATCGGCCCAGCCGCCAATATACTCGATGACTTCGTCAATCGTGCGGCACACTTGGCGCTCTTTATTTGTTTTAAATCCCAGACGGTCTAACATCTCCAAGCTTTCGCTATGAGTGTTAACCCCTAGCGTTTCCGCTTCGGCTACTCCATACAGAAAAATGTCCAAGTTGCGGGAAGCTGCAATCCGCGGGTCCAGCTGGCGCAGAGACCCGGCTGCTGCATTGCGGGGGTTTGCAAAAGGCTCTTCTCCCTTTTCGTCACGAATGGCGTTTAAAGCAATAAAGGATTGCTTTGGCATAAAAGCTTCTCCTCGTACTTCCATTGTCAGCGGCTCTTTTACACGTAAAGGGATAGAACGGATGGTCCTTAAATTCACGGAAATATCTTCACCGATCGTGCCATCCCCGCGTGTTGAGCCTTGAACGAATAATCCATCCTCATATTTTAAAGAAACAGCCAGACCGTCGATTTTCAATTCACATACGTAGGAATAGCTATCTTCATCCAGTGTCTGCTTTACCCGGCGGTCAAAATCCCGCAAGTCTTCTTCATTGAATGCATTAGCAAGGCTCAGCATGGGGGCATCGTGCTGCACTTTCTTAAAGGCATCTAGCACCTGGCCGCCGACACGCTGGGTAGGTGAATCAGGGGTTTGCAGTTCAGGGAACTCCTCTTCCAGCTTAAGCAGTTCCTGTGTTAAGCGGTCATACTCCGAATCAGGAACAGAGGGCTGGTCCAGCACATAATATTCATAATTATACTGATTTAATAGATTATGAAGCTCCTGTGCTTTCTTTTCAGCAGCTTGCAAGTCCATATTGACCACTCCTTCATTTATGCTTTTTCAATTGGGGCAAACGCAGCCAGAAGACGTTTAATGCCGATCGGGCTTGGAAAAGCAATATCTAATTCCATGCTTTCCCCGCTGCCTTTTACACTGACAACTGTTCCTGTCCCCCATTTTTTATGGCTCGCCTTGTCTCCGACCTTCCAATCAGAATTGATATTGGTTGTCTTTATTTGCGGTCTAGCAACCGGACGGCGGGCAGGTTGTGTTTTTAAACCGAATGATGTAGTAACCTTCTTGCTCGCTGCCAGATCATCAATTAGATCTGCCGGGATTTCGCTAATAAATCGCGAGACAGGGTTCATATTTGTCCGACCATACAGCGTCCGCATTTGAGCATTCGTCAAATAAAGCTCTTCTTCTGCCCTTGTAATGCCGACGTATGCCAGCCGTCTTTCTTCTTCCATTTCATTCTCATCCATTAAGGAACGGCTATGAGGGAAGACTCCTTCTTCCATTCCCATTAAAAAGACGACTGGAAACTCTAATCCTTTTGCGGAGTGAAGTGTCATTAAAACAACAGAATCCTGTACTTTTTCCTCTTTCCCCACTTCATCAATGTCTGCAACGAGTGCCAAGTCTGTGAGAAAAGCGACCAAGCTTTTATCTTCACTGTTGTCTTCGAAGTTCTTTGTAACGGATAGAAACTCTTCGATGTTTTCCAGTCGGCTTTGGGATTCAATTGTCTTTTCCGCTTTGAGCATGTCACGGTAACCCGTGCGCTCTAATACTTCTTCCACCAGCTCAGAAACCGATAAATATTCCTGCTGTTGAGTGTATGTTTCAATGAGTCTGCGGAATTCCAGGGCCGTCTTCGCCGCCTTGCTACTAATGCCGATAAAATCCGCTTCTGCTAAAGCTTCATACATCGTTAAGTCATTGTCTTGTGCGTACCGTGATATTTTATCAAGGGAGGTAGAGCCCAGTCCACGCTTTGGCACATTGATCACACGCTGTAAGCTAATATCATCTGCTGGATTAGCGATTAGCCGCAAATACGCCAGCAAATCCTTGATCTCTTTACGATCATAGAACTTGATGCCGCCCACGATGTTGTAATCAATGTTCGACTTCATCAATACTTCCTCAATTACACGAGATTGAGCATTCGTGCGGTATAAAATCGCGATGTCTGAACGCTTTCTTTGACCGCTCGCTGTCAATTCTTGAATCTTCCCTGCCACAAACTGAGCCTCCGTCTGCTGATTATCACCACGGAAGTACGCAATATTACAGCCGTCCGTATTTTCAGTCCATAAGTTTTTCGGCTTGCGATTTAAATTATTTTTGATTACCTCATTTGCAGCGTGCAAAATCCGCTTTGTTGATCGGTAGTTCTGTTCCAAGAAAATGGCCCGTGACTGCGGGTAATCCTTCTCAAAAGAAAGAATATTGGCAATGTCTGCTCCCCGCCAGCCGTATACACTCTGATCTGAGTCACCTACTACACATAAGTTCTGAAAACGGCTCGCCAGCAGCTTTACTAACATGTATTGTGCTCTATTCGTGTCCTGATACTCATCGATGTGGATATATTGAAATTTCCGCTGGTAAAACTCCAGCACTTCCGGCACCCGCTGAAACAGTTGAATCGTCACCATAATTAAGTCATCAAAGTCGAGCGCCTGGTTTTTCTTCAGTCGCTTTTGATATTCCGTATATACTTCGCTGACGATTTGATCCATATAACCGCCTTGCCGTTTGCTAAATGTTTCAGGATCAATCAGCTCATTCTTTGCTGAACTGATCGCTGCCAGGATGCCGCGAGGGTCAAACTTTTTTGGGTCAAGGTTTTTTTCTTTTAATATCCCCTTAATGACCGATTGCTGATCTGTTGTATCTAAAATTGTAAAATTACGGTTGTAACCAACCCGATCAATATCTCGACGTAAAATGCGGACACAAGCCGAGTGGAAAGTGGAGATCCAGACTTCCTCTGCCGCCCCACCAAGCAGCGCGCCGATCCGATCTTTCATTTCTCGTGCTGCTTTATTGGTAAAGGTAATAGCCAGAATGTTATACGGATTCACGCCTCTTTCTACCATCAAGTAAGCAATCCTATGAGTCAATACTCTTGTCTTTCCAGATCCTGCTCCCGCCATAATAAGCAACGGTCCCTCTGTCGTTTTGACAGCCTCCTTCTGCTGCTCATTCAAACCTGTTAATAGCTTTTCAGTTAAAAATTGCATCGTACTTTCACCGCCTATTAGAACGTTCGTTCCTATTATATCTGATTTTTGACTGCTGCAACTGTTTGAAGTGCTTGATTTAAATTTTCATATACGGCATTGCCCACAACAATCACGTCTGCATACTCAGCTACTTCTTTCGCCTGCTCTGGCCCAGTAATACCTCCACCATAAAAAAAGACCGTTTGATCAAGCGTCTGGCGTACGGCTTTTACGGCAGCTATATCTCCATATGTCCCACTGTATTCCAAGTAAAATAAAGGCAGTTGAAACATTTTTTCAGCCATCATGGCGTATGCTGTAATGTCTTCTATCGCAAGCGGAGCCTTTGCTTCCGTTAATGATGCCGCTTTGCAATCAGGATTTGCAATGCAATAGCCTTCTATATAAATTTCATCCCAGTCCATTAGATCTCCGTACTCTTTCACCGCCTTATGATGAAGACCGGTCACCCATTCCGAGCTGCCGCTGTTTAGTACCATCGGAATAAAGTACAGGTCAAATCCTGGGGTAATCGATTCAATCGTTGATATCTCTAGTACGCATGGTACCGTATAACGGCGGACACGCGCCATTAAATTCAGTACATTTTCTAAAGTAACTCCATCACTGCCACCGATCATAATGGCATCAGTTCCTGACTCGCATACCTGCTCGAGCGCTGAGTCATCTATCTCCTTATTTGGATCTAACTTAAACACATGACGCCATTCACGCACATCATACATCTAGCAATTTCCTCCATTCTTTTATCCATGCCGACTGCCTAATAGCAAATTTGCACCTCATCATTATAACATTTGTTTCTCCATGCTAAAACAAAGGTCTGACTCCCATCGCATGAATCAATTAACGCGATGAGGGCCAGACCCTATTTTTGTTCTTTTTATGGTTGTTTTTTTTCCAAAACTTGCTTTTCCTTTAAGCGGTCCAAAACAAGCTGGTAGGCATCATTTCCATAATTCAGGCAGCGCTTCACTCGTGAAATGGTAGCGGTAGATGCACCCGTGCCGTTTTCGATTTTATGATAGGTTTTGCCTTCTTTAAGCATACGCGCTACTTCCAAACGTTGGGCCAAAGACTGAATTTCATTTACCGTGCAAAGATCATCGAAAAATAAATAACATTCTTCTAAATCGCGAAGTGAAAGAACCGCTTCAAACAACTGATCCAATTCCCTTCCGCGCAGCTTTTCAATTTGCATATTAAGCGTCAAACCCCTTTTTTAGTTATTTCGCAAAGTTACCATCTTGTTTAACCCTTTAGAAGCAGGAATAATATTGATCCACGTCTTTCCCTTCACAAATCCCATTGGAGCCCCATCTTTAAAAGGTAAAATCCGCCCGTCTACATTTGACCACTCTGCCGTATGAACCACTCCATTCTGAAGAAGGTAAGCATTTCCTCCCGAAGAAAGATTGATATCAAGACGGCCTTCCCCATCTGTCACTCGATGCTCCGCTTCGATAATCAGGATATTAGCTGCACTGACGGCTTTTTTCGTTTCCCGGTCCACCTGCTGTTCCTCTCCGACAAATCGTTCATATTCCTTTTTGTCAGCGTCATACTTGTACTCCACCTGAAAGGCCGGCTTGCTAGAATAATTAATCTGAACAGACGGTGCTTTCTGTTCAGCTCCTGCAATCGCATCCGATGACTTGAGAAAATTCAGCCGGTCTGGCATCCCTTTCATCTTATATCCGTTGATCTCCGCCTGTTCATACATCTTGTCAAACTGGATATAAGAATTATGCGGTGCTTTACGAGAAGCATCCCTCATAAAAATTGTGTTGTCGTGCTGGATGCCATTTATTTGATCGATCTCTCCACTAAACAGCCTCTCCTTTGCTTCAGGACTATATCCGTGAGCAATAAATAAACTGTCGTATCCTTTAGCTAAATCAATAAAGTAGTCTCGGGCACTGCGAACAGGCCCTACTTCTTTAGGTTGTTCACTTTGATAAATAGCAAGAAATCTTGTCATATCCCCTTCAACTAATACTTCATACACCACGTCTGCGGCAGCTAAGCCCGTTTGCGGCCGTGCCTGCGGGTGATTATTAATTACTACGGCGACTGCACGCTGTTCAGGCCGTTCTTCCACTCTTTTTCCAGTTAAAGGAAATTTATATGTCTGTCCCTTGGCTTCCTGCACGCTGTCTTTTTCTATCTTTGTCTCTTTCTCTCCCCAGCAGCCGCCCATAAGCAAAGTGCTCGTTAACAAGGCGAGCATGGTCAATTTTTTCATACACAAACTCCCATATATATTTCTCTATACTTTACTATTTTAACGCATTATCGTTGGAAAGAGTACCGTTTTCTTCATTACATCATACATTCCTTGCGGAGTAATACGAATATATGGCAAATGAGTAGATGATAAAAATAATAGAGTATACAGAGGATCATCATATAAATAACCTCTTTCCACTAGAAGCCCCTTTAATTTTTCTTCTTCATCCATAATGTCCTCAAATGGCTTAGTGGACATTAGTCCTGAAAGCTCTAACGGAATCTCATAAATTACTTTTTCACCTTCAGCGAGGACAATTCCGCCACCCATTTCTTTCATCCGATTAAATGCTCGCTCCATCTCACGTTTACACTTTCCGATCAAAAGAATATCTCCCGTATTGGAAAAAGAAGAAGCAAGCCCTTCTACCTTTGAAGTAAATCCTTTAAGAGTGGTATTCACTCGCCATTTTCCCTGGCGATCGAGCAATACTAAAAAGCTCTCATCATCCGTGGTAGAAATCTCTTCCGCTGACATATCTCTTTCAAGTGAGTACGGCTTTGTTATTACGTTGTTAATAAGCTGCACTCCAAAAGGCATAGAAAATTGCAAATCTTCTTCTTTCAAGCTATAATCCAAATCAAGCGGACCAAATCCAAACTCCTCCCATCTTATAGTTGGGAAAGGCATAATTTCCTCTTCTCTCTTCACCCATTGCCCTTTTGACAACACAGAAATAGGCGAAGGATGGAATTCGTCCCTTAACACGTTAATATTAGCAATACGTCCCGGCGCAATCATGCCGTGTAAATGATCTATACGGTAATACTTTGCCACATTGTAGCTAGCCATATGGTAGGCATCAATGACTGGAATATCATATTCAATTGCTCTAGCAATCATCCAATCTAAAATGCCCTCTTTATAAAAGGAAGGGCTTGCGCCATCTGTTGTAAACATCATCATATCATATTGTTTAAGGCCCATGTCTTTCATATCCTGAAGCAGCACTTCAAGATCCGGCCGGATGGATGAATGGCGCAAGGAAACCATATAGCCAGCCATAAGTCGCTTATAGATGTCCTTTCCGTTCATCGCCTCATGATCGCTATCTGCTCCAAGCAGGGCCATCTTCGTTAGTGTTTTCTCGGAGGCGCCCGGAAAATGACCTTCAATTCGTTTGCGAAGGCGCTTTGTTTCCTGTATCCAGTGCAGCATCATCTCATCGCCAGCCAGAAGCTTCGGCCAGCCAGTCAGTTCGCCTCCCTGTACAACGGCATCATGCTCCATCCAAGCTTTCACCGCTACGTTAGAGACAACCTCTTCTTCATTCGCCAATTCTGTTTGGCCGTCGTAGCGGCACCACCAGTACATGCTGACAGGAAGTGACCGAAATTCTTCTAACAAAGAAAACGCTTTCTTTTCTTCTAATGACAAAAACAACATTAAGTTATCGTTAATAGATGTAGTTGTGCCTGTTTTCGCTGCAAATTCTGCGAAGCTTTGCGGATTGTAAAGTAAAAACGGATGGACATGCGGTTCAATATAACCCGGAACGAGAGTTTTGCCACTGCAATCATACACTTCGCCTTGATCAGCCTCTGGCATTTCTTCTCCTACATAAACGATACGATCTTCATATATCCATATATTCGCAGTTATCCATTGCTTTAGCACCGAATGCAAAAAGCGGGCATTCTTCAGCACTAGCGTCGGAGAAAGTTCACCATTCACTACCGCTACATGTTCTCTTAATTGTTTGTTTTTCCACTGATGTCTTTGTTCTAACATTTATCTAAACACCCCTCCTGCAAGGAAGCTATTATCCCGTATTTTAGATTAGTGTTATCTTAACATATTTCATAGTTTAAAGCATTAAAGAAATTGATTTTTTTTGAACAATATGTGAAAAATTGCGCATACTATTTCATATGGTGTTTTTCCTTTATATATGAACGTTTTTCTCCCCCTTATTTTCTGAATTTCCTTTCACATATGAATTGATTTCTCGCTAAAAATAGTCCCAGGAATCTGTCTGGGACTATTTTTCATTTTGTATTCATAGAGTTATAAAATGCAGCCGAGAAGACAGCTCTTGATGCCCGATGGGTTCCATAAAACTTCACATCACTAAAAATACCTGTCTTATCGATATTCTTCATTATTAAAGAAGCCTGATAAGCCCAATGCTGATCATTCACATCTGAGTATGTATTCGTTGCCTTCGCTAAATCGGGATTTAATTTAAACGCCCGCTGCACAATGACAGCCATTTCATTGCGAGTTAAATATTCATCCGGCCGAAACGTTTTATCCTGAAACCCGCTAATAATGTTCGCTTCCCGGATGGCGGCAATATCAGCAGCAAAACGTTTTGTTTTGGGAACATCCTTAAACTGACTCATCACCTTAGGTTTAAGCTTTAATACCCTGTTTATAATAGCCGCAGCCTGCCCTCGTGTAACAGGCTCGTCCGGTCTAAATATATGATCATCAAACCCTTCAATCACCTTTTGTTTAGAAAGAGCATCAATCGCCGCGTATGCTTTATCGGTCTCCAGCACATCTATGAAACTGTCACCAATGGGTAATTTTTTAATTACGCGCTTTGCTCCGGCATATTTCGGTCCCCAGTATGCATTATCTAACGATACAAGCGCCACGCCTTTACTCGTTGTTGCATTTAATACTTTGTTATAACCTGCATAGATAGCAACATATTAACATAAACACTAAGCTGAAGCCTGTCACGAAGGCAATCGAGCGCTGAATTAATAATGGTCTATCTACATATAATTTCTGATTTTGAATTGTTCCGCCTGTTAAGTGAGAGATATAAGCAGGAAGTATAGGAAAAATACATGGTGAAAAAAACGATAATAACCCTGCTCCCAACGCAACAATTAATGAGATTTGTTCCATCCTGACACCCTTTCATTGTGCTCTCTCTCATTTTGAGCGTTTTTTGTTAAGAATTTATGAAGATCATAAAAAAGACAGAAGGACACTTCCTTCTGCCTTAGTGAGCTATTTAAACTTTTATACCAATGATAGATAGGAGATGATCATATTTGATGAGCTTTTTATCACTTTGTTGAATAATGGTCAGTTTTTTTGCTCACTCCTTCATTGCTTTGTTAAACAGCGTCAATACAGTTAATCAATCTGCTTTCAATATCCCTTGCCACTTCTTTTAATTTGTCGTTTTCAAGCATGGAGATTAAAATTGTCGGCTTTGGCATCCCAACTTTTGTCTGGCCGTTCTCTTCATAAGCAACAATTTTACACGGCAGAAAGTAGCCGGCAAGACTTTCTTCTTCTAGCACTTTTTAGCTTCGTGCGGATTGCACACTTCCAGCACGATAAACTTCTTGTTAAAATCCACTCCCTTTTCTTGCAGTTTTTCCTGAATGTCAAATTGCCAAAGCACGCCAAACCTTTCGCTTTTCAAGGAGCTCTCCAGCCTAGAAATAGCTTCTTCTAAAGAAGCAGATACGACTTTTGTATAATGAAACATGCCTTTCCGCCTTTCTGTTTTGTAATCTTCCATAATTATTACTTTCCATAGGAAGCGGCTTACAAACATGATTACTTGACTGCCCTTTTGTGAAACACAAAAAAACAAGGCTCCTAAAAAGAGCCTTGTTCCGCTACATTATTTTATTGACTGGGCACTGGCAATGGCCCGGCTGCCAATATCTTTCCGGTAGAAAAAGTGATCTGTCTCAATCGCTGCTACTTTCTTATAGGCTTCTTGTCTGGCCTCCTGAATAGATGGAGCTATACCCGTCACAAGCAGTACCCGGCCTCCATTTGCACAGACCGTTCCTTCCTCGTCCTTAAATGTTCCTGCATGCAATACAGCAGAAGCTTCTATTCTCTCAATCCCTTTAATCGGGTGGCCTTTTTCATAGCTTCCAGGATAGCCCTCTGCTGCAAGCACAACACCGAGCACCGCCTCATCTTTCCATTTCAGCTCAGGATCTTTTCCTGACAGCACATCTAAGAAAACCTGGGCAAGATCTGATTCGAGCCGCGGCAACACCACCTGTGTTTCCGGGTCGCCAAAGCGGGCATTAAATTCGATTGTTTTTGGCCCCTCTTTTGTCAGCATTAATCCTGCGAAAATAATACCCGTGAACGGGCGTCCTTCCGCTGCCATCCCTTTGGCAATCGGGAGCAGAATTTCCTGAATGGACTGCTCAATCACATCAGCTGAAATATGAGGGATCGGAGAATAAGCCCCCATGCCGCCTGTATTCGGACCTTCATCGTTGTCAAACGCCCGCTTATGATCCTGAGCTGGTTCCATCGGATAGACATGCTCACCATTGACAAAGGCCATTAGAGAAAACTCTTCTCCTTCAAGGTACTCTTCAATGACTAGTCTCGAAGAAGCCTCGCCAAACTTTTTAGCTACCATCATCTCTTCAAGGGCAGCGAGCGCTTCCTCCAGCGTCATGGCGACCGTCACGCCTTTTCCAGCTGCAAGCCCGTCTGCTTTTAATACAATCGGTGCTCCCTGCTCTTCAATATATGCTTTTGCTTCCTTGTAATTATCGAAAGAAGCATAGTGGGCAGTAGGAATATTGTATTTTTCCATCATCATCTTAGCAAATGACTTGCTTCCTTCAAGCTCCGCTGCCGCTTTGTTCGGTCCGTATACTTTTAATCCCTTTTCTTGAAAGTGATCGACAATCCCGGCGGAAAGCGGATTTTCAGGGCCAATGATAGTTAACCCGACGTTCTGGCTGATAGCGAACTCGCTTAACGCGATAAAGTCCATTTCATCAAGCTCTACGATTTCTGCATCCTGGGCAATACCAGCATTGCCCGGTGCACAAAAGACTGTCTGCACTTGCGGGCTTTCCGAAAGCTTCTTACAGATTGCATGTTCTCTGCCTCCGCGGCCAATAACAAGAACGTTCATATCTTTGTTCCTCCCCCGCTTGATTAATGTTTAAAATGTCTAATGCCGGTCATCACCATCGCAATGCCGTATTCGTCCGCTTTTTTAATAGAATCTTCATCTTTAATGGACCCGCCCGGCTGGATAATCGCTGTAATGCCTGCTTTAGCTGCTGCTTCTACCGTATCATTCATCGGGAAAAACGCATCAGAAGCAAGGGCTGCTCCATTTGCTTTTTCTCCAGCTTGTTCAAGGGCAATTTTCGCTGCGCCTACGCGGTTCATTTGTCCTGCCCCAACACCGAGTGTCATCCTATCATCTGTCACAACAATGGCATTGGACTTGACATGTTTTACAACTTTCCAGCCAAGCTTCATTGCCGCCCACTCTTCTTTTGTCGGCTCACGTTTGGTAACCACTCGGAGGTCCGCATCGTCAAGTGAATGGAGGTCTAGATCTTGAATAAGCAAGCCGCCCTCTACAGATGTTAATACCTTTTCACTGCTATTTCCTTTATCAAACGGCAACGTTAACAGGCGAATGTTCTTCTTTGCTGTTAATATAGCAAGCGCTTCTTCTGTAAATTCCGGGGCAATGATGATTTCCAGGAAGATTTCGTGCAGTTTTTCAGCAAGTGTTCCATCTACAGGACGGTTCAACGCCACAATTCCTCCGAAAATAGAAGTTGGGTCTGCTTCATAAGCTCGCTCATACGCTTCCTGGATCGTACTGCCTACGCCAACACCACATGGATTCATGTGTTTCACTGCTACCGCCGCTGGCTCGGCAAACTCCTTAACGATTTGCAAGGCAGCATCAGCATCACGAATGTTATTGTACGAAAGCTCTTTTCCATGCAGCTGTTTGGCACGCGCAATCGAAAAGGCAGAGCCAAGCGGCTGTTCATAAAAAGCAGCTTTCTGATGTGGGTTTTCTCCATAACGGAGCGGCTGCTTTAACTCATATGTAACTGTCATTTTTTCCGGTTGCTTTTCATCTGTTAGTTCTGTCATGTAGTTAGCAATCATCGCGTCATAAGCTGCCGTGTGACGGAACACTTTTGCCGCCAGCTTTCGTCTTGTTTCTTTTGTTGTGTCTCCAGATGACTTTAATTCTGCCAATACTGTTTCATAATCAGCTGAATCTACAATCACTGTTACGTATTCATGATTTTTAGCAGAGGCACGCAGCATAGCTGGTCCGCCGATATCAATGTTTTCAATGGCATCATCTACTGTTACATCGGGTTTGGCAATCGTTTGTTGGAACGGATACAGATTGACACAGACAAGATGGATAGGAGTAATCTTTTGTTCCTCCAGCTGTCTCGCATGATCAGCTTCTCCTCTTTTTGCAAGAAGGCCTCCATGGATAAATGGATTTAATGTTTTCACACGGCCTTCAAGAATCTCCGGAAACCCAGTCACGTCACTGACACTCATGACCGGCAGTCCGGCTTCTTGAATCATTTTTTTCGTTCCGCCTGTTGAAACAATTTCAAAATCTAACGCTATTAATTCTTTGGCCAAATCTACGATGCCACTTTTATCTGATACACTGAGTAACGCACGTTTTTTCATTCTGTTATTCCCTCCATAACTGCTTCAGTTAAAAGTTTTTTGATTACCCGCGGATACAATTCATGTTCAACTGCTTGAATTTTTTTCTGTAATGATTCCCGTGTTTCATCTCCCGCCATCCGGACACTCTCCTGATCAATAATAGGCCCGGTGTCCATTCCTTCATCCACAAAGTGAACGGTCACTCCGGCAATCTTCACCCGAGCATTAAAAGCCTGGCCGATTGCATCTTTTCCTGGAAAAGCAGGAAGCAAAGAAGGATGGATATTTACTATTTTGCCACGATAAGCGTTTAAAAGAGTATCCCCAATTAAACGCATATATCCTGCCAGAAAAATAAAGTCAACTCCGGCTTCCCGGAGTCTCTCGACTATTTCTTGTTCGAATTCTGCCTTGGATGCGTAGTCTTTTGCCCGAAAAGAAAACACTGGAATATTAAATTGTTCTGCACGCTTGATCACATATGCATCCGGTTGGTCACAAACTAACAAAGCAATATGAGCCGGAATTTCCCCTTGTTGAACCGCTTCTGCGATCGCCTGAAAATTACTTCCGCTGCCGGATGCAAAGAGGGCGATACAGTTTTTTTTCTCTGTTTTCATCACTCGAATTGAACCCCTTCACCTGAGATAACCCGTCCGATTGTATAAGCTTTCTCCCCTGCTTGTTCAATCAGCTGTTTGGCCTGCTCTTCTTCTGTGGCAGATACGACCATGACTAATCCAATACCCATATTGAAAATGTTATACATTTCCTTCGGATCAAGCTCTCCGTATGCTTTCAATGCATGGAAAACCTCTGGAACGTCCCATGTGCCTTCTGTAATAACTGCACCTAATCCTTCCGGCAGTGTGCGTGGAATATTTTCGATAAAACCGCCGCCTGTTATATGGGCCATGCCCTTGACTTCCAAGTTTTTCAATACTTCAAGAACCGGCTTCACGTAAATCTTTGTCGGTGTAAGCAGTACCTCTCCGAGAGGAGCAGACAGCTCTTCCAGCTCCGCTTCTGGCGTAAGGCCATGTTGCTCAAAAAAGATTTTGCGTATGAGCGAGAACCCGTTGCTATGTACGCCGCTTGAAGGCAGTCCAATCAGGACATCTCCCTCCTGAATATTCTCACCAGTAATCAGCTTGCTTTTTTCCGCCACTCCTGTGGTAAAGCCGGCGATATCATATTCGCCGTCACTGTACATGCCGGGCATTTCTGCGGTTTCACCGCCGACTAATGCACATCCCGCCTGTTCACAGCCGTCGGCGACTCCCTTGACGATTTGCTCGATCTTTTCAGGCAAAGCCTGGCCGCAGGCAATATAATCAAGGAAGTAAAGCGGTTCTGCTCCCTGTACAATGACGTCATTCACGCACATCGCCACACAGTCAATACCAATCGTATCATGACGGTCCATCATAAAAGCGAGCTTTAATTTCGTGCCAACACCATCCGTGCCGGATACTAACACAGGTTCTTTTACATTTGTAGCAGATAAATCAAACATGCCGCCGAAACTGCCAAGCGTGCCCATCACGCCTGCACGGTTCGTCCGTTTTACATGTTTCTTCATCCGGTCCACCGCTTCATAGCCCGCTTCAATATTTACTCCTGCCGCTTCATACGACTTTGCCATTCGTAGATCCCCCTTATATACTCTTAGCTGCATGAACAGCTAGCTTTATTAACACATCAGTTCTTTATCATGCGGATGCATCGTGTCCGGCAAAATTTCTGTCGGATACTCCCCTGTAAAACAGGCGAGACACTGGCCGCAATGACCATTTTGTTTTTCATGACCGATTGCCTTAATCAATCCTTCCACACTCAAGAATGTTAAAGAGTCGGCGCCGATTGCCTCCCTTAATTCTTCTACGGAGTGAGTAGCGGAGATTAACTCTTCTCTTGTTGATGTATCAATGCCGTAATAGCAAGGATTTTTAATTGGCGGCGAAGTAATGCACACATGTACTTCCAACGCACCAGCATCCTTTAGCATTTTCACAATGCGTCTGCTCGTTGTACCGCGGACGATTGAATCATCTACCATGACAACCCGCTTGCCTTCAACAACGCCGCGAACCGGCGACAGCTTCATTTTTACCCCTTGTTCACGTAACGATTGAGAAGGCTGGATGAACGTCCGGCCGACATAGCGGTTTTTAATGAGTCCCATTTCATAAGGAATTCCTGTTGCTTCGGCAAAGCCGATAGCAGCCGAAATACTTGAATCTGGCACTCCAGTTACGACATCCGCTTCAATATTTACTTCTTTTGCTAGCTGAATGCCAGAACGCTTTCTCGCGCTGTGAACATTAATTCCGTGAATGTCACTATCCGGACGGGAGAAATAGACATATTCCATCGTGCAAATAGCCTGGTTGGTCGCCATTGAGAACCGCTCGGACCGTATGCCGTCCTTGTTAATAATTAATAATTCACCTGGTGCTACATCGCGAATAAATTTTGCACCGACAATATCAAAAGCACAAGTTTCGGAAGCGACACAAAATGCATCACCGAGCTGACCAATTGATAACGGGCGCAAACCATTCGGATCAAGCGCCACCAGCAATTCATTTTCTGTCATAACCAGAAAAGCATAAGCACCCTTTAGCATCGATAGCGCATGCTTCATCTGGTCTTTCATCGTTCCAAATCCGCCACGGCGGATTAAGTGAGCCAAAACTTCAGTATCTGAAGTTGTTTGGAAGATACTTCCTTGTCCTTCCAGCTGATGCTTTAAAGAAGTAGCATTCACTAAATTTCCATTATGAGCTAGTGCCAGACTGCCGGTTTGCGAATGAAACAGCAGCGGCTGAACATTTTCATATCCGCCGCCTCCTGCTGTTGTATATCTTACGTGGCCAATGGCACCAAAGCCCTTTAACTCTTGAACCTTTTCTTGGCTAAATACCTCTGTGACGAGTCCCTCACCTTTTACGCCACGAAGCTTTTCGCCGTCTGATACAACGATCCCAGCACCTTCTTGACCACGATGCTGTAGGCTGTGCAGACCATAATAAGTGATCTGTGCCGCATCCTCATGCCCCCATATGCCAAACACGCCGCACTCTTCATTTAAGCCTCTGACTTCAGCAAGCATGGAATCGCTCCTTTCCAAGCTCCTTCAAGTTCACGGACTTCTGCTTTGATAACTATATCCTCTTGCTGTTTGATCACTAAATTTTCTTCAGCTGTTACTTCTCCAACAAGCTTCGCTTCCGCTACGATGGATTCAAACGCCTCTTGGTTTTCTTTGCTGACTGTTACGATAAAACGGGACTGTGTTTCACTGAATAAAGCGGCTGTCCGCTCGATGTCATCATCCATTTCTATATTTGCTCCAAGACCTGTGCCGAAAGCTTTTTCCGCAAGGGCCACTGCAAATCCGCCCTCCGCTACATCATGTGCTGATTGTACAGCGCCTGCTTGGATGGCCCTTAATAAAGCCTCCTGTCTTGCTTCCTCTACTGTTAAATCAATCGCTGGTGCTTTTCCGAAGATTTCTCCATTATTATGCAGCTTCTGCAATTCACTTCCGCCAAACTCCGCTTTTGTTTCTCCGATGATATAGATAAGATCGCCTGCTTGTTTGAAGCTTTGCGTTGTAATATGAGAAAGATCTTTAATTAGACCGACCATGCCCACAACAGGTGTTGGGTAAACAGCTGTTCCGTTCGTTTCATTATATAAAGAAACATTTCCTCCGATTACCGGGGTACTCAACACTCGGCATGCCTCGCTCATTCCGTCTGTTGCTTTTTCAATCTGCCAGAAGATTTCCGGTTTTTCCGGATTTCCAAAGTTCAAACAGTCTGTAATGGCCAATGGTTCACCGCCTGAGCAAACGATATTACGCGCAGCTTCTGCTACCGCAATTTTTCCGCCTGTTTCCGGATCGAGATATAGATAACGAGAGTTACAGTCTGTTGTCATCGCTAGCGCTTTATTTGTACCGCGCACACGAATGACCGCTGCATCAGAGCCTGGAGCCACTACTGTATTTGTCCGTACTTGATAATCGTATTGCCCGTAAACCCATTCTTTGCTCGCAATGGTAGGCTGGGAAAGCAATTGAATCAGTGTTTCTTTAAAATCTGTGACTTGAGGCGTTTCCTGCTCCATTGCCTGATACTCGCGATAGTAAGCTGGCTCCGCTGACGGCTTATAGTAGACTGGTGCATCTTCCGCCAGTGCATCAGCAGGTACTTCCGCCACTATTTCCCCTCTATGAAGAAGGCGAAGCATACCGTCATCTGTTACACGGCCAACCTTAGCAGCCTCCAGTCCATATTTGGCAAAAAGCTCTTCGATTTCTTTTTCCCGTCCTTTTTTGATGACAATGAGCATCCGCTCTTGTGATTCTGAAAGCATCATTTCATATGGTGTCATGCCTGTTTCACGCTGAGGTACAAAATTAAGGTTCATTTCGATGCCTGAACCAGCCTTGCTCGCCATCTCAGCTGAAGAACTTGTCAATCCGGCTGCTCCCATATCTTGAATGCCGACAAGTGCATCACTTTTCACAAGTTCAAGACAAGCTTCCAGCAACAGTTTCTCCATAAACGGGTCACCTACTTGAACGGCCGGACGCTTTTCTTCAGATTGTTCACTCAATTCCTCAGAAGCAAAAGTCGCTCCGTGAATGCCATCGCGTCCTGTTTTTGCGCCTACGTACATAACCGTATTGCCAATGCCTTTTGCCTGGCCTTTTTGGATATCTTTGTGATCAATCAATCCGACACACATCGCATTAACGAGAGGGTTGCCTTCATACGTATGGTCAAACTGAATTTCCCCGCCGACCGTTGGAATACCAATACAGTTGCCATAGCCAGCAATGCCTGCTACTACTTCTTCAAATAAATACTTGACACGGCTTGACTCTAATTCACCAAACCGCAAGGAATTTAACATCGCTACCGGGCGGGCCCCCATTGAGAAAACATCGCGGATAATGCCGCCCACGCCTGTGGCTGCCCCTTGATACGGCTCAATCGCTGAAGGATGGTTGTGGCTTTCAATTTTAAACACAACGGCCTGCTCGTCGCCAATATCAACAATTCCAGCTCCTTCTCCCGGCCCTTGAAGAACACGTTCTCCTGTTACCGGAAATTTACGAAGTACTGGTTTGGAATTTTTATAGCTGCAGTGTTCAGACCACATAACAGAGAAAAGACCGGTTTCCGTATAGTTTGGCGTGCGTCCCAGAATCTGCTCAGCTTTTGCGAATTCCTCATCCGTCATGCCCATCTCGCGGTAAATTTTCTGTTCTTTAATTTGTGATGGACTTGGTTCAAGCATTAACGACATGAGATTCCCTCCATTGTTTTACGATTGATTGAAATAATTTTAATCCGTCTGCACTTCCAAGCAGCTCATCCACTGCTCGCTCAGGATGAGGCATCATTCCAAGAACATTTCCTTTTTCATTTACAATTCCAGCGATGTCCTGCAAACTACCATTGAAATTGTCTGCATACGTAAATACGATTTGCTGATTGTCTTGCAGTTGTTTTAACGTTGCTTCATCACAGTAGTAGTTTCCTTCTCCGTGAGCAACAGGAACAGTAATTTCTTCACCCTTGCTATATGCAGAAGAAAACATGGTTTCGTTGTTTTCTACTCGCAGTTGTGTCGGTCGGCAAACGAACTTTAAGTCTTTATTGCGCAGCATAGCTCCTGGCAGCAAACCTGACTCAAGTAGAATCTGGAAACCATTACATACACCGAGAACTGGCTTTCCTGCTTCAGCTGCTTTTTTTACTTCGTTCATCACCTTCGATAAATGGGCGATCGCTCCAGATCGAAGATAATCGCCGTAGGAGAAGCCGCCTGGTAGCAAAATGCCATCAAATTGGCTTAAATCATCAGCATCATGCCAAACATATTCTACTTCCTCGCCCAATTCGTCTTTCACTGCATGAAACATATCAACATCACAATTAGAGCCCGGGAACACAATCACTGCGAATTTCACTGCTGAACACTCTCCTCAATCTCGTATCTGTAATCTTCGATAACTGGATTAGACAACAGCTTCTCGCATACTTCGTTTACTGTCTTTTCTACTTCCTGACTGTTCCCATCGACCGTTAATTCCATATATTTTCCGATGCGTACGTCTTGAACGCCTTCATAACCAAGATTAGCTAATGACTGTTGAACCGCTTTTCCTTGTGGGTCTAATACACTTTCTCTTAATGTAACGAATACTTTTACTTTATACATGCTGATTTCCCCCTAATCTATTAAACACTTCTTCATATGCTTCTACTAAATTGCCTAAATCACGGCGGAACACATCTTTATCTAACTTGCGGTTTGTGTTCCGTTCCCATAGACGGCACGTATCCGGCGAGATTTCATCGGCCAGTAAAATGGATCCATTTTTGTCTTTGCCGAATTCGACTTTAAAGTCGATCAAATCGATTTCCATATCTGCAAATAATGAGAGGAGTGCTTCATTAATCGCCAGAGCTTGCTTCTTTATCTCAGCTACTTCCTCTTTAGAAGCAATTTTCAATAACTGAATGTGGTCTTCAGTAAGAAGAGGATCACCAAGTTGATCATCTTTAAAGTAGAATTCAACGATTGGCTGATCAAATACCTGTCCTTCTTCGAGTCCGAGACGCTTGGCTAGGCTGCCTGCCGCCACATTTCGCGTAACAACTTCGAGAGGAATAATACTTACATGCTTGACCAGCTGCTCATGTGTGGAGAGCTGTTCAATAAAGTGGGAGGGAATGTTAAGCTCCTTAAGCTTTAAAAAGAGGCGGCTGCTAATTTCATTATTCAATCTTCCCTTGCCCGCCAGCTCTGCCTTCTTCTCTCCGTTAAAAGCAGTGGCTGAATCTTTGTAGGCGATCAAGACAACATCCTCCTGATCAGTTGCATAAATCCGTTTCGCTTTTCCTTCATAAAGCAGTGAGCCTTTTTCCAATGTGACTTCCCCTTGTAAAATAATTAAAAATCTTCAGTCACTATTTGTTAGAGGAGGTCCCGCCTGTACGGAACCTCTATGTTGTTATCAGTCTAATTCAAGACGGGTAAAGATTGTATCAACATGCTGTAAGTGATAGTTATAGTCAAAGCAATCAGCAATTTCTTCAGCCGTTAATTTTGAGGTGATCTTCTCATCCGCTTCAAT
Source organism: Bacillus sp. PK3_68 (assembly GCF_003600835.1). Classification (NCBI taxonomy): domain Bacteria; kingdom Bacillati; phylum Bacillota; class Bacilli; order Caryophanales; family Bacillaceae; genus Bacillus; species Bacillus sp. PK3_68. The sequence continues at coordinate 3,204,453 of NZ_NQYC01000001.1, read as the reverse complement.
CAATTCACGGAATGGGACTTGTCTCTCCCATGCTTCCATTGCCTTCGGCTGAACCGTATCATAGGCTGCTTCGCGTGCCATACCTTTATCGATCAAAGCGAGCAGGACACGTTGTGAATAAATCAAGCCTAAGGTCCGATCCATATTGCGCTTCATATTCTCAGGAAAGACCGTTAGATTTTTCACGATATTTCCGAAACGGTTCAACATATAATTCAAGGCAATGGTAGCATCCGGTAAAATAATCCGTTCAGCTGAAGAGTGAGAGATGTCACGCTCATGCCAAAGCGGCACATTTTCATAAGCTGTCAGCATATGGCCACGGATCACACGGGCAAGGCCTGTCATGTTTTCTGAACCAATTGGATTGCGCTTATGCGGCATAGCAGAAGAACCTTTTTGACCTTTCGCAAAGAATTCTTCCACTTCGCGTGTTTCGCTTTTTTGCAGCCCGCGAATTTCCACCGCGAATTTCTCGACAGATGTAGCAATTAAAGCTAGCGTAGCCATGTAATGAGCGTGTCGATCGCGCTGCAATGTTTGTGTAGAAATCGGCGCCGGTTTTGTCCCAAGGTGTTTGCAGACATACTCTTCAACAAATGGGTCGATATTCGCATACGTACCGACAGCTCCAGAGATTTTTCCATACTCGACTCCTTCAGCTGCCTGATTAAAGCGTTCAAGATTTCTTTTCATTTCTTCATGCCACAGAGCCAGCTTCAAGCCAAATGTAGTCGGCTCTGCATGAACACCGTGCGTGCGTCCCATCATCACGGTATATTTATGTTCTTTTGCTTTTTCTTTAAGAATGCTGACAAAATTCTCAAGATCTTTTCTTAAGATCGTATTCGCCTGCTTCAGTAAATAAGATAATGCTGTATCGACAACATCCGTAGAGGTTAAGCCGTAATGAACCCATTTCCGTTCCTCTCCAAGTGTTTCAGATACCGCACGTGTAAAAGCCACCACGTCATGGCGTGTTTCTTCTTCAATCTCTTTAATGCGATTTACATCAAATCCTGCATTTTCGCGAATTTTTTGCACATCTTCTTTCGGAATGTCACCAAGTTCTGCCCATGCTTCACAGGCAAGAATCTCCACTTCCAACCAAGCCTGATAGCGGTTTTCCTCCGTCCAAATGGCTCCCATCTCCGGGCGTGTATAACGTTCGATCATTTTTTTATCCTCCGATCAGCTTTCCATTATTGCTCCAGATCCCGCTTGCCTCTACTTCTTCAAGTACGGCTTCCATGTCACTTGTCAGAATTGTGATATGTCCCATTTTTCGTTTTACTTTTGCTTCTGCTTTTCCGTATAAGTGAACGGACCATTCCGGGTGTTTTGCTATTCCCTCCAAAACCTCTGGCATGTGTTCGCCAAGTATATTGACCATGAGAGCGGGCTTTAAGAGCTCTGGCGTTTTTAGTGGCCAATTACAAATCGCACGAATGTGCTGGCCAAACTGGGAGACATCACAAGCTTCAATTGTATAATGCCCTGAATTGTGAGGTCTTGGCGCTAGCTCATTAATGTAAATTTCTCCATCCTTGCCGACAAACATTTCTACAGCCAGCGTGCCGACGAGTGAGAGTGCTTCAGCAATCTTCTCAGCTGCTTTAACAGCTTCTTTTTTGACCCCTTCTGCTACTCTTGCCGGTACAATCGTTTCATGGAGAATATTTTCTTTATGTACATTTTCTCCAACCGGAAAATAAGTTGTTTCTCCTTGAAGGTTTCGTGTAACAATCACTGAAATTTCCCGTTCAAATGGAATCCACTTTTCCAATACACAAACTCCATGCTGTAAAAGCTGAGCAGCTTTCTCAACCTGAGATGGCTCCTTAATCACAAATTGTCCCTTGCCATCGTAGCCGCCACGTGCTGTTTTTAAGACAGACGGATATCCGAGCTTATCTATCGTATCATAAATTTCCGCTGTTTCCGTAATGACTTCATAAGGTGCTACGGGAACGCCCGCTTTGACAATTGTTTCTTTTTCAGCCACACGGTTTTGTGTGATTCTGATTAGTTCCGCTCCTTGCGGGACAAATGCTTTTTCCTGCAGTTTTTTTAAACCTTCATAATCTATATTTTCAAATTCGTACGTAATCACATCACTAACAGCAGCCAATTGATCTAAAGCTTCAGGATCATCATAAGCCGCATTAATTTCGATATCAGCCACTTGTCCACATGGAGAGTTTTCTCCCGGCTCAAGAACCGCAATCTTAAAACCTGCTTCTTTAGCAGCTAGGGCCATCATTCGGCCAAGCTGTCCACCGCCGATAATTCCTATTGTTTGTCCAGGCACAATCATTCGTTTAGACAAGTTGATCACTACTTTCCAATACAGTTTCTTCTATATGTTTGCGGCGCTCTTTCAACCTTACAGCCAGACCATTATTAGTAACAGACAATATTTGTGCTGCCAGCAACCCAGCATTGATAGCCCCTGCTTTCCCAATGGCTACTGTTGCTACCGGCACACCCCCTGGCATTTGTACAATGGATAATAAAGAATCCATGCCATTTAGTGCTTTAGATTGGACAGGCACACCAATGACAGGCAAAGTCGTTTTAGCAGCAACCATTCCTGGAAGATGAGCGGCACCTCCCGCACCAGCGATAATTACCTTTATCCCTTTCTCTCTTGCGCTTTCAGCATACTGAAACATAAGATCAGGTGTGCGATGGGCTGAAACGACTTTTTTCTCAAATGGCACTTCAAGCTCTTCCAGAATATCGCAAGCATGCTTCATTGTTTCCCAATCAGAGGTACTTCCCATAATTACGCCCACTTCTACTGACATGATTGCCCTCCTAAATAGTTAATCGCATATAAAAAAACATATAAAAAACCGGATGGCTGTCCTTCTCACAAGAGAAAGCAGCTCATCCGGGCAAAAAAAGCTCGTTAAGACAGAATAAACCCCAGATAAAATGTGCTTTCCCCATAGTCCGATCATTTACGGTAATCGGGTAGAAACTTGCAGGCCATATCCCCGCTATTATATGAGGCAACGTATTTGTCATCTACATCTTAACAAGCTTAAAACTGTATTGTCAATAAAAAATCGAACGATTTTATTTTTTATTTTTTTAATGTTCGTGTTTAAGGGGTTAATTTCCCTTCAAAAATGATTTCTCTGCCGATCGGCGTATATTTTTTCTCCCCATCAACAGTTTCCTCTTTAAAAACAGGGCGTTCCATTCTTCGGACAGGTGTGTAACCTTCTGCCGACATACGCTTTAGACACTGGTCAATTGTTTCATTCTCCTGCAAATAAAATTTTTTCTTTTTGCTCATTCTGCCAGCTTCCCTCTTTTAACAGTTTTCACCCAGAACCCGCCGTGAATTGTTTTCGGTTCATAAGCGATAATAAACGCCTTAGGATCCAATTCTTTAATTTGGCTATATAGTTTCAACTCATATTTTCTTGGCGTTAAAATTTGCAGCGCCATACGATCTCCTTCAAGCCCATTGGCTGCCCAGCTCGTCACTCCATAACCTTGATCTCGAAGCTGCTTTGGCAAATCCTTATCATATTCTTTAGTAATCACATTGACAGTAATGTAGCCAAGCGCTAGCTTTTCTTCCAGTTTCATTCCGGCGATTACCCCTAAACCATAACCAACAGCATAAGCAATAACATTTTGAATTTCATTTAAGTTATCCAGCACCATGCCTAAACCAATAATATAAATAATAATTTCAACCATACTAACAAATGCAGCAAAATAACGATATCCCTTTAATGTTAGAATCATCCGAATCGTAAAGAATGATACATAACAAACATTAATAATTAAAATAATCAATGCCATAACTAATCCATTTTCCAGCATGGGACACCCTCCTTCAATTTAACAATCTTCCAAACAATGACGTAAGTTTATCACAAATTAAATAGAGAAAGAAGAAGGAAAAAAAGAAAGGGTCGTTTAGCATAATAAAAAAAAGAACAGCGTCTGCTGTTCTTTTGGATTGCCTGGCAGCGTCCTACTCTCACAGGGGGAATCCCCCAACTACCATCGGCGCTGAAGAGCTTAACTTCCGTGTTCGGGATGGGAACGGGTGTGACCTCTTCGCTATCGCCACCAGACTGTATAAAGTTGAAAGAGTTTGTTCTTTCAAAACTGGATAATATGTGTCAGTAACCGGCAACTCCGTGCCATTTCATGTGTGACGCCGTTAGGCGTATCATTAGGATAAGTCCTCGATCGATTAGTATTCGTCAGCTACACGTGTCGCCACGCTTCCACCTCGAACCTATCTACCTGATCATCTTTCAGGGATCTTACTAGCTTGCGCTATGGGAAATCTCATCTTGAGGGGGCTTCATGCTTAGATGCTTTCAGCACTTATCCCGTCCGCACATAGCTACCCAGCGATGCCTTTGGCAAGACAACTGGTACACCAGCGGTGCGTCCATCCCGGTCCTCTCGTACTAAG